>NZ_JBEYWW010000037.1:0-94953 GCF_040644635.1 Microbispora sp. NPDC046933 | reverse complement strand
CGGTTACATTCCGAACCCGGAAGTTAAGCCTGCCAGCGCCGATGGTACTGCACCGGGGACGGTGTGGGAGAGTAGGACACCGCCGGACAATCTTTTAATGGAAGGGCCACCCCAGGCGGGGTGGCCCTTCCGCATTTCCGGGGTTGTTTATCGTTCGTGCCCGCACCCGCGGGTTGGCGGGTGCGGGCCGGCCCCGGGGTTCTGTTTTTGGGTGTGGGTGGGTGTTGGTGGTGGGGTGTCGCCCCGGCCGTGATCGGCCGGGGCTTTCGCGTATCCGGGGCCTGGTGGTCCGTCCCGGGGTGTGAGGAAGGAGCGGAGCGGACGGGCGGGCGGACCGTAGCGAAGGCCCAGCGGAGCGGGCTTCGCGTTCACACCGTCGGCGCCCTGGTCCCAAGACTCGATGGCTCACACCAGGCGAAGTGGTCCGGTGAAAACGACGGCAGCGACACCTGGGACACCTTGCTCGATGCCGGTTTACAGCACCCTGCCGCGCCTGGCGGCGCGGGCGTAGTCGCGCAGGGATACGCCGATTGTGGCCCGCTGACGCAGGAACTCGTCGACGATGCTCTCGGTCACGTCGGAGTAGGTGATGTGCCAGTGGCCCAGCCCGTGCAGAGCGCTCTCGACGCAGGCGACGTTCTCACTGGACAGCGTGTCACGCATGACCCCGAGCAGTGCCTCGTCGATCCTGCGCGCGACGGGGTCACCCGGCGTGCCCCAGGTGGGAAAGACGTCCCACCACATGTAGCAGATGGTGTTCAGGGGGTTTTCCGCCGAGTCGCCGTTCTCGCCGTGACTCAACACGTTCTGACACAGGGGTTCGAACAACTGGGCGTACAACGGCCTGATCGCGGCGGCGCACCGCACTCGCAGGTCCTCGGGCACGGACGGGTTGTACAGCTCGCGGAACAGCCCGGAGTCGCCTACAAGGAACCACAGGCCATCGGCGATCTGCCGGGTCGGGTACGTCTCCGCCACCCGACCGGCAGCGGTGAGGAATTCCGTCAGCGAGAGCACGGTGTCGAGGGGATCGTCCAGGAAGTCGCCGTCGTCCCGCAGGACGAACAGGCGCTGAGTCCACGCTTCGAGATCGATTGCCACCCCCGAACTGTCTCACCCTACCGAGGGCATGCATAGCTGCCGGCGGTCTTGGCGCTCACGCCGGCGAGGGTCAGCCGCCCGACGCCGGAAACGCTCGCGCAAGGGACCTGCAACCATCGGTAACCCCGCTGAAAGCGGTCCGACGTACGCCAAAGGTGGCACCCGCTCCCAAGGAAGGACCCCCTCCGATGACACGCACCAGCCGCGCCCTCCTCGCCGTCGCCGCCGCTCTCGGAACGGTCGCCACGACCGTCGCGGTCAGCATCTCCCCCGCGAACGCCGCGGCCTGCGACCCGTCCCGCGTGGCACCGCCCGGCAGCCTCATTGGCGACCTGTGGCGCTCCAACGGCGGAGAGAGAAGCGTCTACGGCTGCCCGGTCACCAAGGAGTACGGCTACGCCGACAAGCGCGGCTCTTACCAGGAGTTCCGCAACGGCAAGATCGTGTGGTCCCCCGGCCTCGGCGACGGCGCCCTGGTCCGCGCTTACTACGCGGGTGGCAAGGCCGTCTTCCGCTGGAGCGGCCTCGGCCGCGACTGGGACTTCTTCCAGGTCCGCTGGAGCCCCGCCGGCGGCCGGACCACCCAGGTGAAGGTCGGCAGGCTGACCCCGTGGAGCGGCGTCTATTCGGTGGACCCCACCTGTTACTGGGGAGATGGGGAGAATGTCTGCTCCACCAGCAATGGCCACGGGGGATACCTCAAGGCCTCCTTCATCGTCCAGGGTTGCGACCGCGGCACCTTCGGCTCCGACTGCGGCCCCTGGAGCATCCCTACCTCTGTCAAGGTCCCTTTCTGACGGCACCGGGGGGCGCGAGCAGCGGCCGGGGAGGAGCGGAGCGGGCGTGAGGGAGGAGCGGAGCGGGCGGGAGGGAGGACCGCAGCGAAGGCCCAGCGAAGCGGGCTTCGCGAGGACCGGACCTTCCGGCCGGCGCAGTGACGTCCCATCACCCCCCAGAACGCGGTCCCATCACGAGACCTCGCGGGGTGACGGCGGCAGCAGCCCCAGCACTTCGTCGACCATCTGCACGATGATCTCGGGCTGCTCGAACGGGATCTGGTGACCGGATCGCTGTGCCGTCACCACCTGTCCGTACGGCGACTGGCCGGCCAGGGCGCGGTAGTCGGCGTGCATATGCTCCAGATGCGCCTTGGGCATCCTCGGCCGCAGGCTCGCGGCGATCACGCGGATGGGCACGGGCGGCAACCCCGTCGCCTGACGCGCCTCGGCGACCTCGCGCATGGCGTGCGGCATTCCGGCCACGGTGACGGCCAGTTCGCGTAGCGCTTGTGCGTTCCTTCCGCCGAACAGCGCACGCAGACGAAGCAGACGCGAAGCGAGAAGGAACGACAGTTCGCGCACGAGCGCCGAACCCGGCGGGGTGCCGGTGACGGTGGGGTCGACGAAGACCAGTCCCGCCACGTCATCGGGATGGCGGGCGGCGTACAGCTGGGTGACGAGCCCGCCATAGGACCAGCCCACCAGCACCACCGGAAGTTCGACGTGCAGGTCGACGTGCAGGCCGCGAAGAAGCCGGTGCAGGTCGTCGGCCATCTCGGTGACGGTGCGGGCCTGCGAGCCGGTGGACCGGCCGACTCCGGCCCTATCGTAGGTCACCACAGTGGCCCGCTCGGCCAGGGCCGCCTCCAGGTCTTCTCCCCAGGCGCCGCCCACGCCCTGACCCGCACCGCCGCACTCGAGAACCACTGTGGGGCCTTCGCCGCGGACCTGCGCGCACAGCAGATGATCGCCTGCATCGACCATCACCGGCATCCGTCCGTCGCCGGGTTTCTCATCCCAGTCCATGGTGTCAACGTAAGTTGACGCCCCTTGGATGTCAACCTCGGTTGACGCGGCCACGTCCCGAGATGGCTAGGGTTACGGGAGTGACCGAGCGGATTATCCGATTGCTGGCCCGCCACCTGCCCGGCTACGTGGTCAGCACCGTCGAACGGCTGGGCGAGGGGCAGGACAACGCGGCGTACGAGGTCAACGGTGACCTGGTCGTACGGCAGAGCAAGATCGCCGATTCGGCTCTCCGCGGCGAAGCGGTGCGGCGGGAGGCGGCGTTGCTCGCCGCCGTCAGCGAGCTGTCCCCGCTGCCGGTGCCACAGCCGATCTTCGTGGACGAGGAGGCGGGCGCCCTCGCGTACGGCAAGCTGCCCGGCCGCCCGCTGAACACTCATCCGGTCAGGGAACCCACGCGCCTGGCGGCTCCCCTGGGCGCTTTTCTCAGCCGGGTCCACGGGGCGCCGGTGGAGCGGATGGAGGCGTTCGTGCCGCGTGACACCTACTCCATGAGTGAGCTCCTGGAGGAGGCCGAGGGGTATTACCGGGACATCGTGGCCCACCTGCCGCCGGCCGCACAGCGGCTGGTCGAGGGTTTTCTCTCCACCGCGGCCCCCGCGGAGCCCGGCGTGCTGACGTTCTGCCACAACGACCTGGGCAGCGAGCACCTACTGGTGGACGTCGAGGCGAGCGCCGTGACGGGGGTCATCGACTGGACGGACGCGGCCATCGCCGATCCCGCGTACGACCTCGCGCTCGTCTACCGTGACCTCGGACCCGAGGTCTACGAGCGGACGCTGGCGCACTATCAGGGCCGCCACGACGACGCGGACCACGAGCGGGCGGTCTTCTACGCCCGGTGCGCGCTGCTGGAGGACGTGGCGTACGGCCTGCGCTCGGGCGCCCGGTCGTACGCGGACGCCGGTCTGGCGCACCTCGGCCGCACCTTCTCCTGAGACAGCGCACGCTTTCCCCCGACAGCGGTCACCCGCTGACCAGGCGGTATCCCACTCCCCGGACGGTCTGGATCATCCTGTCCTCCACGTCGCCCAGCCGCGCGCGCAGGCGCTTGACGTGCACGGCGATGGTGTTGGTCGACATCCCGTCGGTCGAGTGCCAGACGTTGCGCATGATCTGCTCGCGGGTGACCGTCCTGTCCGCGTTGCGCATCAGGTAGTGCAGCAGCTCGAACTCGCGCAGCGGCAGGTGCACGACGCGCCCGCCGACCTTCACCTGGTACGCCGTCACGTCGAGCTCCACGTCGCCGATCGTCAGCACGGTCCGGTGTCCGTCCTGCCGGCGGAAGGCAGCCTGGACGAGGGGGAGAAGCTCGGGCACGCGGTACGGCCTGGCCACGCAGGCCGTCGCGCCCGCCTCCAGAGCCTGCAGGGCCTGCTCGGCGTCGCTCCCGAAGTCGATGCCGAGCAGGACGGGCACGGATCGCATGAGCCGTACGGCGCGGACGAAGTCGACGGGGCCGACGATCGGGAGGGAGGCGCAGATCAGCACGGCGTCGGGCCGGAGCGCCCCGGCCTGCAGCAGTGCCTGGGCGCCGTCCGGTACGCCGGTCACGTCGACGCCCTCGGCCTGCATGGCCGCCGAGAGCTGCCGCACCAGACCCGCGTCCGGATCGGCCACCAGGAGCATGGGCGCCGTCCGAGTGTCCCCCTCCACTGCGGGTGCCGTCACCCAGGTCCCTCCAATGCTGTCAGCCGAATGCGGTCGTCAGCCAAAGAAGCGGTCGTCAGCCGAAGCGGCCCGTGATGTAGTCCTCGGTCGCCTTCTCCGCCGGATTGGTGAAGATCTTCGAGGTCTCGTCCATCTCGACCAGCTTGCCGGGCTGACCCTGCGCGGCAAGGTTGAAGAACGCGGTCTTGTCGCTGACCCGGGCCGCCTGCTGCATGTTGTGGGTCACGATGACGATCGTGTAGTCCTGCTTGAGCTGCGAGATCAGGTCCTCGATGGCCAGCGTCGAGATGGGGTCGAGCGCCGAGCAGGGCTCGTCCATGAGCAGCACCTGCGGGCGTACGGCGATCGCGCGGGCGATGCACAGGCGCTGCTGCTGACCGCCGGACAGGCCCGCGCCCGGCTTGCCCAGCCGGTCCTTGACCTCGTTCCAGAGGTTGGCGCCCTTGAGCGACTCCTCGACGATGCCGTCCAGCTCGGAACGGGAGAAGCGGCCGTTCAGCTTCAGCCCGGCCGCCACGTTGTCGAAGATGGACATCGTGGGGAAGGGGTTCGGCCGCTGGAACACCATGCCGATCGTGCGGCGGACCGACACCGGGTCCACGTCCGCGCCGTACAGGTCCTGATCCTCGAGGCGGACCTTGCCCTCGACCCGGGCGCCGGGGATGACCTCGTGCATCCGGTTGAGGGTCCGCAGGAACGTGGACTTCCCGCAGCCCGAGGGGCCGATGAAGGCCGTCACCGACCGCGGCTCGATCATCATCGAGATGCCCTCGATCGCCTTGTGCGAGCCGTAGTAGGCGTCGAGGTCCGAGACCTCGATCTGCTTGGCCATGTTCCTACCTCCTCCTCGCGGGCGAACGCCACCAGGTGATGAGGCGTGCGACCAGGTTGAGCAGCATGACGATCAGGATCAGCGTGAGCGCGCCGGTCCAGGCCCGGTTGATCGCGGTGTCCGTGGGACGGCCGGCCTGATCGAAGACGTACAGCGGAAGCCCCATCTGCGGCCCGTTGAACGGGTCGTTGTTGATGGAGTCGGTGATGAAGACCGTGAGCAGCAGCGGCGCGGTCTCGCCGGCGACGCGGGCCACGGCCAGCATGACGCCGGTCACGATCCCGGTGAAGGCCGTGGGCAGCACGACCTTGACGATGGTGCGCCACTTGGGCACGCCCAGCGCGTACGACGCCTCGCGCAGCTCCCGGGGGACCAGGCGGAGCATCTCCTCGGCGGACCTGACCACCACCGGCATCATCAGGATCGACAGGGCGAGCGCGCCGGCGAAACCGGAGAACGGCATGCCGAGCACGAGGATCCAGAAGGCCAGGATGAACAGGCCGGAAACCACGGAAGGGACGCCGGTCATGACGTCCACGAAGAAGCTGATCATCCGGGAGAGCCGCCCGCCCTCGCCGTACTCGACGAGGTAGATCGCGGTGAGCAGGCCGATCGGGACCGCGATGAGTGAGGCGAGCAGGACCTGTTCGAGCGTGCCGATGATGGCGTGGTAGGCGCCGCCGCCCGCGTCGCGCGCCCCGATGTTGCGCATGGAGTGAGTCAGGAACTCCATGTCGAAGCGGCCGATGCCGTTCTTGACGACGAGCCACAGCACCGACAGCAGCGGGATGACCGCGAGCGCGAACGCCAGGTAGACGAGCACCTGGACGAGGCGGTCCTTGGCCCGCCGGGCCGCGGAGATGGGCTGGATTCCGGTCTGTACGGTCACGCTGCGGCCCTCGCGTATTCCTTGCGGCGGGCGATGATGAAGCGGGCGGCCATGTTCACCAGCAGGGTGATGAGGAACAGGACGAGACCCGAGGCGATCAGCGCGCCGCGACCCACCTCGGTCGCCTCGCCGAAGCCGTTGGCGATGTTGGCGGCGATGCTGTTGCCGTACGGGCCGAGGATCTGGAACGAGATCTTGAACGTCGCCGGGAAGATGAGCGCGACCGCGATGGTCTCGCCCATCGCACGGCCGAGGCCGAGCATCGCGGCGCTGATGACGCCGGGCCGGCCGAACGGCAGGACCGACATCCTGATCATCTCCCAGCGCGTCGCGCCGAGCGCGAGCGCGGCCTCTTCCTGCATCTTGGGGGCCTGCAGGAAGACCTCACGGGAGATCGCGGCGATGATCGGCAGGATCATGATCGCGAGCACGAGCGACGCGGTGAGCATGCTCTTGCCGACCACGGTGTCACCGCCGAACAGCGGGATCCAGCCGAGGTAGTCGTTGAGGAACTTCGACGGGCCGAGCATGAACGGCACGAGGAAGGCGACGCCCCACAGGCCGTAGACGACGCTGGGGACCGCCGCGAGGAGGTCCACCACGTAGCCCAGGACCGAGGCGAGCCGCCGGGGCGCGTAGTGCGAGATGAACAGCGCGACGCCGACCGCCACCGGGGTGGCGATGACCAGCGCGAGCAGCGAGCTCAGCACGGTGCCGAAGGCGAGCGCCCCGATGCCGAAGACCGGCTCGGTGGCGTTGGGCTGCCAGGTCAGCTCGGTCAGGAAGTGGGAGGTGTTCGCCTGGAGGGCGGGGACGGCCTTGACGACCAGGAACACCCCGATGGCGGCCATGATCGCCAGAAGGACGACCCCGGCCCCGGTCGAGGCGAAGCGGAACGGGCCGTCGCCGCGGCTGCGCCGGAAGGCGGACCGGCGCTGGGCCGGTCCGCTCTCCCTGGTTCTGGTTGATGTCGCCATCTGTTAGGAGATCGCCTCGACCGCGGTGCGGACCTTGGTGAGCAGGCTCGACGGCAGCGGGGCGTAGCCGAGGCTGGTCAGCGCCTGCTGGCCCTCGTCGCTCGAGGTGTAGGTCAGGAAGGACTTGACCAGCTTCGCGTCCTCGGCCGCCAGGCCCTTCTCACAGGTGATCTCGTACGTCACCAGCACGATCGGGTAGGCGCCCGCGGCCTTGGTGGCGTAGTCGATCGACAGCTTGAGGTCGTTGCCGGTGCCCTCGATCTGGGCGGCCTCGACGGTCTTGGCGGCGCTCTCCGGGGTGAGCTCGACGAACTCGCCCGAGCCGTTGGCGACCTTGGCCTTCTGCAGCTGGGAGTTCTCCGCGAAGGACAGCTCGACGTAGCTGATCGCGCCCTCGGTGCTCTTGATGCTGGAGGCGATGCCGTCCGAGCCCTTGGCGCCCTGGCCCTGGGCCTCGGCCGGCCACGCCTTGGCCGGCTCGTACGGCCAGTCGGCGGTGGCCTTCAGGAACTTGGTGAAGTTGTCGCTGGTGCCCGACTCGTCCGAGCGGTGGAACGCCTGGATGGCGGTCGAGGGCAGCTTGGCGTCGGGGTTGTCCGCCTTGATGGCCGGGTCGTCCCACTTGGTGATCTTGCTGTTGAAGATGCCGCCGATGGTCTTCGGCGAGAGCTGGAGGCCGTCCACGCCCGGCAGGTTGTAGACCACGGCCACCGGGCCGGTCACCATCGGCAGGTTGATCGCCTTGCCGGTCTTGCAGCGCTGGTCGGCCTGGGCGGGCTCGCCCTTGTCCTCCTTCAGGGCCGAGTCGGAGCCGGCGAAGGCCACCGTGCCCTGGATGAACGCCTGGACGCCGGCGCCGGAGCCGCTCGGGTTGTAGTTGATGCTGACGCCGGGGTTCGACGACTGGAAGTTCTTCTTCCACTCCGCGATGGCGTTCGCCTGGGCCGAGGAGCCGGCGGCGTTGATGGTGCCCTTCAGGGTGTCGTCGCCCTGCGCGGGAGCGGCGGCGCTGGAGGTGCCCCCCGCGGTGCCAGTGTTGTCATCGGTCCCGCATGCGGCGAGCGAGAGCACGCCGACGATAGTGGCGGCTGCGAGCCGGCCTGCATACTTCACGGTTGTTCCTCCCCTTGTCTCTCAACATCAGGGACGGTAGGGAGCCAAGGTGACCTAAAACCTTGGTAAAGGTGAACGCGTAGTGAACGCCCCCGGTCGCTCTTGTGTGACTCGGAAGAGATAACGAGCAGGTCACGGGCGTTATGGGAGAGGATTGAGTTCATGAAGCGTGTATGTCTGGTCTGCATGGGGAACATCTGCCGCTCGCCCATCGCCGAGGTCGTGCTGCGCCGTACGCTGGCCGAACGAGGGCTCGACGTGGAGGTGGACAGCGCCGGCACCGGCGGCTGGCACGTGGGGGAGCCGATGGACGAGCGGGCCCTGGCCACGCTGGCCGCCCACGGTTACGACGGCTCGTCCCACCGGGCCCGCCAGTTCGACCGGGCGTGGTTCGCCGAGCGTGACCTCGTCCTCGTAATGGACCGGGACAACCTGCGCGCCGTACGGCGGATCGCGCCGCCGGACGCCGACGTCCGGCTGCTGCGGTCGTTCGACCCGGCGGCCCCCGAGGGCGCCGAGGTGCCCGATCCCTACTACGGTGGGCGCGAGGGCTTCGTCGAGGTGCTGCTCGAGGCCGCCTGCGAGGGGGTGGCGAAGTACCTTGAGGATCACTAGGGACCTCGGCGGCGGACACGCCTGGACGTTGCACGAGGGCGTGCTCGACGACGGCCGCAGGGTGTTCGTCAAGAAGAGCGCGGACGCGTCGGCCGTTCTCGACAGCGAGGCGGCGGGGCTGCGCTGGCTGGCCGAGCCGGGAGCGGTCGCCGTCCCCGAGGTGATCGCCGCGGACGGCGGCACGCTGGTGCTGGAGTGGATCGACACCGCCCCCGCGACGGCCGATGCCGCCGAGCGGTTCGGCCGGGCGCTCGCGGCGCTGCACGCCGCCGGGGCTCCGGGTTTGGGCGCCCCCTGGCCCGGCTACATCGCCGAGCTGCCGATGGGCAACGAGCCCGCGCCGGACTGGCCGTCGTTCTACGTGTCCCGCCGCGTGCTCCCGTTCGTACAGCTCGCGCGCGACCGCGGCGCGCTGTCGGCCGCCGATGTGGAGCTGGTCGAGGAGGCGTGCGACCGGGTGGCGGAGGTCGCCGGGCCGGCCGAGCCGCCGAGCCGTATCCACGGCGACCTGTGGAGCGGAAACCTACTGTGGTCGGCGGACGGGGTCGTGCTGGTCGACCCGGCCGCCCACGGCGGCCACAGGGAGACCGACCTCGCGATGCTGGCGCTGTTCGGGGCGCCGCACCTCAACACGATCCTCGCCGCCTACCGCGAGGCGGCGCCCCTCGCGGACGGCTGGCGCGAGCGCGTGCCCCTGCACCAGCTCCACCCGCTGGCCGTCCACGTCTGCCTGTTCGGCGACGCGTACCGCGGCAGCCTCCTCACCGCCGCGGGCGACGTGCTGGCGATGTAGGGGCTCAGCGGGGGGACAGGCGCTTGAGGACCTCGTCGTGGAGCAGGCCGTTGGTGCAGACGAGGTTGCCGCCGTCGAGCGGCGGGGTGCCGTCGAGCGAGGTGCAGGAGCCGCCGGCCTCCTCGACGATAATCGTGAGCGCGGCCATGTCCCAGGGAGACAGCTCGGGCTCTGCGGAGATGTCCACCGCGCCCTCGGCGACCATCATGTGCGACCAGAAGTCGCCGTAGCCGCGGGTGCGCCAGCACTCTCTGGTGAGGTCGAGGAAGGGGTCGAGCCGCCCGGCCTTCTCCCATTCCTCCAGGTCGGAGAAGGAGAAGGAGGCGTCGTCAAGGCGGCCCACCGAGGACACCTCGCAGCGCGTGGCCTTGCTCAGGCTGCGCCCGGTCCACGCGCCGCTCTCCTTGGCGGCCCACCAGCGGCGGCCGAGCGCCGGGGCCGAGACCACGCCCACGACGACCTTGCCGTGCTCCAGCAGCGCGATCAGCGTGGCCCACACGGGGACTCCGCGTACGTAGTTCTTGGTGCCGTCGATCGGGTCGACGATCCAGGAGCGCATGCCGTGCCCGGTCATGCCGAACTCCTCGCCCACGACGGCGTCGCGGGGCCGGGCACGGCGCAGCGTGCCGCGGATCGCCTCCTCCACGGCCCGGTCGGCGTCGCTGACCGGGGTGAGGTCGGGCTTGGTGTCGACCTTGAGGTCCACGGCCTTGAAACGGCGCATCGTGATGTCGTCGGCGGCGTCCGCCAGCAGATGCGCGAGATGAAGGTCGTCGCGGTACTCCGTCACGGCCCCAACGTATCGTGCCGCGACCTGCTCACAGCAGAGGAAGGATCGCTCCAAACCGTACCAGCCGGTAACATCCCGGCCATGGACATCGGCGCCTTCATGCTCGACAGCGTCCCGTTCGCGCGGCTGCTCGGCATCACGTTCGACTCGGTCGGCACCGGTACGGCGGTCGCCCGCCTGGCCGACCGGGGAGACCTGCACAACCATGTGGGCGGGCCGCACGCGGGCGCCCTGTTCACGCTGGCCGAGACCGCCTCGGGCGCGGCCATGCTGTCGGCCTTCGGCGACCAGCTGTCCCGGGCCGTGCCGCTGGCCACCGAGGCGGAGATTCGCTACCTCAAGCTCGCCATGGGCGAGGTCACGGCCGCCGCCACTCTCCGGGCCGAACGGCAGGCGGTCGTCGCCCGGCTGGACGCGGGGGAGCGGCCCGAGTTCGAGGTCGCCGTCGAGATCCGCAACGCCGACGGCGTCGTGGTCTCGGAGATGACCGTCTCCTGGACCCTGCGCCCCAACCGCGAGGCCTGACCGCAATGCCTGACCGCAATGCCTGACCGCTCAGTCGGCCAGCAGGTCGTCCGGTGAGGAGCGGGCGAGCCCTGCGAGGGTGGCGAGGGCGCGTGCCAGCGTCTCGGCCGGGGGCGAGGCCAGGCCGAGGCGGACGGCGTTGGGCGTGCGGTTGTCGCCGACGGCGAAGGCCGCCGCCGGGGTGACGGCGATGCCGTGCCGCGCGGCGGCGGCGACGAACGTGTCGGCCCGCCACGGGGGCGGCAGCTCCCACCAGCAGTAGTAGGACCGCGGGTCGGCGCGGACGGCGAAGCCGCCCAGGTGGCGCGTCGCGATCTCCTGCCGGGCCTCGGCGTCCCGCCGCTTGCCGAGGCTCAGCGATTCCACGACGCCGTCGCCGGCCAGCCGGGCCGCCGCCTCCAGCGCGAAGCTCGGCGGCGCCGAGCCTCCCGAGTGCAGTGCCGCGGTCACGCCGGGGACCGCGGCCTCGGGTACGACCGCGAACCCGGCGGTCAGCCCCGGCGCGAGCCGCTTGGAGAGGCTGTCGACGAGGATCGTGCGCTCGGGCGCCACGGCGGCGAGCGGCAGCAGCTCGTCGCGGAGGAACGACCAGATGCCGTCCTCGATCGCGGGCACGTCCAGCCGTGCGAGCACGGCCGCGAGCTCGGCGCGGCGCTCGACCGGCATGCTGACCGACAACGGGTTGTGCAGCGTCGGCTGGAGGTAGACCGCTTTCAGCGGGGCCTTGCGGGCGGCGGCCTCCACCGCCTCGGGCACCAGGCCCGCCTCGTCGACCGGCAGGGGCACGAGCGTGACCCCGAGCCGGGTGGCGATCGTCTTCACGACGGGGTAGGTGAGCTCCTCGACGCCCAGCCGCGCACCCGGCGGGACCAGCGCGGCGATGACGGCCGCGATCGCCTGGCGTCCGTTGCCGGCGAAGAGCAGCCGGGCCGGGTCCGGACGCCAGCCGGAACGGGCGAGCAGGTTCGCGACGACCTCGCGGGAGAGGGGAGTGCCCGCCGCGCCCACCGGCCGCATGGACGCCTCCAGCACGTCGGGGCGCAGCAGCCGCCTGATGCCGTCCCCGAGCAGACGGGCCTGATCGGGAATGACGGGGTAGTTGAGCTCCAGGTCGATCCTGGTGCCGCTGGGCTCGGCCAGGGCGATCCCGGGACGCCGGGCCGAGGCGCGCACGAAGGTGCCGCGGCCGACCTCGCCGACCGTCAGGCCGCGGCGGGTCAGCTCCGCGTAGACGCGCGCCGCCGTGGAGCCGGCGATGCCGCGCCGCCGGGCGAAGTCGCGCTGCGGAGGCAGCCGGTCTCCCGGCCTGAGCCGTCCGGCCGCGATGTCCGCGGCCACCTCGTCGGCCAGCTCCCGGTAGCTCTCCACCGCCGCCTCCTCTCCTCGTCGCGGCGAGCGCATCCAAACACAAAATTGCTCCGAGAGCAATACCCGATATTGCATTCTTCGCGGCCGGTGAAATAGCCTGAGGAAGCCGTCCGGACCGGCATTGGTGACCAGCGAAGAAAGGGCGGCCTCATGGTCGAACCGAAGGCGGTGCTGGGTGTCGTGTCCGTGGCGCTCGGAATGGTGCTTTCTCCGGGGCCGAACATGATGTATCTCGTGTCGCGGAGCATCAGCCAGGGACGCCGGGCCGGAATAATCTCGTTGAGCGGAGTCGTCGCGGGATTCCTCGTCTATCTGACGGCGACGAATCTCGGCCTGGCCGCGCTGTTCGCCGCGGCTCCGCAGGTTCTCACCGCGATCCGGCTGGCCGGGGCGGGTTATCTGATATGGCTCGCGTGGAAGACCATCGGGCCCGGCGGTGTTTCGGTGTTCGCCGTGCGGGACGTGCCGCACGACCCGCCACGCCGGCTTTTCGCCATGGGCCTGATGACGAACCTGCTCAATCCGAAGATCGCCATTCTGTATGTCTCCGTCATTCCGCAGTTCGTCGATATCGGCGCGGGGAACATGCTGGCTCAGGGCGTCGTTCTCGGCCTTTTCCAGATCGCGGTGGCCGTGACGGTGAACCTGTCGATCGTGCTCGCCGCCGGTAGTGTCGCGGGTTTCCTGGTGCACCGGCCGGCGTGGTTGCGAGCCCAGCGGATCGTCATGGGGAGCATGCTCGGAGCGCTCGCCGTAATGCTCGCCTTCACCCGGAGCGCGTCGCTCTAGTCCTCGTCGGCCTAGTCTTCTTCGGGGGAGCCCTCGCGGCTGGCGAGCAGCCGCCGCAGGGACTCCAGGCGCGCGGGATCCGCGTGCCCCTCCGCGACGTAGCGGTCGAGGGCGCAGTCGTCGCCGAGGTGGGTGCAGCCCTTGGGGCAGTCGGCCGTGGCGTCCACCAGGTCGGGGAAGGCGGCGAGCACGGTCTCCACCGAGATGTGGGCGAGCCCGAAGCTGCGCACGCCGGGGGTGTCGATGATCCAGCCGCCTTCCGGCAGTTCCAGGGCGACGGCGGAGGTCGACGTGTGCCTGCCTCGGCCGGTGACGGCGTTCACGTGGGACACGGCCCGGCGGGCGTGCGGCACCAGCGCGTTGACCAGGGTCGACTTGCCGACCCCGGAATGGCCGACCAGCACGCTGATCCGGTCCGCGAGCGCCTCGCCCAGGTCGTCGACCGGGCCGCCCTTGCGGACGACCACGTACGGCACGCCGAGGGGTTCGTACAGCGCCACGAGATCGTCGGCGGGGGCCAGGTCGGCCTTGGTGAGGCACAGCAGCGGCTCGATGTCGGCGTCGTAGGCCGCGACGAGCATGCGGTCGATCATCCGGGGCCGCGGCGGGGGATCGGCGAGCGCGGTGACGATGACCAACTGGTCGGCGTTGGCGACGATGGGGCGCTCGATGTCGTCGACGTCGTCGGCGCTGCGGCGCAGCATCGAGGTGCGCTCCTCCACACGGACGATGCGCGCCAGCGTGTCGGGCTGCCCGGTCACGTCGCCCACCAGAGCCACGCGGTCGCCCACGACGATGCCCTTGCGGCCGAGCTCGCGGGCCTTCATCGCCACGACGAGCGTCCGCTCGTCCTGCCGCTTCCTCCTGCGCTGAGGAACCCCGTCGCCGACCAGGCAGGTGTAACGCCCGCGGTCGACGGCCACCACGAAGCCCTCGACGGCCTCACTGTGGGCAGGACGGATCCGGGTCCGCGGCCGTGAGCCCTTGCCCGGCCTGACCCTGACGTCGTCCTCGTCGTAATGCCGTTTTCTCAGTGCCCCTGCCCTTCGGACTGCCCGCGCCCCGATCGCCGGCTCATGCCCGGTGTCCCTCGCTGCCCAGCATGGCGGCCCACATGCGCGGGAACTCGGGCAGCGTCTTGCCGGTCGTCGCGATGTCCTCGACCTGGACGCCCGGCACGACCAGGCCGATGACCGCGCCCGCCGTGGCCATGCGGTGGTCGGCGTACGAGTGGAAGACGCCGCCGGTCAGCGGCCGGGGGTGGATTTCCAGGCCGTCGTCGGTCTCCCTGGCGTCGCCGCCCAGCCGGTTGATCTCCGTGGCGAGGGCGGTGATCCGGTCGGTCTCGTGCCCCCGGATGTGCGCCACGCCCCGGATGCGGGTCGGCCCGTCGGCCAGCGCGGCCAGCGCGGCGATCGTGGGGGTGAGCTCGCTGACGTCGTGCAGGTCGGCGTCGACGCCACGCAGGCGGCCTTCGCCGGTCACCCGCAGGCCCTCAGGCACCCGCTCGACCCGCGCGCCCATCTCGCCGAGCAGCCCGCGAAGCGCGTCGCCGCCCTGCGTCGTCTCCTCCGGCCAGTCGGGCACGACGACGGAGCCCCCGGTGACCAGGGCCGCCGCCAGGAAGGGAGCGGCGTTGGACAGGTCGGGCTCGACCGTGACGTCCCTGGCCAGGATCGGGCCGGGCTGCACCCGCCACAGGTCGCGCTCGGAGTCGTCCACCTCGACCCCCGCCTGGCGCAGCATGTGCACGGTCATCTCGATGTGCGGCATCGAGGGGACGGGCGGGCCGCTGTGCCGCACCGTCACGCCCTTCTCGAAGCGCGCGGCGGCCAGCAGCAGGCCGGAGACCATCTGCGAGGAGACCGAGGCGTCGAGCACGACCTCGCCGCCCGGGATCGGCCCGCGGATCGTGAACGGCAGCGCGTCGTTGTCCACGGACGCGCCGAGCGCGCGCAGCGCGCCCAGGATCGGGCCCATCGGCCGCTTACGCGCGTGCGCGTCGCCGTCGAAGAAGACCGGTCCGTCGGCCAGCGCGGCGACCGGGGGCACGAACCGCATCACGGTCCCGGCCAGGCCGACGTCGATCGACACCCCGCCGCGTACGGGATGGGGGGTCACCGACCAGTCCACGCTGTCGGCGCTCTCGTTGGAGGGCGTCATCTCGGCGCCGAGCGAGCGCAGCGCCGCCGCCATCAGGTCGGCGTCGCGGCTGCGCAGCGCGAGCCGTACGGTGCCGGGGGCGTCGGCCAGCGCGGCGAGCAGCAGCGCGCGGTTGGTCACCGACTTCGAGCCGGGCAGGCGGACCGTCGCACGGACCGGCTCGGCGGCCACCGGGGCGGGCCAGAGCGGCGCGGCGGAGCTTCGGCCGGCGCCGTTTCGATCGAGGGTGTGCGGCTCGGCGCCGCCGGACGCGGACTGCGGAGAGGCCATGCCGCAAGCTTAGTGCGCGCACGCTTGTCCGCACCGTCGGCAGAGCGCGGGCGGCCCGCGGGAGTGGCAGTCTTGGTGGCATGTGCGGGAGGTACGCGTCTGCGCGCAAGAAGCAGGAGTTGCTGGAGGAGTTCCAGGTCGAGCTGGACGGTGTGCCCGACCAGGTGCCCGGCGGCGAACTCCGGCCCGACTACAACGTCGCGCCCACGAAGAACGTCTACGCGGTGATGTGCCGCGTGCCGAAGGACGACGGCAGCGAGAGCCCGGGCGCCGAGCCCGTCAGGCAGCTGCGGGTGGTCCGGTGGGGACTCGTGCCGAGCTGGGCCAAGGACCCGTCGGTGGGTGCGCGGATGATCAACGCCAGGGTGGAGACGGTGGCGGAGAAGCCGTCCTATCGCAGGGCGCTGAAGTCCCGGCGCTGCCTGATCCCGGCGGACGGCTACTACGAGTGGATGCCGCTGGAGGGCAGGAAGAAGCAGCCGTTCTTCATCCACCCCGCCGACGGCGGCGTGCTCGCCATGGCCGGCCTGTACGAGTTCTGGAAGGACCCCACCCGCCCGGACGACGACCCGCTGAAGTGGCTGTGCACCTGCACGGTGATCACCACCACGGCGACGGACAAGCTGGGCCGCATCCACGACCGGATGCCGATGATGGTCGAGCGCGAGCGCTGGGCGGAGTGGCTCGACCCGCACCTGACCGACCCCACGGGCCTGCTCGTGCCGGCCGGCCCGGACCGCCTGGAGGCGTACGCGGTGTCGGACGCCGTCAACAACGTCCGCCACAACGGTCCCGAGCTCGTCGAGCCCCTGGAGGGCGACGACGTCCCACGGCTCTTCTGACCCGCGGTGAGGGTGTAGACGGCGCGCGAAGTGGGCATCCGTTCGAGAAAGCGGTCGCACGGAAGGTGACCGGCCGCTGACCGGCCAGGAGACCGGGGGCTCCTGGACGGGTGACTCCCCCACTCCCGGAGGTGCGGATCCGTGGACGTCGCGACCGCGCGTATGCGCCTGGAAAGCATGCTCGCCGAGCTCGACCGGTCGATCAGCGTGCTGCGTGGGGATCCGGCCGCCGGGCATGACAGGTCCCTCGCCGACGCGGGGGCCGGCCTCACCGACGCCGACCGGACCCGGGCCATGCTCGACGCCGCGTCCCGGCAGCGTACGGCCGTGCTGGCCGCGCTGCGACGGCTCGACGACGGCGGTTACGGCCGCTGCGTCGACTGCGGCGCGCTCGTTCCCGAGGGCAGGCTGGAGGCCCGCCCCGAGGCGGCCCGCTGTGTGCAGTGCCAGTCGCGGGCCGAGCGCCGCCGCTGAGGGCCGCTGACAAACACCGGGAGAGCGTTCACAACGGTTTGCGGGCGCTGGCCACCAGGTGGATGCCGACGGTGTCGTCTCCGTCGGCCTGGGTGTCGAGCTCGGTGCGGACCAGCCAGGACAGCGACTTGCTCTCCGTGCTCAGCACGTGGTCGACGGTGGAGGGGGACAGCACGGTGCGCGGGCGCACCCACTCCACCTCCAGGCCGGCGCCGGTGATCAGCTCGCGTATCTGCTGGCTGGTGAAGCAGCGGGTGATGCTGCCGTCGGGCCAGGGGATGAGCATGACCTCCCCCGTCTGGCACAGGTGCGCCCAGTAGTTCTGCTCAGCCAGGATCGCCATCCCGAGGACCAGCGAGTCGACGCACAGCAGCGCGCGCCCGCCGGGCCGCAGCACCCGGGCCACGTCCTCGATGACGGACTCCGCCATGATCTCGACCGACAGCACGCGCTCCTCGGCGATCACGCCGTCCACGCAGCCGTCGGGCAGGAAACCGAGGTTGTCGGCGCGCACCTTCTGGATGCGGTCGGAGGCGTCCCGCAGCCACGGCTCGGCCGGCCTGCGGAAGTCCATGACCTCGATCACCCGGTGACCGGCGCGCGCCGCCTGGGCCGGCCACCGCCCCCGTCCGCCGGACAGGTCCAGCAGGAGGGAGGGACGGCTGGGCAGCCACTGGCGCAGCTGCTCGGCGACGACCGCGTGATAGAAGGTCCAGTACGGCCCGAGCGTGCCAGAACCGTTGAGTTCGTTGGCCGGTATAGGCAGCACGAGCGGCTCCTGGACTCTGGCTGCCCCGCGCATGGGCGTGAGACAGCGAAACTCGGTTTCCGGGCTACCAAGCCGGTGCTTACTTTTTTCCCCGCACCGGGTCGTTCGTCACCTCAATCTGCACCGGGAACAGACTCTACGCCCGCCCTGTTGCAGTTGGGCATGAAGACGTTGGTGCTGCCAGAAGGCCTCGACGGGCTGGACGTTGCCGGGCCGGTATCCTCGGCTGGGTACGGTGTCCTGAAGGGGGTGGGTCCGGTCTCCAAGACAGCCGAGGAGACTCTGGAGCAGCGCAGTGAGCGGTTCGAGCGCGACGTCATGCCGTTCCTCGACCAACTGTACTCGGCCGCGCTCCGGATGACCCGAAACGCAGCGGATGCGGAGGATCTCCTGCAGGAGACCTTCGCCAAGGCCTTCGCCTCCTTCCACCAGTTCCAGGAGGGGACGAACCTCAAGGCCTGGCTCTACCGCATCCTCACCAACACGTTCATCAACAGCTACCGGAAGAAGCAGCGGGAGCCCAAGCAGGCGGGCACCGAGGAGATCGAGGACTGGCAGCTCGCGCGGGCGGAGTCGCACACGTCCAGCGGGCTGAAGTCGGCCGAGATCGAGGCGCTCGAGCACCTTCCCGACAGCGACGTGAAGGACGCGCTCGCCGCGCTCCCCGAGGAGTTCCGCATCGCCGTCTATCTGGCGGACGTGGAGGGCTTCCCGTACAAGGAGATCGCCGAGATCATGGGCACTCCCATCGGGACCGTGATGTCGCGCCTTCACCGCGGCCGCCGGCAGCTGCGCAACCAGCTCGAGGACTACGCGCGCGACCGCGGTCTCGTGCGGTCGGACTCCCGCGGCGCGGGGCTCGGCGGAACGCTTGGCGAGGAGGAGCGATGAGCTGCGGGAACCACCACGACACCCCGTGTAGCGAGGTGCTCGACCGGGTGTACACCTACCTGGACGGCGAGCTGGACCGCGACCGCATCGCCGAGATCAGGAAGCACCTCGACGAGTGCGGCCCGTGCCTGGAGGAGTACGGCCTCGAGGAGGCCGTCAAGCGGCTCGTGGCCAAACACTGCGGGTGCGACCCCGTCCCGCAGGACCTGCGCAGCAAGGTGCTCACCCGGATCGAGCAGGTACGCGCCGAGATGGCGGACTAGTCCGGCGGTTCCGAGGGGGTGACGGCCGCTTCGCCGCGTCCTCTCTAGAGGCGATCGCGGGGGCGTGACCGGGCCGTGCCGGGGCAGTGCTCGTTAGGATCTTCCGTTACAGGCCGGGAAGGACGGGGACATGCGGGCACTGGTCACGGGCGGGGCGGGATTCATCGGGTCCACCCTCGTCGATCGGCTGTTGGCGGACGGTCACGAGGTCGCGGTGGTGGACGACATGTCGTCCGGGCACGTGCGCAACGCCGACGCCCCCCTGCACGTCATGGACGTGCGCGACCCCGCGCTCGCGGAGATCGCCGAGCGCTGGCGGCCGGAGGTCGTCTGTCACCTCGCCGCGCAGATCAGCGTGCGCAGGAGCGTCGCCGACCCGGTGACCGACGCCGGGATCAACGTCGAGGGCACGGTCAACGTCCTGGAGGCCGCCCGCCGCGCCGGGGCCCGAAAGGTCGTCTACGCCTCCTCCGTCGCCGTCTACGGCAGGCCGGCCGCGATTCCGGTCCCGGGCGACGCCCCCACCGATCCCCGCTCGCCGTACGCCGCGTCCAAGCTCGGCGGCGAGCTCTACCTCGCCACCTACCGGGCGCTGCACGGGCTCGAATACACCACGCTCGTGCTGTCGAACGTCTACGGGCCGCGCCAGTCGCCCGAGGGCGAGGCCGGGGTGGTCGCCATCTTCACCGACGCCCTGCTGGCCGGGAAGCCCACGGTCGTCTACGGCGACGGATCCCAGACGCGCGACTACGTCTTCGTGGAGGACGTGGTGGACGGCTTCGCCCGCGCCTGCGGGCCGCAGGGCGACGGCCGCCGGGTCAACCTCGGCACCGGCGTCCAGACCACCGACCGTGAGCTGCACAGCCTGATCGCCGCGGCGGCCGGAGCACCCGACGAGCCGCGCTTCGAGCCTCCTCGGATGGGCGACCTTCCCGCGATGGCCGTCGACCCCGCTCCGGCGTACGAGGCCCTCGGCTGGCGTCCCCGGCACGACCTGCCCACGGGCCTCAAGGCCACCGTCGAATGGGCCCACCAGGCGCTCGCCTGATGGGTTTCACCGTTGAACCGGACGGCCGGGGCGGACGTCTGATGCTTGTGATGCGTTGGATCGCCGTCGTCGTCGCCGTGTGCGCGGGAGCCGTACTGGCCGCGTGCGCTCCAGAGCCGAGGGCGGTGCCGGACGCGTGTCCGCAGCGCTGGGGCGGCGAGGGCATCGGCGGCTGGGTGCCGGCCGCCGCGGACGTGGACGGCGCGGACGAGTCGCTGGTGCCCGGCTCGCCGGTCCGGGCGCTGATCTGCGCCTATCCCGGCACCAACACCGATCCGGGCGGCGAACGGCTGGGCGGGTCGCGGACGCTGACCGACCAGGCGGTGGCGATGGCCCGCGACCTCGCGTACCTGCCGGTGACCACCCGCGAGGTCGTTCACGCCTGTACGGCGGTGGGCGGGCCGATGACGAACTACCTGGTCCGGTTCGCGTACCCCGACGGCTCGGCGCTGTGGGTGGGCAGCGCCGAGGAGGTGAACTCCTGCGCCGGGACGACGAACGGCACGGTCGGGACCCCCTCGTACGTCGGGAAGGCCCTGACCACCGCCTATCGGGAGGGGACGTGGCGGATGGCCGGGCCGGACGACCCCTGCCGTGCCCCGAACGACCGCCGGGGACAGGAGGACGCCATGGTGCCGGGAGAGCCTGAGTGGGTTCTCGTGTGCCTGGACGGGGGCGAGAAGTGGCCGCCCAGGCGCGAGCACGGCGCGGCGGCGGCCCGGGAGCTGGCCGCGGCGCTCGACGACCTGGACACCGCGCCGAGCGACGGCATGTGCCAGGGGGGAGGCCCGGAGGCGGACGACCGTGACTACCGGCTGGTCTTCGGGTACGCCGAGGGACCGCCCGCGGGCGTGCAGGTCGCGTACGACTGCACGCCCGGCGTCGACAACCGCATGCTCCAGGCCGAGGTGGACGACGACGTCCGTCGGCTGTTGACCCGGCTCACCCCGTGAAAGGGCCCTGACAAACCGGTGCAATTGCACGCCGTGTGATGGCTTGGTTACGGTTTGGCTGCGATGGTCGCGACATCCCGGACCGGCCATCGGCCCTTCTGTAGCCTGAGTGCGACATCGACGTGGAGGCGGCGCAATGCTAGGGAAGACCGTCGTCAGGCTGATAGTGGCGCTGGCGCTGCTCACTCCGGTGGTCGCTCTGGCCGGTCTCGCGGCCGGCACCCCGGGGATCTCCTGGACGTAGTCACTGCCCGTGGGCCGGTCCGCCAGGGTCGGCCCACGGGTCCGATCCGCATTCAAGGTGGCCGCCATGCGGGAACTTCCGTGGCCCGCCAGGGTCTACTTCGTCGCGCTCGTCGGAACCGCCGTTCTCGTGATCACGCGCGGTCTCCTCGTGCAACACGGGCTCGGGGCGGAGGACTGGTCCGCGCTTCTCGTCCTGGCGCTGCTCTTCCTGCTCTGCGAGTCGGTCCCGACGCTGCTCAACGTGCCGAACGTCGCCGTGTCGGTGAGCTTCTCCGCCGCGCTGGCCGCCGTGGTGCTCGTCGGCCCCGAGGGCGCGGCCCTGGTCGGGCTGGCCGCGGTCGTGAGCGTGCGCCCCGGCCTGCCGATGGTGAAACGGCTGTTCAACGGCGCGCAGTACGCCCTGTGCGGGTACGCCGCGGGGTGGGCCTACGAGAGCGCGGGAGGGCGGGCCGAACTGCCCGAGCCCGCCGATTTCCCGGGCATCCTCGTGCCGTACGCCGCGGCGACGGTGGTCTTCGTGGCCGTCAACTTCGCGCTGACCGCCGTCATCCTGCGCCTGGCGTCCGCGGTGCACAAGGACCAGGTCTCGCTCCGCGTGATGGTGCAGTTCCTGAGCTCCTACGTCGGCTTCGCCACCTTCGGCCTGCTGATCGCGGCCCTGTGGTCGACGGTGCAGTCGATCTCGGCCGTGCTCGTGCTGCTGCCGCTTTTCGTGGCCCGGTGGGCTTTGGGGCACTACCACGCCGAGCAGCGGGCGTACGACGCGACCATCGCGGCGCTGTGCCAGGCGGTGGAGACGAAGGACTACTACACGCGCGGGCACTGCACGCGGGTCTCCGCGGCCTCCTCCATGATCGCCGAGGAGATCGGGATGGGCACCGAGCGGCTGCGCGCGATCCGGTACGCCGGGATGCTCCACGACGTGGGCAAACTCGGCGTGCCGACAAAGGTGCTGCAGAAGGACGGCCGCCTGACGGAGGAGGAGTACGCCGCGATCCAGCTCCACCCGATGCGCGGGCTGGAGATCGTGCGGGGCATCGACTTCCTCGACGAGGCGTTCGCCGGGATCATGCACCACCACGAACGACATGACGGGAAGGGCTACCCGATGGGGCTGGCCGGGCCGGAGATCCCCGAGTTCGCCCGGATCATCGCGGTGGCCGACGCGTTCGACTCCATGACCTCCGACCGCTCCTACCGCAAGGCCAAGTCGATCGAGTTCGCCGTGGCCGAGCTGCGCAAGAACGCGGGGACGCAGTTCGACCCCGACATGGTGTGCGCGTTCGTCAAGGCGCTCGACCGGCACGGCTGGGACCTGGCCCAGCCGGTGCCCGTCCCGCCGGACGACCCCGCCGTGGAGACCACGGCGAAGGACCACGACGACCCGACGACGCCCATCCAGGTGGTGTCGGAGCGGTGAGGGAGCGTCGGCTGACGGCCAGGCCGGTGGGGCTCGACTCGGGCCAGCTCCTGCTCATCTGCGCCGCCGGGATGCTCACCGTGGCGGGGATCGCCCACACCGCGGCCGAGGGGCTGACCGATCCGCGGGTCGCCATCGGGTTCGGCGCGCTCATCGCCGCCGGGGAACTGGCCAGGCTCACGATGCCCGGCAACCGCGAGGTCGCCCCGATCTCCACCGCCGCCTCCCTCGGATACGCCCTGCTGCTCGACGTGGGCGGACGGCCGGCGCACCACTCGGCCCTGCAGGTCGTGGCGGTGATGTCGGTCGGCATGATCGCGGGCGGGCTGCCGCACCTGGCGGTCGGCCGGCCGCCCCGTCTCGACGCGCTGGCCCGGCGGCTGCTCGCCGGGGCGCTGCTCGCCTTCGCCTACCGGCCGCTCACCGGCCCGCTGGGGGAGCTCGCCCGGGACACCGCCGACCGGCACGGCAACTGGTGGCCGGCCCTCGGCGTGATGGCCGCGCTCGTCACGATCATGCTCGCGGCCGATGTGGTGATCGCGGCCATGCTCCGGGCCGACCAGGTCAGGACCGCGTTCGTCGTGGCCGTACGGGATGAGATCAGGATGGCCGCGCCGCTCGGCGCCGCCGTCGCGGCGTCGGGCATCCTGCTCGCGCTCGCCTCGCACAGCATGGACATGACCGCGCTGCCCGCGTTCGCCGCGCCGCTGCTCGTCACGCAGGTGGCGTTCCGCAAGTACGCCGGCATCCGGGCGACCTACCTGCAGACCGTGCGCGCGCTGAGCCGGGTCACCGAGGTCGGCGGGTACGTCGAGCCGGGCCACTCGCGGCGCGTCAGCCAGCTGTCGGTCGCCATCGGCCGGGAGCTGGGCATGGCGGAGCCGCAGCTGCTTGAGCTGGAGTACGCCGCGCTCATGCACGACATCGGCCAGCTCTCGCTGCGCGACCCGATCCCCGGCGGCGCGACCGTGCTGGCCGACCCCGCGCAGGCGCGGCGGATCGCCGAGCTGGGCGCCGAGGTGATCAGGAAGACCGGCGTCCTGCACGGCGTCGCGGAGATCGTCCGGCGGCAGTGCGACACGCTCGGCGAGTCTCCGCCGACGGCCAGCCGCATCATCAAGGCCGCCAACGCGTACGACGACCTCGTGGGCGGATCGACCGACAGGGACCGCGCGGCGGCGGCCCTGGAGCGGCTGCGGCTCGACGGCGGGTCGGCCTACGACCCCGGAGTGGTGGAGGCGATGGCACGCGTCGTCGACCGGCTCGTGCTCGTAACACGCTTGTAGCAGACGTAGCATCGAAACGCCTCCAGCGCCACGCCGGGCCCGTTGTTGTTGTGGCGACCCTACAGATTCGACCCTCGCGTTCAGTCGGAACGGGCGGGGGGACGGAGCGGGGGATCATCCTAGAGTTGGCTGCGTGTTCGACTCAGTTCTCGTCGCCAATCGTGGTGAAATCGCCCGCCGGATCATCCGCACGGTGCGGGGCATGGGGCTGCGCGCCGTCGCGGTCCACTCCGAGGCGGACGCCGACCTGCCGTTCGCGCGTGAGGCCGACGACGCCGTGCTCCTCGGTCCCGCGAACCCTGCCCAGAGCTACCTCGACATCGACAAGGTCCTCCAGGCCGCCCGTACGACGGGAGCGCGGGCGGTCCACCCCGGATACGGGTTCCTCGCGGAGAACGCCGCGTTCGCCCGTGCGGTGATCGACGCCGGCCTCGTCTGGATCGGCCCGGACCCCAAGGCCATCGAGCAGATGGGCGACAAGATCAACGCCCGCAACCTGATGGAGTCCGCGGGCGTCCCGGTCGCCGCGGGGACCAGAGAGCCGGTGTCCGACCTCGCCCAGGCGGAGCGGGCCGCCAGGGAGATCGGGTATCCCGTGATGGTGAAGGCGGCCGGCGGGGGCGGCGGCATCGGCATGGGCGTGGCGCGCGACGACGAGTCGCTGGCCAAGGCGTTCGAGCAGGCCTGCCGGGCGGCCGCCCGCTTCGGCGGCGAGCCCGCCATCCTGCTGGAGCGCTACATCGAGCGGGCCAGGCACGTCGAGGTGCAGATCCTCGGCCTCGCCGACGGCACCGTGGTCGCCCTGGGCGAGCGGGACTGCTCGGTCCAGCGGCGCCACCAGAAGGTCGTGGAGGAGAGCCCGTCCCCCGGCGTGACCCCGGAGCTGCGCGAGCGGATGCTCGCGGCGGCCGTACGGGCCGGAGAGGCGGTGGCCTACCGCGGCGCGGGCACGGTGGAGTGCCTGGTGGACGCGGACGCCCAGGACTTCGTCTTCCTGGAGATGAACACCCGCCTCCAGGTGGAGCACCCCGTCACCGAGCTGGTCACCGGTCTCGACCTCGTCGAGCACCAGATCCGCGTCGCGGCCGGCGAGGTCTACTCCGTCGAGCCGCGGGTGAGCGGCCACGCGATCGAGTTCCGCGTCTACGCCGAGGACCCACGCAGGTTCCTGCCCGGTCCTGGCAAGATCGCTGTGTGGGAGGAGCCCGGGGGCGAGGGGGTGCGCATCGATTCGGGATACACGGCGGGCAACACCGTCACGCCGTTCTACGATCCGTTGATGGCCAAGCTCTGCGTCACCGGCGCCACCCGCGAGGAGGCGCTGGAGCGGGGCCGGGAGGCCGTCGCCGCGTTCCGTATCGAGGGCCCGAAGCACAACCTGCCGTTCTGCGCCGAGCTGCTCGACCATCCCGAGTTCGTGAGCGGGGACTACGACACCGGGCTGGTCTCCCGGATGAGAAAAGCCTGATTTGCTGGATTACGTTGAGGGGAGTTCCCGGGTGGCCGAGGTGCGCGCCGAGATGGTGGCGAACGTCTGGAAGATCGTCGTGAGCGAGGGCGACGTCGTCGAGGAGGGCGACACCCTTGTGATCCTGGAGTCGATGAAGATGGAGATCCCCGTTCTCGCCGAGGACGCCGGGACCGTCTCGAAGCTCCAGGTGAAGGAGGGCGACGTCGTCCAGGAGGGAGACGTCATCGCCGTCATCGAGTAGGGCGTCGTCGAGAGTAGAGCGGGCCGGAGGTTCAGAGACGGGAGAGGAACCGTTCCCGGTCCACGACGACCCGCTCGATCGTGCCCGTGGCGACCAGGGCGCCGGTCTTGTCGACGGCCCTGACGGAGAAGACGAGCCGCCTGCCGTCCACCTCCGTGAGTTCGACGCCGATCTCGACGTGCATCCCGACCGGGCTGGGCAGACGGTGCTCGATCAGCACTTTGGTCCCCACCGTGGTCTGTCCGGGCTCCAGGTGATGCTGGACGGCCTTGACCGTGGCGCCCTCGGCGAACGACAGCAGCCGCGGCGTGCCCAGCACCGGCACGTCGCCGCTGCCGACCCGGATCGCCGTGTCCTCGCGCTCGACCATGATGAGGACCTCGGCGTGCAGACCTGGAGCAACACTCATGCGGGTCAGCCTATTGGGTGGTCATTCCCCGATGCCCGTGGAGATTGCCAGGCAACTAAATGGGGCCGGGAAGCGTCTTAATCGGCAGCGGGCACTCCATCATGCTTTCGGGTGGCGGAGGCGGGGCAGCGGTTAGGGTGGTGCACTGTGGACCTCTACTGCGATCACTGCGGCCGTCCGGCCGGAGACGGTGATCACGTGGCCTGCCTGGCCGCCAGGGTGATGGAGCCACCGCGTTACTGCCCGCACTGCCGCCGCCGCATGGTCGTCCAGGTCACGCCCAGGAACTGGACGGCACGGTGCTCGGTGCACGGTAGTACGGGCGGATAACAGGTAGGCTCGACTTCCGACCCCCGAGCCTGGATCCCTTACGCGTACAGGGTTCCGTGAACTTGTCGTTATCTACCCGCGACACGAACCTGCTTTGTTGGACACCTTCGGGGGTCGAGTGACTTAGGGGGTACGGGGCGCAAATGGTGGCCCAAGGCATGACCCTGGCTGGGCGTTACCGGTTGGACGCCCGGCTCGGCGCCGGGGGCATGGGCGAGGTATGGCGTGGTGAGGACACCGTCCTCGCGCGCACCGTCGCCGTCAAGGTGCTTCTCCCCGGTCGCCTCGACGACCCCGGGTTCGCCGTCCGCTTCCAGGGTGAGGCCCGGGCGATGGCGACCGTCAACCACCCCGGCGTCGTCGACGTCTACGACTACGGGGTCACCGAGGTCCCCGGCGACGGCTCCACCGCGTACCTGGTCATGCGGTTCGTCGACGGCGAGCCCCTCGACCGCCTGCTGACCCGCCTCGGTCGCATCGGCGCCGAGCCCGCGATGGAGCTCATCGCGCAGGCCGCCTCCGCCCTCCAGGCCGTGCACGAGCGGGGGATCGTGCACCGGGACGTCAAACCGGGCAACCTGCTGGTGCGTTCCGACGGCACGCTGGTGCTGACCGACTTCGGGATCGCCCGCGCCGACCAGGGCAGCCGCCTGACCGACGCCGGGATGGTGCTCGGCACCGCGGCGTACTGCGCGCCTGAGCAGGCCGAAGGCGCTCCGGTCACGCCCGCCGTCGACATCTACGCGCTGGGCGTGGTGGCGTACGAGTGCCTGGCAGGGCAGCGTCCCTTCGACGGCGACTCGCCCGTGACGATCGCGCTCAAGCACATTCGCGAGGAGCCGCCGCCGCTGCCGCCGGACGTGCCGCCCGCCGTCCGGGCCATCGTCGAACGGGCCATGTCGAAGGACCCGGCCCGCCGCTGGCCGTCCGCCGCGGCGATGAGCCAGGCCGCCCGGCAGTCGGTGCTGCCTCCCGGCGCCGCGGCTCCCGACACCGTCACGGGGTACGGCCCGCAGGGCCTGGCCGGAGGGGGGTACGGCCCGCAGGGCCTGACCGCGGGCCCGGCCACCACGGGAATGGGGGCCCCGCTTCCGCCCGCGGGCGAGGTCACCCAGGCAGGCCCCTATCCGGGCGGACCTGAGGCCGTCCCGGCCACCGGTCACACCTATCGCGTCACCCGGGAGTCCTGGAACGACGCCCCGCCCGTGCCGCCGACCACTGTCGCCACACCGCACCAGGGCGCCCGTACGGCGCGACGCGCGGCGCAGCGGTCCAGGAAGGGCCGGGGGATGCCGCTCGCGGCCGGGGTGGCGGGGGTCGTCGTCGTCGGCGGCCTGGCCGTCCTCGGCATCAACATGGCCTTGGCGGGGTCCGGCGCGCCCGCGCCTTCGGCCGCCGCGTCTCTCACCGTGACGAGTCCCTCGCCGAGCCCGTCGCCGGAGCGGAGCGCCAGACGGCACACAACCCCGTCCACGAAGCCTCCGGTGACGCGGCCCAGCACGCCCCCGAGGAAGCCGAGCCCCACGCCGAGCCCGACTCCCAGCGCGTCACCGAGCCCTTCCGCCTCCCCGTCGCCCTCGCCGAGCTCCACCGAGGGCATGATCAAGGTGCCGCAGCTGAAGAACCTCCCGGAGAGCTCGGCGCTGGCGCGGCTCAACATGCTGGGTCTCACCCCGAAACCCGCTCACGAGGGCCCGGAGGAGTGCAAGGGAGTGGTCGTCAGCCAGAAACCGGCGGCGAACACGCTCGTGAAGGAGGGCACGGAGGTCACGTTCATGGTGAAGAGGGAATGCCCGTCCCCCTCGCCCAGTCCGTCGCCCAGCCCGGCCGAGAGCCGCACTCCCGCGGCGTCCTGACCCTGCCGGCGGAGCCCCGCGCGACGGACGTGCGCCGGGCTCCGCCGAAGGTCACACTCCGGTCGTGTTGCGCGGGTAGGCGACCGCGGGGTCGGTGGCGATGTTCACCAGGTAGGGCACGCCGGAGTCGAACGCGCGGCGCAGCGCCGGGCCGATCTCGTCAGGCGACGTGACGAGCTCCCCGCCGCCGCCGAGCGCGGTGACGACCTGGTCGTAGCGGCATTGCGGCTGGAGCTCGGCCGCCACGTCGTAGCCGTACAGCATCTGCATGGGGTGCTTCTCCAGGCCCCACATGCCGTTGTTGCCGCAGATCATGACGACCGGCAGGCGGTGGCGGACCAGCGTGTCCACGTCCATCAGCGAAAAGCCCGCCGCTCCGTCGCCGAGCAGCAGCACGACCTGCGACGACGGTCTCGCCAGGCGGGCCGCGACGGAGTAGCCGAGCCCGGTGCCGAGGCAGCCGTACGGGCCGGGGTCGAGCCAGTTGCCCGGGCGGCGCGGCTCGACGTACTTGCCGGCGTACGAGACGAAGTCGCCGCCGTCGCCGATGACGACCGCGTCGTCGGCGAGCACCTTGTTCAGCTCGCCGTAGATGCGCATCGGATGGATGGGGTCGGCGTCCGACTCCAGCAAGGCCGCGTCCCCCGCGGTGGCCGCCGCGGCGGCCTCGCTCAGCCTGCTCACCCACGGCTCGTACGCCTTGGGGTTCACCCCGCCGCTCCCGCAGGCCGCCGACAGCCCCCAGAAGACGACCGACAGGTCGCCGGCGGCCGAGCCGGACAGGCCGGTGTGCGTGGCGAGCTGGGAGGGCGCGTCGGCGATGTGGACGACCCTGGCGAGCGGCGCGCCCTCCTTGCCGCCGAACCAGCCGTACGCGAGCCGGAAGTCGAGCGGGGTGCCGACCACGATGACGAGGTCGGCCTGGCCGAAGGCGACGCCCCGGGCGCGGGTGACCAGCAGTTCGTGCCCGGCGGGCAGGATGCCCCGCCCCTGGCCGTTGGGGATGACGGGCAGGCGCCACTCCTCGGCGAAGTCCCGCGCGGCCTCCTCGGCGCGCTCCATCCACACGTCCGAGCCCAGCACCAGCACCGGGCGTTCGGCCTCGGCGAGCAGTCCCGCGATGCCGGCGAGCGCCTCGGGGTCGGGCTCCAGCGGCGACGGGGTCAGCGTCTCCGAGACGTACTCGGGCGACGGAGAGAAGAGGTCGTCCATGTAGACGTCCAGGAACACCGGGCCGCGGTGCGGGGCCAGGGCGGTCCTGAAGGCCATCTCGACGTCCTGCCCGATGGAGTCCGCGCCCGACCCGGTGAAGGCGAGCTTGGTGATGGGCTCGAACAGCGGCGGATGGTCCATCTCCTGCAGGGCCCCGGAGCCCCAGCGTGAGCGCGGGGCGCGACCGCCGAGCACGACGACCGGGGAGCCGTTGTAGTGGGCGGTGGCGACCCCCGAGACGCCGTTGGTGACGCCGGGGCCGGCCGTGAGCACGGCGAGGCCGGGCTTGCGGGTCAGCCGGGCCGTTGCCTCGGCCGCGAACACCGCGCTCTGCTCGTGGCGCACGTCGAGGATGCGCATGTTCTGATGGACGGCCCCGTCGTACAAGGGGAAGACGTGCCCGCCGGACAGCGTGAACATCGTGTCCACGCCGTAGGCCTGGGAGACGGAGACGGCGATGTCGCCTGCGTGTTTGGGGGACTCCATAGGGTGAACCTACCAGTCGGTCACTTACCGGAACAGATGGGCGGCCAATGCCCTCCAGTCACAGGAGAACGTCGGTCACCCCCGCTGATGCCCGGTGTCGTCGCGGCTACTCCGCCCCCGCAGAATCAGAGGGTCTGGGAAAGCGCCTTGATGGGCATCCTGAGGTCGGCGAGCAGCTCCAGATCACGCTCGGGCGCCCGGCCCAGGGTGGTCAGGTAGTTGCCGACGATGATGGCGTTGACGCCGCCCAGCATGCCGTCCCTCGTGCCGAGGTCGCCCAGGGTCAGCTCGCGGCCCCCGGCGTACCGCAGGATCGTACGCGGCAGGGCGAGGCGGAACGTCGCGATCGTCTTCAGCGCCTCGGTGCCCTCGACGAGGGGCTGGTCCGCGAACGGAGTGCCCGGGCGGGGGTTGAGGAAGTTGAGCGGCACCTCGTCCGGCTCCAGCTCGCCCAGCTGGGCGGCGAACTCGGCCCGCTGCTCCAGCGTCTCTCCCATGCCCACGATGCCGCCGCAGCACAGCTCCATGCCCGCCTCCCGGACCATGAGGCAGGTGTCCCAGCGCTCCTCCCAGGTGTGCGTCGTGACCACGCGGGGGAAGTGCGACCGGGCGGTCTCCAGGTTGTGGTTGTAGCGGTGGACCCCCATCTCGGCCAGCTCGTCCACCTGCTCCTGGGTGAGCATGCCGAGCGAGCAGGCCACGTTGATGTCGACCGCCTCGCGGATCGCCTTCACGCCCTCGCGGACCTGGTCCATCAGCCGCCGGTCCGGTCCGCGTACGGCCGCCACGATGCAGAACTCCGTGGCCCCGGTCGCGGCCGTCTCGACGGCCGCCCGGACGAGCGAGGGGATGTCGAGCCAGGCCGCGCGGACCGGAGAGGAGAACTGGCCGGACTGCGAGCAGAAGTGGCAGTCCTCCGGGCAGCCGCCGGTCTTGAGCGAGACGATCCCCTCCACCTCGACCTCGGGGCCGCACCACTTCATCCGCACCTCGTGCGCCAGGGCGAGCAGGTCGGGCAGGCGCTCGTCCGGCAGCGTCAGGCACTCCAGCGCCTGGGCCGCGTCGAGCCCCCTGCCCTCGTCCAGAACCTGTACGCGGGCGATCTCCAGGATGTCGGTCTTCACGCGGCACTCCCGTCGGTCCTCGGCGGCACTCCTGTCACAGGGGCAGCTTAAGGGTCGAGCGGAATCTGGCCGGGTCGAACATGCCGCCGAGCGCGGGAGACAGCCCGGCGCGGGCGGCGCCGGCGAACGCCTCCCGGCCGAGCGCGCCCGCTCCCTCCGGCAGCGCGCCCGACAGCGGCCGGGCGGCGAGCATCTCCAGGTCGGCGACGTTCGACCGCTCGGCGAGCCCCGGATCGACCGGCCAGGACCCGATCACCACGCCCGCCAGGTCGAGGCCCCGGTGCGCCATGGCTTCGAGCGTCAGCGCCGTGTGGTTGAGCGTGCCCAGCGCGGCGCGCGCCACCACGAGGACGGGGGCGTGCAGCCGCCGCGCCAGGTCCGCGAGGGTGCCGCCCTCCTCGTCGTAGCGGACCAGCAGGCCCCCGGCGCCCTCGACGAGCACCAGCCGGTGCGACTCGGCCAGCTCCTCGATCCGGGCCGCCGCCGACGCGAGCGACAGCGGTGGCAGGCCCGAGATCCGGGCCGCCGCGGCGGGGGAGAGCGGGTCGGGATACCGCGTCATCTCGAAGGTCGTCGTCACCCCCGACAGACGGATCACCTCGTCGAGGTCCCCGGGCTCCCGGGCCGCCACCCCGGTCTGCGCCGGCTTCACCACCGCGACCGTCGCGCCCCGCTCCCCGGCCAGGACGGCGAGCGCGGCCGTCACCACCGTCTTGCCGACGCCGGTGTCCGTCCCGCTCACCACGAGAATGCTCACTGTGTTTCCCGCTTCGCTCTGTGTTTCCCGCTTCGCTGTGGGGGGCGCTTATATCCGCCATCTTCCCTCGTCGTTCGGGAGTTCGTTCCTCACTCCCTCTCTCCTCAGTCCAGATTGGCGGCGCGCCCCTCGGCTCGCTCGGTATTTCCAGTCAGGGGCGGCGGAGGCGGGTGACGAACTTGTAGCGGTCGCCGCGGTAGAGCGACTGAGCGTACTCGACGGGGTTGCCGTCGGCGTCGAACGCGTGCCGGGTCAGCAGCAGCATGGGCAGGCCGACGTCCACTCCCAGCACCTGCGCGTCGTACGGCGTGGCGAGCACGGTCTCGATGACCTCCTCGGCGTCGGTCAGCCGTACGTTGTAGGCGTTGTGCAGGGTCTCGTACAGCGACGAGTGCACCTCCAGCTCGCGCCGCAGGCGGGGGAACCGGCGGGCGGACAGGTGCGTGGTGTCGATGGACATCGGCTCGCCGTTGGCCAGGCGCAGGCGGTGGATCCGCAGGACCCGGCCGCCGGGGTTGATCGCCAGCCGCCGTCCGAGCGCCTCGTCGGCGGTGATGTAGCTGATGTCGAGGATCTTGGTGTCCGGCTCCAGGCCCACCGTGCGCAGGTCACCCGTGTAGGAGGTGAGCTGGAGCACCTGGGCGACCTTGGGCTGGGCGACGAACGTGCCCTTGCCCTGGATGCGCAGCAGCCTCCCCTCGACCACGAGCTCCGACAGCGCCTGCCGGACGGTCGTCCGGGAGGTCTCGAAGCGCACGGCCAGGGTGCGCTCGGGCGGGAGCGCGCTGCCCGCGGGCAGGCTCTTGGTGAGCTCCAGAAGGCTGCGCTTCACGTCGTAGTACTTCGGAACCCGGGGAGAGTCCTCGCTGTGCTCCGTCACCTGTCCACCCTCAACTCGACCACATCGCCCAACTCAGGCGACATCGTCAACTCGGCCACAGCGGTGAGCGCACCCCGGACCACCGCGAGATCATCGGACCTCAGATCGGCCCTCGCGGTCAACCGCAGACAGGACCGGCCCTGAGGCACCGATGGTGGGCGGAAGCATCCCACGCGGACCCCGAGTTCCGCACACAGGGCCCCCGCTGACAGGGCGAGCCGGGGCGAGCCGAGCACGACCGGCACCACGGCGGCCGCCGGATCGGTCGTCTCCAGGCCGAGCTCGCGGGCCAGCGCGGACAGCTCCCGGGCTCGCTGCCGGGCGCGTCCGGGCAGGTCAGCGATGCCTTCCAGGATATCGAGAGCGGCCAGGGCGGCACCGGCGCAGGATGGCGCGAGGCCGGTGTCGAAGATGAACGACCGGCCGGTGTCCACGAGCGTGTCGATCACCTCGGGGGCGCCCAGAACGGCGCCGCCCTGCGAGCCCAGGGACTTCGACAACGTGACAGTTCTCACAATCCCCGCAGACCCGGCGAGGCCCGCCGCGTGCACCGCGCCCCTGCCGTGGTCGCCCACCACTCCGAGCGCGTGGGCCTCGTCCACCACCAGCAGCGCGCCGTGCCGTACGGCCGCCTCGTGCAGGGCGCGCAGCGGCGCGAGGTCGCCGTCGACGGAGAAGACGGCGTCGGTGACGACGAGGGCGTGCTCCTCGGCACGCTCGGCCAGGGCCTTGTCCACCGCCTCCGCGTTCCCGTGCGGCGTGACCACGACCCGCGACCGCGACAGCCGGCAGGCGTCCACGATCGAGGCGTGGTTGCCGGCGTCCGAGACGATCAGGCCGCCCCGCCCGAGGGCGGCGACCGCGGCGAGGTTGGCGAGGTAGCCCGAGGAGAACACCAGGGCCCGGGCCGCTCCGGTGAAGGCGGCGAGCCGGTCCTCCAGCTCGGCGTGGAGCCGCGTGGAGCCGGTGACCAGACGTGATCCCGTCGAGCCCGCCCCCCACTCACGGGTGGCCCGTACGGCCGCCTCGATGAGCCGCTCGTCCCGGGAGAGCCCCAGATAGTCGTTGGAGGCCAGGTCGAGCAGGCCGTCGTGGTCGGGTGTGCGCGGGCGGACGGCACGCCGCAGGCCCGCCGCCTCCCGCTCGGCGGCGGCCACGCGCAGTCTGTCCAACGGCCCTGTCATGAGGTGCATCTTGCCAGGTCGCGAAGGTCGATTCGCTTTCGACCCGGACGGCGGCGCATCATGCACTCGTGCCGACTCTCAGCGACCTGATGTCGCGCCACACCGCGCTCGATCCCGCCGACGTCGACTGGATCCACTCGCTGGTCTCGGACTGGCAGCTGCTCGCCGATCTGTCGTTCGCCGACCTCATCCTGTGGGTTCCCGACCAGGGCGGCACGAGGTGGGTGGCGGTGGCCCAGATGCGGCCCACGACCGGCCCCACCGTCTACCACGACGACGTCGTGGGCATGTCCATGGCCACGGGGGAGCGGCCACTGATCGACGTGGCCTGGAGCGAGCACCGCATCTGCAGGGAGGGCGACCCCGACTGGTCCAGCGGCGTGCCCGTGCGCGAGGAGACGATCCCGGTGCGGCGGGGCAAGGACGGCCCGATCATCGGGGTCATCCAGCGCTCGACCAACCTGTCGTCGGCGCGCACCCCGTCGCGGCTGGAGCTGACCTACCTGCAGAGCGCGTCCGACCTGGCGCAGATGGTGGCCGAGGGCAGGTTCCCCTTCGCGGAGGAGGAGCCGATCCTGGTCAGGTCGCCCCGGGTGGGCGACGGCCTGCTCCGCCTGGACAAGGCCGGCCGGGTCACCTACGCCTCGCCCAACGCGCTGTCGGCCTACCGCAGGCTCGGCCTGCACGCCGACCTCGTGGGGGCGGACCTGGGGAAGACGACCGCCGACCTGTGCTACTCCGACGAGCCGATCAACGAGGACCTGATGCTCGTCGCCAGCGGGCGGGCCCCCCGGGAGACCGAGGTGGAGAACGGCGGCACGGTCGTGCAGCTACGCGCGATACCGCTGATCGTCGGCGGTGGCCGCATCGGCGCGCTGGTGCTGATCCGCGACGTGACCGAGCTGCGGCGGCGCGAGCGGGAGCTGCTCACCAAGGACGCAACGATCCGCGAGATCCACCACCGGGTGAAGAACAACCTGCAGACCGTGGCCGCGCTGCTGCGGCTCCAGGCGCGCCGGCTGAACAACCCGGAGGGCCAGGAGGCGCTGAACGAGGCCGTACGCCGGGTCGGCTCGATCGCGATCGTCCACGAGATCCTCGCCCAGATGCCGGAGGAGATGGTCGAGTTCGACGACATCGCCGACCGGGTCATCGCGATGACGGCGGAGGTGGCGCTCGCGCAGGTGGCGATCAAGCGGGTCGGCAGCTTCGGCGTGCTGCCCGCCGCGGTCGCGACCCCCATCGCCATGGTGCTGACCGAGCTGCTGCAGAACGCGGTCGAGCACGGGTTCGCCCACTCCTCCGGGAACGTGCAGGTGGCGGTCTCCCGGAACGCCGACCGGCTGGAGTTCACGGTGGCCGACGACGGCAGGGGCCTGCCCGAGGACTTCGACCTGGACGCCACCGGGAGCCTCGGGCTCCAGATCGTCCGTACGCTGGTCGTGGGCGAGCTGTCGGGCCGCCTGGGCGTGGCCGCGAGAGAAGGCGGGGGCACCGAGGTCAGCCTCAGCATCCCGGTTCAGTCGGGCTGATCTCCCGCCGGTCCTCCGGATGGCGGGAGGCTCCACAGGGGGTCCCGCTGTGCGAGACCGGTGTGGGGGATGCCATAGTGGACGCGATGCGTTGGTGGACAGACGGCCCTATGGGCGGGAGGCCGCACGGCCGTCCCGGCCGGGCTCCGGTGCCCCGCGATTCGGTGAATGCCGTGGCAGGCATTCACCGAAGGCGTTCGCGTGCGGCGGGGGAGTCAGACGGCGGCGCGGGCGCGGGCGCGAGCCGTACGGCGCTTGAGGGCGCGACGCTCATCCTCGCTGAGCCCGCCCCAGACTCCGGCGTCCTGGCCCGACTCGAGGGCCCACTTGAGACAGGACTCGGCGACCGTGCATCGCCGGCATACCTGCTTGGCCTCTTCGATCTGCATGAGCGCCGGACCAGTGTTCCCGATCGGGAAGAACAGTTCGGGGTCCACGTCACGGCAGGCAGCGCGGTGGCGCCAGTCCATGCGTTCCACTCCTTCGTAAAGTGGAGCCTCCGTGGCTCCTCTGGCCGTCAACTTTGTGAACTATTTCACTAACTGGTGCGGACGTTCGCCCGGATCCTGGGTGGGGGCCGGGCTTGTCCACGTGATCGCCGGGGCCCCTCACGGAGGCGGTGGTCTCCGTAAAGGTCCTACGTTCCGACGTCGTAGTTCAGCTTTTCAGCCGTACCAACACCACACAAGAGGTTTGGGACAAGGTTTTGCCCGTCGTGGCTGTCGGATGCGTCACACTATGACTACATGTAACAGGCTAGACGAGGACTTGTAACGCGTCCGGGATAGCGCGGAAGATCACCCACTCGTGTTCTCCCAGGTAGTCGCCGTCGAGCTGGAAGGCTACCGGGCGGGAGGCGTGGAGGGTGAACTCGGCCTCGTCATGGATCTGAACGAGGTGTTTACCGCGCGGCAATCCCCGGTGTTCGCCGATGATCTGCCGGGCGAGCGCGAGCACGGTCGGCAGGCTCATGTTCCGGAGCCCGAGCATGTCGAGCCCCGTCTCGAAACCGGCCCACGGCGTCGGGTTGATCGGACGTGTGCCGGCGTACGTCCACGGCGACGTGTTGGACACGATCGCCATGAAGATCCCATCCTCTGTCGGCCGGCCGGGACGCGTCAGCCGGATCGCCGGCCGCCGGCGGTCCGTCACGAAGAAGTGGCGAACCGTCGTGTTCACGTAGAGAGCGGGCAGCGCGCGGTGTCCCGCGCTCCGCAGGCCCTCCACGGCTCGGACGACCTCGGCGTCGTATCCCAGCCCAGCGCAAAATGTGAAATATCTGGACCTTTGCTGGTCAGGTGGCGCATCTGCCCCCGGATCCGGGCCCGAAACCTCGTCATGCCAAATCGCCTGCCCCAGACCGATGGTGCGGCGGCGTCCTTCGCGTAGCGCCTCCAGGACGGCGCCGGTCGCCTCGACCGGGTTGTTGGGCAGCCCGAGGGCGCGGGCGAAGACGTTGGCGCTGCCCCCGGGAATCACGATGAGCGCGGGCCGCTCGTCCGAGCCGCCGCCGGGCCGGGCGTCCAGCAGGCCGTTGACGGTCTCGTTGATCGTGCCGTCGCCGCCGAGGACCGCCACGGCGTCGAAGCCCTTGGCGTGCGCGGTGGCCGCGAGCGCGGTCGCGTGGCCGCGGTAGGCGGTCTCCTCGACCGACAGGTCGACGGCGGCGCCGAGCGCCCGGATCAGCACGTCCCGGGTACGCCGGTGCGTCGAGGTCGCCTTGGGATTGACGAGGAGGAGTGCCCGCATGCCTGAAGGTTAACGAACGGTTTACCGCTTCCGCCGGGTGACGCCTGCCCACGGAGGCGCGCGCCGTTGCGGGTAGGGTTGGGCGATGTGATCAGCAGTTCCGTGGGCCGCCCGGGCACACTGACCGTGGCCGCCGCCGTCCTGGCCGCGGAGGGCCTGCTCGCCCTCGTCCTGGGCGGTTACGTCGGCGTCGAGACCGTGATCGGCCAGCCCAGCGACATGGTCACCAGCATCGCGGTGGCCGGTTTCGGCGTGCTCGGCGGCGCCCTGCTGCTGTGGGTGGCCTGGGGCCTGTGGCAGGTGCTGCGCTGGAGCCGGGGCCCGGCCGTGGTGACACAGATATTCGCGCTTCCGGTGGCGATCAGCCTCATCCAGTCCGCGCAGTACGCCTTCGGCGTGCCGCTCATCGCCGCGGCGGCGGTCGCCCTGGTCGCGCTGCTCGCGCCGGCCTCCACCCACGCCCTCATGGGCGAGGACGGCGCGCGCTGAGCAGACACCGGAGCAAGCAGGGCCACTGACTGGGCGCCGCCGGGGGGGAGCGCGGCGTCGCAGTCGTCTGCCTGCCGACCGTCCGGCCGTCCTGGCGCGGATCAGTCCTCGGCGGTGAGGCCCTCGCGGAGCTGGGCCAGGGTCCGGGCGAGCAGCCGGGAGACGTGCATCTGCGAGATCCCCAGCTCGGTGGCGATCTGCGACTGCGTCATGTTGCCGAAGAAACGCAGCAGCAGGATCCGCTTCTCGCGCGGCGGGAGGCGCTCGAGCAGCGGCTTGAGCGACTCGCGGTATTCCACGCCCTCCAGCGACTCGTCCACGATGCCGAGCGAGTCGGAAACGGCGGGAGCGTCGTCGTCGCCGGAGTCGGGCGCGTCGAGCGACACGGTGGAGTAGGCGTTGGCCGACTCCAGGCCCTCCAGGACCTCCTCCTCGCTCATGCCCAGGTGGACGGCGAGCTCGGCGACCGTGGGCGCCCGGCTCTCCCGCTGCGACAGCTCGCTTATCGCCTTGGTGAGCGAGAGCTTCAGCTCCTGCAGGCGGCGCGGCACGCGGACCGCCCAGCCCTTGTCGCGGAAGTGCCGCTTGATCTCGCCGACGATGGTCGGGGTGGCGTACGTGGAGAACTCCACGCCGCGCGCGAGGTCGAACCGGTCGATCGACTTGATCAGCCCGATCGTGGCGACCTGCGTGAGGTCGTCGAGCCACTCGCCCCGGTTGCGGAAGCGGCGGGCCAGGTACTCCACCAGTGGCAGGTGGAGCTCGACCAGCTCGTCGCGGATGCGCTGGCGCCTCGGGTCGTCCGGCGGGAGCTCCGACAGCTCGGCGAAGAGTGTGCGCGCGCGTACGCGGTCCGGCACCGCCGAGTCGCCGGAGGTCATCGCACTCGTCCTTTCCGTCATCACGACGGCCTCGCCGTGCTCCGGCGCTTACGCAGCACGATCGCCAGGTGGTCGGCGTGGTCGGAGATGGCGTCCACGTCGTCGGCCAGCGCGGTCAGCACCATCCAGGCGAAGTCCTCCCGGTTGGGCGAGCTGACGCCGAGCGTGTTGACCTCGACGCGAACCGTCATCTCCTGGCCCGTGAGCTCGAACTCCGCGAGGAGATCCGTTCCGGGCACCGCGTGCCGCAGCAACATGGCGCACGCCTCGTCGACGGCGATGCGCAGGTCCTCGATCTGGTCGAGGGTGAAGTCGAGCCGTGCGGCGAGCCCGGCGGTTGCCGTGCGCAGCACGGACAGGTAGGCGCTCACGGCGGGCAGCCGGACACTCACAGCATCGCGAATCCCGGTCAGATCCACCGCAGGCGTCTCGGTTTCCTCGGTCACGTTCCTCCTCGCCCCTTCAGCCGGCTGAGTGCCGCTGACTGCAACCTACCGCCACTCGCGCGGTGCTGCCCTGGCTGGACGCGCTGATTGTGGCGATCCTTGGAGGTAACTGCACGTAAATTCCGTACTACCGAATATCGAGTTTGTATGGGCCTTGGGGTGATCTGGCCCCGCGCGACCGTGGAGACCGTGCGGGGCCGGACCCGAGGCTCAGGCGGCCTTGGTCTCCCAGAAGATCTTGGCGATCTCGTCGATCTTCGCGAGGAGGTCGTCGGCCAGGGCGGGGTCGACGGTGCCCTTGGCGCCGGCGGCGCCCGCGAGCTTCGTGGCGTCCCAGAAGAGCTGGTGGAGCTGGGGGTACTGCTCCAGGTGCGGGGGCTTGAAGTAGTCGGTCCACAGCACCCACAGGTGATGCTTGACCAGCTCGGCCCGCTGTTCCTTGATGATCAGCGCGCGGGTCCTGAAGACCGGGTCCTCGTTGTCGGCGTACTTCTTAATGATCGCCTTCACCGACTCGGCCTCGATGCGGGCCTGCGCCGGGTCGTAGACCCCGCACGGCAGGTCGCAGTGGGCGGATGCCTCGTGCCGGGGTCGCAGCAGTCGTGCGAGCATCGGAATCCTTCCTTAGGAATGCTGGTGACAGCACTGTTCCAGGACCGACCTTACTCGTCTCGAAATCACTGCGCGGAGGGGGATGTGCTCACCGCCGTATGTGTCTCCGGCGACTCGATGCTGCCCGCGTTGCGGCCCGGAGACTGGCTGCTGGTACGGCTCGGCGCCCCCGTCCGCCCGGGCGACGTGGTGGTCGCCAGGCGGCCGCACGGGCTGATCGTCAAGCGGGCCTTCCGGCTCACGGGCGACGGCTGGTGGCTGGAGAGCGACAACCAGTCGGCGCCCGGGCGCCGCGACAGCTGGGACTTCGGCGCCGTGCCCGAGGAGGACGTCGTCGGCAGGGTCGTGCTGCGTTACTGGCCCAGGCCCGCGCTGCGCTTCCCCGCGCCGGCGCCCTGACCAGGTCGGGGGCCCTGTCAGGCGCCCCGCTTGCGCGCCCGGTAGGCGGCCACGTTCGCCCGGCTGGCGCACCGCTCGGAGCAGTAGCGGCGCGACCGGTTGGAGGAGGTGTCGAGGTAGGCGTTGCGGCACGGCGTCGCCTGGCAGATGCCGAGCCGGTCCACGCCGAGCCGGGTCACGACGCTGGCCAGACCCATGACCGATCCGACCGCGAGGGCGTCGGCCACCCGGCCGCCCTCGGTGAGGTGCAGGTGCCAGGGCTGGCCGTCGTGCCCCGAGATCTGCGGATGCACGGGATGGCGGACCAGCAGCCCGTTCAGACGATCGACCACCTCCACGTCGTCGCCCTCGGCGGCGGACGCGAAGACCCCCGCGAGTTCGTCGCGCAGCTCGCACAGCGCGTCGATGTCACGACGGGTGAGGCGGGCGGCCGCCTCCGTACGGCCCGTCTCCTCCAGCAGGGCTCGCAGGGAGAAGGGGTTTTTGAGTTCGTCGCCCATGTTGACCAGCTGAACGGCCAGCTCGGCGTAAGACGTCAAGTCCACTGGGGCGCCCAAGTATGTAAGAGATCACTGGCAAAGCCGAGTATTACACGCCCGATGGCCTGGGGGAACACCTGAACGTGCAACGATATGTGACCCGATCTGGCAGGGGCGGCTGTCACTTCGTGTGGCACAATCAGGGAACGGGTGACCCCCGTACCCCCCTCAAGAGACGACCGTCAACGACGACGGCCTCCGGCGGCTACCGAAGCCAGGGCTCTCGTTCTCTTGACGGCGTCTACCGAAGGAACTCGTCCTTTCGACACTGGGGTCGCTGTGACCGTTACACCTGTTTCCCTGGAATCTCTCGACCTGGATCCCGCTTTCGCGCTGCACCGCGGCGGCAAGCTGGAGGTCCGCTCCACCGTCCCGGTCCGCGACGCCGACGACCTGTCGCTCGCGTACACGCCGGGGGTCGCCCGCGTCTGCACCGCCATCGCCGACAACCCGGACCTGGTCAACGACTACACCTGGGTCTCCAACGTGGTGGCCGTGGTCTCCGACGGCACCGCGGTCCTGGGGCTCGGCGACATCGGGCCGGCCGCGGCCATGCCCGTGATGGAGGGCAAGGCACTGCTGTTCAAGCAGTTCGCCAACGTCGACGCGGTGCCGATCTGCATCGACTGCACCGACGTGGACGCGATCGTCGAGACCGTGGTCAGGCTCGCGCCGTCGTTCGGCGGCATCAACCTGGAGGACATCAGCGCCCCCCGCTGCTTCGAGGTGGAGGAGCGCCTGCGCGCGCTTCTCGACATCCCCGTCTTCCACGACGACCAGCACGGCACCGCGATCGTGGTCCTCGCCGCGCTGCGCAACGCGGCCCGTCTCAGCGGGCGGTCCCTCGGCGACCTGCGCGCGGTGGTGGCCGGCGCCGGCGCCTCCGGCGTCGCCGTGTCGCGGATCCTGCTGAACGCCGGGATCGGCGACATCGCGGTCTCCGACTCCAAGGGCGTCATCCACGCGGGCCGCGAGGACCTGAACCCGGTCAAGCGGGCGCTGGCCCGCGACACCAACAAGGCCGGCCTGTCCGGGTCGACCGAGCAGGCGCTCGCCGGCGCCGACGTGTTCGTCGGCCTGTCCGGGTCGACGGTCTCCGAGCAGGCCATCGCGGCGATGGCGCGGGACTCGATCGTGTTCGCGCTGTCCAACCCCACCCCGGAGGTGGACCCCGCGGTGGCGGGCCGGCACGCCCGCGTCGTCGCCACCGGCCGGTCCGACTACCCCAACCAGATCAACAACGTGCTGGCCTTCCCCGGGGTCTTCCGCGGCGCGCTCGACGTCCGCGCCACGACGATCACGGAGAACATGAAGGTGGCGGCGGCGGACGCGCTGGCGGCCGTGGTCGGAGACGACGTCGCCGAGAACTACGTCATCCCCTCGCCGTTCGACGCCCGGGTCGCCCCCGCGGTGATCGCCGCCGTCGCGCGGCAGGCCCGGGAGGACGGCGTCGCCCGCAAGTAGTCCTCCGCCGGGCACGGACCCTGGAAGGGCCGCGAGCCGCGTGACCACGCGGTGCGCGGCCCTTCGTCCTTCCTTGTCGGTCTGTCCTTGTCAGTGCCGTCAAACATTTGGGAATCCCTTTAGGTCCTCACGGTTAGTGCTATAAAGAAAGCTCTCCGTAACCAACTCGGCTATTGCCTGTCCCGGTTGGAGAGCGATGCGACGTGACCCCAACCGCCTGCTCCAGCAGCACCTCACCGAAGCCGGTCTGTCCCGCAAGGGCCTGGCGCGCCGGCTCAACGGTCTCGGCTCGGCCCGGGGGCTGCGGGGGATGCGGTACGACCACGGTTCCGTGCTGCGCTGGATCGGCGGCCGCCGCCCGCGTGAACCGGTTCCCGGCCTGCTGGCCGAGATCTTCTCGCTGCGGCTGGGGCGGCAGGTGTCCAGGGAGGACATCGGCATGCCGTGCGGAACGGTCCCTGCCGATCTGGGACAGGAGTTCCCCCATTCGTGGGAGGAGGGTGTGGCAAGCGTGACAGCACTGTGGAGGGCCGACGTCGAGCGGCGCAGGTTCCTGCTCGACTCCACCTTCGCCCTGGGAGCGGGCTCGGCGGGCATCGTCCGCTGGCTGGCGTCGCCCGACGGGGAGCGGCTCTCCGCGAACGGGCCGCGCCGGGTCGGGCCCTCCGACGTGGCCGCGATACGGGAGGTCACCCGGTCGTTCGGCGAGCTGGACAACCGGTTCGGCGGCGGCAGCGTCCGCGGCCCGGTGGTGCGCTACCTGCACACCGCCGTGACGCCGCTGCTGCGCGAGGGCGCGTACGGCGAGGCCACCGGGCGCTCACTGGCGACCGCGGCGGCCGAGCTGACCCGGCTGGCGGGCTGGATGGCCTACGACCTGGAGCAGCACGGGCTGGCCCAGCGCTACCTGATCCAGGCGCTCGGCCTGGCGCGCGGCGCGGGCGACCACGCCCTGTGCGGCGAGATCCTGGCCGGGATGAGCCACCAGGCCGTCTACATCGGGCATCCCCGGCACGGGCTGGAGCTGGCCAGGGCGGCCGTCGCGGCGGCCCGGCGCTCGGGGGTCGGCTCGCTGCTGGCCGAGGCCCGGGTGCTGGAGGCGCACGCCCTGGCCCTGCTCGGCGAGCGCACCGCGTGCGGCGGCGCGCTGCACGAGGCGGAGGTCGCCTTCGACCGGCGGACGCCGCAGAACGAGCCCGGCTGGATCGGCTACTTCGACGAGGCCTACCTGGCCGCGAAGTCGGCGCACTGCCTGCGCGACCTCGGGGACGGGGCACGGGCGGTACGGCAGGCCCGGCGCTCGCTGGTGATGGACGGGCGCTATGTGCGCGGCAAGATGTTCAACCTGTCGCTGCTCGCCACGGCGCTCATCCAGGAGGGCGAACTGGAGGAGGCCTGCCAGGCGGCGTCGTCGGCCCTCGATCTCGCCGAGGGCATCCAGTCGGCGCGCACCCGGACGTACGTGGCGGACATGTGCCGCAGGTTCGCGCCGTACGCCGCGGAGCCGCGGGTGGCGGAGCTGCTGGAGCGCGGCCGGGGCCGTGCGGGCAACAGGGAAGGCGCGGGCAGGCAGAGCGCGGCCAGAGAGGTGGTCGGCGTCTGAGCGGTGCGATCCGGGCCCCTGAGCATCAGCGTGAGGGGACCTGGTGACGCCGGACCTGGTGACGCCGGCCGGGCACTCCGCGCGGACGAGCTTGTCAGCCGGCGTGCCGGGCCGCGTCGTAGACCTGGAACAGTTCTCCGTCGAAGTACGGCGACAGACCGGTCGCCGGGCCGGAAAGACCGATGGTCAGGCCGTTCAGATACCCCAGGCCGCGTACGCCGCGGTAGGCGGCCAGCCACGGCGACCCGGAGGCGGCGGTGAAGGCCGAGCGCACGGCGACCAGTTCGTTCGCCCTCCTGGACAGGTCCTGGGCCAGGAAGGGCCGGCCGTACGCCCGGGTGAGCCGGGTGAGCCCGTTCGCGGGACGCTCGGCGGTCCGCAGCGGATAGCCGAAGATGGCGAGCGGCCGGTCGACCGGCAGGTTGTAGGCGAGGCCCTGCCCGCCGACCTTGTCGCCGAGACGCCCCGCGGAAAGCAGCCTGATGCCGGTGTAGCCGGTGGCCGTGCGGTACTTGGGGCCGCCGGAGAACGCCGCGTACTGGGCGGCGTCCCGCAGCGTGACGCGCCTGGGCAGCACGCCGGCGTGCACGCTGACGAACGCGTAGTCGCGGTCCAGGTCGCCGTAGCGGGTGAAGTCGCTGTGGGCGAAGGCCCGGTCGCCCGCGTAGACGCCCCACGGCGTGCCGCCGCCGGCGAACCCCGGAATGAAGATCCAGTTCCGGTACGGCCTCGCGGTGGATCCGGCGGCGGCCCCCGCTGTGGGCTTCGCGGCGTACACGCAGTGTCCGGCCGTCGCCACGAGATTGCGGTGGTCGGACTGCACGGATGTGCCCGCGCACCAGTGGGGGCGGCCGTCCGAGCCGACGAAGAAGACCTTGCCCGTCGTCCTCGGCAGGTTGACGTTCTTCGACGGGCCGCCGGCCCGTTTGACCCCGGCGGCGGCGGGCACCACGCCCCGTGCGCCGCCGGGAGCGGCGCCCTCGGCCGTGACGGGAGTGGCGTCGATCCTGGCCGGCGCGGAAGCGGGAGTCGCCTGCGTGAGCGCGCGTCCGTCGTCCCTGAGCCAGTAGGCGATCACGGAGGACACCCTCGCGCCGGAGGCGAGGGGTGTCGTCACGGTGATCTCATAGGCGTGAGCGGGCACCGCCGTCCCGGTGACGAGCAACGCGGCCGTCGCCGCCGCACCCCACAGCGGGGGGAGGATGCGCTTCAACCGGATCTCCTTGCTGTGGAACGTCTCCCTCGCCCCATGGCGCCCTCGGGAGTGCGGTGTTAACGGGCTGCGAAGGAAGATACAGCGATGGGGATCAAGTCGGGAAAACAACGCGGACAGAGGGGCGTTCTCCCCGGCACGATTCGCGGAACGCCGAAGTGCCCCGCCGCGGCGCGGCGGGGCACTCCTGGGGGTGCTCAGGCCCGGGTCGTGAGACCCGGGGCCTCCTGGGCGAAGGTGATGACGATGTCCCGGCCGTTGGCGTAGCTGACCACCGGCCGCCGGAGCGTCTCACCCGCCCTGCGGGCGACCGTCTGCCAGAGATCCACCATCTCCGGGCTGTCGGCGGTGATTCTGAACCGCCCCTGTGTGACGAGGTGTTCGGCGGCGAGTTGCGTGAAGGCGACCTCGCTGCGCGCCCTTTCCTCCGCGTTCAGGGGGGTGCGCCGGGGGGCGGGCTGCGTACTGAACGGGTGGGTCATCGCTGGTCTCCTCGTGATCGCCGTCCGCTCATCATGTCACTCGCGGACCGGCGCCGAGGTGCCGGCGACTCAGGCGATCGAGCCGGACCAGTTGCCGGCGGCGGCCTTGTAGACGCCGTAGGTCTCGCCGTCGAAGTACGGGGAGACGCTGGTGTCGATCCGGTTGTTGCCGTCGGTGTCCGAGACGCCGCTGGTGACGCCGTTCAGGTAGCCGAGCCGCTTGGCGCTGCTGTACCGCAGCAGCCACGCCGAGCCCGAGGAACCCTCACCGGTGAAGGACGACTTGACGCCCACGAGCTCCTCGCCCTTGACCGCGGGGGCCTTGGCGGCGAAGGTCTTGCCGTACGACCACTTGAGGGTCTGGCCGGTGTAGGCGTGGTCGCCGTCCGGGTGCGACCCGCTCGGGTAGCCGAACACGTAGACCGAGCTGCCGACCTTCTGGTTGTAGGCCAGGCCCTGCCCGCCGACGTTGCTCTCCAGCCGGCCGACGTCGGTGAACCTGACGACGTAGTACTTGCCGCCCTTGCTCCTGCGGATGAAGCGGTCGTACTTCAGGTAGGTCTTCCTGTCGACCTGCTTCCAGGTCCACTCGGCGACGTTGCGCAGGTCGCCGCCGCGCCCCGCCTTGATGCCGTTGTAGACGGTCACGAAGGCGTAGTCGCGGTCGCCGTCCTCGTACACGTCGAAGTCGTAGTGGGTGTAGGCCGTCTTGCCGACGTAGATGCCCCACGGCGCCTTGCCCTGGTAGTAGCCGGGGATGAACACCCAGCGGTCCATGGTGGCCCGGTTCGTCTTGGTGTCGTAGACGCAGTGCCCGGCCGTGGCGACCAGGTTGCCGTACTTCGACTGGACAGAGGTCGCGCTGCACCAGTGCGGCCTGCCGTCGCCGCCGCGGAAGAAGACCTTGCCGGTGGTGCGCGGCAGGTTCACGTTCTTCAGGGTGCCGCCGGACTTCCCGCCGCCGGTGGGGGAGACGGTGCCGGGCTTGCTGTCGGCGGACGGCCCGCCGGTCGAGACGTGCTTGGCGCTGACCTGGCTCTCGTACCCGTACGGGGTGGCGTTGACCAGGTTGGAGGCCTTCTGGTTGAGCCAGTAGGCGATGACGTTCTTCGCGGCGAGGCCGCTGCCGGCCAGGGTGTCGGAGGCCGTGTCACCGGCGGCCTGAGCGGGGGCTGCCACGGTGGTCCCGATGAGGCCGGCGGCGGCCACGCCCCCGATGGGGAGGATCAGGCGCTTGACTCGGGTGTTCATGAATCTCCAGGTGCTGTCGTGGTACGCCACATGCGTCCCACCCGTCAGTAAAGGGCTAGTAAAGACAGTACCTCTCGGTTTTATCCGTGTTTTTCGTGCATTCGAGGCCGTCGCTCGCGTGACTTTTCCGTGATCCTCAACAGCCTTTGTCAAGGCCGAGAGCGCGCCGGGCGATCAGTGCAGGTCCGTTCGGACGCCTTCTGTGTCAAATCGCGCACGGTACGCAGCCGGACAGGAGGGAGCGATGTGATGCGAATCACATTCAGGTCTCGCCGGTCCGGAGAGGTCAGCCCGTGCCCTGCTTGCTCGCCTGGATGTACACCCGCTGAGTCAACTGGTTGAAGTACGGCGTGGAGACGGCGTCGAGCCGCCCGCCGCCGCTGAGGTTCCAGGTCAGGCTGGTGATTCCGGTGAGGTAGCCGGTCCGCTTGGCGGCGTCGTAGCCGGTCACCCACGGGCCGCCGCTCGCGCCGGAGGTGAACGGGCAGCCGGGCAGCCGCACCCCGTGTTCGAGCTGCCATGTCGGCGCGCTCACGAACTTCTTCTCGGTGGTGCCGTCGCAGGACTTCACCGCCTGGCCGGTGTACGGGCGGCTGCCGTCGGGGTTGGCCCCCGCGGGGTAGCCGAAGACGTAGGTCGGTCGTCCGGTCGGCTTGCTGGAGGCGAATCGGAAGGCGCCGACCTTGTCCTCCAGGCGGCCCACGTCGATGGACCGGTACTTGAGCCTGCCGTTCTCCACGTACGGCTGCCAGGAGAAGCCCCGGTGCACGGTCACGAAGGCGTAGTCGCGGTCGAAGTCGCCCTGGCCCGCGAAGTCCTCGTGCATGTAGAGCGTGTGGCCGACGAAGATGCCGGAGGGGGCGACGCCGTCGTGGTAGCTAGGGATGAAGACCCAGTTCTGCACCGGCTTGTCCTGGGCCAGCGCGTACGCGCAGTGCCCGGCGGTGGCGACGAGGTTGCGATGGGCGGAGTGCACCGCGGAGGCGGAGCACCAGAACTCCTTGTCGTCGACCTTGAAGAACACCTTGCCCACCATCGGCGGGGCGGCCACGGGCGGGGGCGTCGCGGTGCGCGGGGCTCCCGTGCGTGGTTTCGCGTCCCCCGGGCCCACCTCCACGGCGGAGGGCGTGCTCCCGGTCGAGGGCGACGGCTTCGTGCTCGGCACGTAGCTGCTCGCCTGCTTGAGCCGCTCCGGGCTCCAGTACGCCGCCACCCGCTGCTCGTCCGCCTCGCTGGAGGCGAGGGGGAAGGCGCTGACCCCGTTGCCGTTGACGCCGGTCACGGTGGAGACCGTCGTCGTGGCCCCGTGGGACGAGGCTGCCGCGGGAACGGCCGGTCCCTGACCCAACAGCACGGCGACCGCACTCGCGGCGGCGACGACGCCACCGGCGGCGAGCGTGCGCTTCCTGGTCACCGTGGGCCTCTCGGGGCGGAGATATGGACACTAAGGGGTGATTTTTCCAGATCCATACGGTTGTGGCACACCTTCTTGTCCAGCTCGTTATGAATCGAGCGGAACCGAAGTGGTCTGTGGTACGCCAGTTTTCCGGTGGGGTCCGGAGTGGGCGCTTGCCCTGGAGGTCTCTCGTGAGAACGCTGGTCACCAGCGGAAACGGGGGGATCGCATGAAACCGCTGCTTGTTCTACTGGCCGGTACGGCGCTGGCCGCCGGCCCCTCCGCCCAGGCCTGGGCCCAACCCGGTGCCGGTGACGGCGGGACGTCGGCCCCGGCGCGGGTGGACACCTTGCCGGCTCCACCGCCACCCGAGATCGCCCTGCAAGCGGCCAGGCCACCGGCCTCCCGGGTGCGGGCGGTGATCCTGACCGTCGCCGACGGCGAGCAGGCGGACCCGCCGACGCGGTCGGTCTTCCTGAACTGCGCTCCGGTGGGCGGATCTCATCCCTCGGCGGAAAAGGCGTGCGCCTGGCTGGACAGGACGGGCCCCGACCCGGGCGCTCTGCGGGTGAACGCGGCCGAGCCCTGCACGATGATCTACGCACCTGAGACGGTCACCGCCAGCGGCATCTGGGACGGGAAGTACTTCCAGTTCCGGCGCACCTTCGGCAACGACTGTGAGAAGCGGTCGGCCGCCGGGGCGCTGTTCGACTTCTGACACGGATAGTCGACCGTACGCGGCGTACAGGGAACGTAAAGGGCTGATGGAGAAGCGCCCGACACGAAAAGGGCCCGGCGGGATGTCCGCCGGGCCCTCTGCCTGACCGAACGGCCATGCGGTCAGGCGTCCGCCGTCACTGTGTCCACCGGTTGGCGGCGACCTTGTAGACGTCGTAGGTCTCGCCGTTGAAGTACGGCGAGGAGATCCGGTCGTACCGGTCGTTGCCGTCGCTGTCCCACGCCACGCTGCTGATGCCGTTCAGGTAGCCCGTGCGGGTCGCGCTCTTGTAACCCATCAGCCAGGGGCCGCCGCTGGCGCCGGAGGTCATGCCGCACGTGAACCCGATGTGCTCCTGGATGTCGTGCTTCGGCGCGGCCGGCATCGGAGCCGTCTGACCGTAGCACCACTTCATCGTCCGCCCGGTGAAGGGGCGGTCGCCGTCGCGATGCGGCCCGGCGGGATAGCCGAACGCGAACACCTTGACCTTGGTGCTGCGGTTCCAGGTGAAGCCCTGGCCGCCGACGTTGTCCCCGAGCCGGCCGACCGGGGTGCGCACGTAGCGGGTGACGCCGCCGTCCTTCTCCGGCGTGAGTTTGAAGCCCGACGACACGTTCACGAACGCGTAGTCATAGTCGAAATCCTCCCTGACCACGAAGTCGTCGTGCGCCTGGAACCACTTCGCCGGGTAGATGCCGTACGGTGCCTTTCCCTCCCACGCCTGGTCTCCGTCCCAGTACGACGGGACGAACACCCAGTTGTCGTAGAACTGGTTGGTCACCGGGTCGTAGACGCAGTGCCCGGCCGTCGCGACGACGTTGCGGTAGTGGCCCTGTACGGAGGCGCCGGAGCAGTACTTCCAGCTCTTCGGGTCGAGGGGGTTCCTGCCCGGCAGGGTGAAGAACACCCGGCCGACCGTGGGGGGCAGGTTGACCTGCTTGCTGATCTTGTTGGAACCGCCTGCCGCGCCCTTGCCGGCGCCGGTCGGCGGGACCGTGCCCGCCTTGCCGTCCGGGATGGCGTCGCCGGCCCCGCCGAAGCCCTTGACGGAGTTGCCGAGTTCCTCGGTGTAGTCCCTGGCCGCCCGCAACCGCTGCGGCGACCAGAAGGCGACGGCCTCGGCGGGCGTCTGGGGCGCGGCCTTGGCGGTCACGTCGCCGGGGGTGGCCCGCGCCGCCGCGACTGCCGAGGCCGTGCGGGTCGCGGCCGAGGAGGCCGTCAAAGAGGCCGCCGAGGAGACCGCAGGGGAGGCCGCCGAGGAGGCCGCAGGGGTGGCGCCGACCACGCCGGCCGCGAGGAGCGCGCCGGTGAGGGGAACGGCCAGACGACGTGCTCGGGGGATCATGGAGCTCCTTTCCCTGGGACGGTGAGGGTGCGTCCCATTCCTCAGGAAAACGCTCCGAGGCTAATGACCGGATCTTGCAGAATGCTGTGGATATAACCAGAACAATTGGTAATTTGCCCTATCTGTTATCCATAGCGAGTGGTTATGAGTGCCGTACTCGCAGGTCGGCGTGCTTCCGCTTCGGGCCGTCGCGTCGCGGAGCCGACGGGTTTACGGTCATTCTTGACCAGTCTTGTTTTGTTTCCGGCGCTCTGTTCCCAGTGATATCCCCGAGTATCAAAGGTGCCGGCGGCGAGCCGTCCGGGGGTCGTCCGGGCCCGGCGCGACGGCCGGAGTAATGTTCTGGCATGTTCGCCGTCACCGCCACACAGACCGATCCGGACGACCCGCTCAAGGGCCTGACACTCGGGGAGCACCCCGAGCCCGCCGTACCGGAGGGATGGACGACCGTCACTGTCCGGGCCGCCGCGCTCAACCATCACGACCTGTGGACCCTCAAGGGTGTGGGGATCAGCGAGGACCGGCTGCCGATCGTGCTCGGCTGCGACGCGGCGGGCGTGGACGAGGACGGCAACGAGGTCATCGTCCACTCCGTCATCGGCACGCCGGTCGACGGGGACGAGACCCTCGACCCGGCGCGTTCGCTGCTGTCGGAGAAGTACGACGGGACGTTCGCGGAGAAGGTCGCGGTGCCGCGCCGCAACCTGGTGCCCAAGCCCGCGGCGATCTCCTTCGAGGAGGCCGCCTGCCTGCCCACGGCCTGGCTGACGGCCTACCGGATGCTCTTCGACAAGGCCGGGCTGGAGCCGGGCTCGACCATCCTGGTCCAGGGCGCCGGTGGTGGCGTGGCGACCGCGCTGATCGCGCTCGGCCGGGCCGGCGGCTTCCGCGTCTGGGCGACCAGCCGCTCGCAGGACAAGCGGGAACGGGCCCTCGCGCTCGGCGCCGACCGGGTCTTCGAGACGGGCGCGCGGCTGCCCGAGCGGGTGGACGCCGTCATGGAGACGGTCGGCGAGGCCACCTGGAAGCACTCGCTCAGCTCCCTGCGCCCGGGTGGCCGGATCGTCACCTGCGGCGCGACGAGCGGCATGGTCGCCGCGACGCAGCTCGCGCAGGTCTACTTCCTGCAGAAGTCGATCATCGGATCGACGATGGGGACGCGCGAGCAGCTCGCGCGGCTCGCGGTGTTCCTGGAGCAGACGGGCGTCCGGCCGGCGATCGACCGGGTGCTGCCGCTGGCCGAGGCGGAGGAGGGCTTCGCCGCCATGCACCGTGGCGACGTCTTCGGCAAGGTGGTCTTCACACCCTGACGGACGCCCGCGCGGGCCGGGCGGCGCTCTCGTCGCCGCCCTCCCGCCGCCGATCGCGCTGGAGGGCGCGGTCGCCGTGGACGTATCGTTCGTCGCCCGGCCGTTCCGGCTCCCGGATCGGCCGGGCGCACGGCGGCGGGGGGAGGGACGAGCGCAGGAACGGATTGCGCCAGCCGTACGGGCTCAACTCGGCTCCTCGCTGGCCGGTGGTGTTCGTGGGGGATGTCACGGGCCCGGCGTCAGGGGCTCGGCGCCAGGGCCCGGTCTCAGGGCCCGGCCTCAGGAACGCAGTGCCCGGCGGATGCGCTCGGCGGCCTCGTCGAGGGCGGCCCGGCACTCGGCCAGGGCCCGCTCGTCGGGCACGCCCGCGGCGGAGGACCCGTGGACGTCGGCGACGAAGTCGGCCAGCATCCGGCCGAGCGCGGCGTCGTGGCCGCCCTGCCGGCCGCCGCCGAACCCCCAGGACTCCTCCCAGATCCGGCGCCACTCGTGCTGCCAGCGCTCGCTCTCCTCCTTCCACTGGCGCTTGTGGCGGCGCCACTCCTCCTTCTGCCTGCGCCACTCCTCCTTGGCGTGCTCGCGCTGCCGCCGCCACTCCTCCTTCTGCTCATGCCGCAGGTCGCGGTTGTCGTGGCCGATGTCCCTGGCCATCTGGGTGAGCTCCTCGCGCAGGGAACGCACGGTCTGCCGCACGTCCTCCTTGACCTCGCGCGCGATGTCCTGGACCGAGGCGGTGATCTCCTGCTCCAGGTCGGCGAGCTCGTCCATCCGGTCGTTCAGCTCGGCCCGCCCCTTGTCGGTCAGCGTGAAGACCTTCTTGCCGTCCACGACCTCGTGAGTGACCAGGCCCTCGTCCTCCAGGCGGGCCAGGCGGGGGTAGATCGTGCCGGGAGAGGGGGAGTAGACGCCGAGGAAACGGTCCTGCAGGAGCCGGATGACCTCGTAGCCGTGCCGCGGGCTCTCCTCCAGCAGCTTCAGCAGGTACAGCCGCAACCGGCCATGCCCGAACACGGGACTCATGCTCTCTCCTCGCCTTCGGCTCGGAGTGGCATTCGCCAGACGCCGTGTTTCCTGATGCGCTCGCGCATGCCCACCTCCTCGCCGCGTTCCCCGGTTCGCTCGCCACGCTCGCTCATACTTCCTCCTCTGCTCGCCTGCCGGCGGGCTGCCCGCACAGCAGAGTGACGGCGCCGGACACCGTGGTCGCCGAGAGGGACGCCATGCCGCCGCCGAGCCGGCCGCCGAGCGAACGGGCCCCGGGCATCGTGGCGGCGGACAACTCGGGGAAGGCCGACTCGATCCTGCCTGAGGTCGAGTGGGCGGACACGTCGGCGTTCACGTCGTGCGGGAGCCGTACGACGATCGCGCCCGACATGCTGTGCAGCGTGACGTGACCGGTGGGCTCCAGGTCCAGGTCCGCGGTGACGCGCCCGGACACCGTGTTCGCGCGCAGCCGCCGCGGCCGGCCCGCGGCCACCGTGAGGTCGCCGGAGACGCTGGAGAAGGACAGGTCGCCGGTCAGTCCCCGGCTCTCCACCGAGCCCGAGACCGTTTCGGCCTGCACCTCGCCGCTGACGCCGTCGAGGACGATCTCTCCGGACACGCTCTTCACGCCGGTGATCCCCTCCACGCCCGCCACGACGGCGGAGGCGGAGACGATCCCGGCCTGGACGGGACACGTCCTCGGCACGGTCAGCGTCAGCGTGGTCCTGCGCGGGCCAGGGCGTAACCACCCCAGGATCCCGTCCCACGTGAGGTCCTTGTACGCGACCGTCAGGCGGCCGTCGTCGTCGTGGATCACCACCAGCGGCGAGCCGTCCACCTCCGTCACTTCGAGGGTCGGCGGGCCGTCACTGGCCAGCACGGCCAGCCGACCGGCCACGACGCGCACGTTGAGTGCGGTGACCTCTCCGAACGTGAGCCGTCCGGGAGAGTCGATCGTCCATTGGGGCATCGCTCCGGCCCTTCCACGCGAAGTCCTGCGCCCGCACGGGTCGGCATCCGCACGGACGAACCATCCACAAACAAGATATATCTCGTTTGTCGGAAGTCAAGATGTATCGCGTTTGCGGTGGAGCCTCGTCCTGAGCCGTCCCCCTGAACCGCTCTCGTCGGGCGTCCTCGGTCTAGTGGTTCTCGGTCAGTCGTCCTCGTCCAGGCGGGCGAGCCAGGTGGCCAGCCGTTCGACGGGCACCTCGAACTCGGGGTTGAGGTCCACGAACTCGCGCAGCCGCTCCGCGAGCCAGCCCACGCTGACCTCCTCTTCGCCGCGACGCTCGACGAGCTCCTCGATCCCCCTGTCGGTGAAGTACATACCTCGCTCCAAGCAATGACCTGATCATGGAGAAAGGTCCCCCACAGGCGTGGGGGACCTCCTCAGTGGTGCGGAATCCTCGTTCAGCCGAAGATCTCGCCCAGGATGGCGTGCAGTTCCTCGTCGTGCTTGGCGTGCGAGCCGACGGCCGGCGAGGAGTTCGGCGTACGCGAGACCCGGCGGAAGGTGCGGCCCCCGAGCAGGTCGGGCTTCTCCACCATCTTCAGGCTGAGGTACGGCCACGGGCCCATGTTGACGGGCTCGTCCTGCGCCCAGAGCAGCTCCGCGTCGGCGCCGTAGCGGGCCAGCTCGGCCTTGAGCGGGTTCTCCGGGAACGGGTAGATGCGCTCGAGGCGCACCAGCGCCACGTCCTTCCTGCCGTCCTTCTCGCGCCGCGCGAGCAGGTCGTAGTAGATCCTGCCCGAGCAGACCACGATCTTGCGGACCGCCGCCGGGTCCACCGTCGCGTCGCCGATGACGGGGCGGAAGGCGCCGGAGGTGAACTCCGAGGTGGCCGAGGCGGCCGCCTTGAGCCGCAGCAGCGACTTGGGCGTGAAGATGACGAGGGGCTTGCGCCGCTCCGACAGCACCTGCCAGCGCAGCAGGTGGAAGTAGTTCGCCGGGGTGCTCGGCTGCGCCACCGTCATGTTGTCCTGCGCGCACAGCTGCAGGTAGCGCTCGATGCGGCCGGAGGAGTGGTCCGGGCCCTGGCCCTCGTAGCCGTGCGGCAGCAGCAGCACGACCGAGGAGCGCTGGCCCCACTTCTGCTCGCCCGACGAGATGAACTCGTCGATGATCGACTGGGCGCCGTTGGCGAAGTCGCCGAACTGCGCCTCCCACGCGACCAGGGCGTCCGGGCGGACCACGCTGTAGCCGTACTCGAAGCCCATCGCGGCGAACTCGCTGAGCAGCGAGTCGTACACGTAGAACTTCGTGGTGTCGTGGTTGAACGTCTTGAGCGGGGTGTGCTCCTCACCGGTGACCCGGTCGACCAGCACGGCGTGGCGCTGGCCGAAGGTGCCGCGGCGGGAGTCCTGACCGACCAGGCGGACCGGGTGGTCGTCGATGAGCAGCGAACCGAACGCGAGCAGCTCACCGGTCGCCCAGTCGATCGCGTCCTCGGTGACCATCGCGCCGCGGCGCTGGATCACCGGGGCGAGACGCGGGTGGACGGTGAAGCCCTCGGGCAGGTTGAGCTGGGTCTCGATGACCCGCTTGACGACCTCCTCCGAGATCGCCGTCTTGGTGTCCTCGTGCGACCACGGGATCACCTCGTCGGGTTCGGGCCGCACGACCGCGCCCGGCTGGAGCGGCTGCCTGGTGGCCTCGCGGGTCTCGGTGAAGGCCCGCTCCAGCTGCTCCTGGTAGTCGCGCAGGGCCTGCTCGGCCTCCTCGACCGTGATGTCGCCGCGGCCGATGAGCGCCTCGGTGTACAGCTTGCGGGTCGAGCGCTTGGCGTCGATGAGGTCGTACATCAGCGGCTGCGTGAACGCCGGGTTGTCGGTCTCGTTGTGGCCGCGCCGCCGGTAGCAGATCAGGTCGATGACGACGTCCTTGAGGAACGTCTGGCGGTACTCGTAGGCCAGCCGGCCGACCCGCACGACCGCCTCGGGGTCGTCGCCGTTCACGTGGAAGATCGGCGCCTGGATCATCCTGGCGACGTCGGTGGCGTACACGCTCGACCGCGAGGAGGCGGGCGAGGTGGTGAAGCCGACCTGGTTGTTCACCACGACGTGCACGGTGCCGCCGGTGCGGTAGCCGCGCAGCTGGGACAGGTGCAGGGTCTCGGCGACCACGCCCTGGCCGGCGAACGCCGCGTCGCCGTGGACGAGCACGGGCAGGACGGTGAAGCCCTCCTCGCCGCGCTCCAGCAGGTCCTGCTTGGCCCGGACCACGCCCTCCAGGACCGGGTCGACGGCCTCCAGGTGCGAGGGGTTGGCCACCACCGACGTGCTGATCTTGTTGCCGTCCGGCGCGACGAAGTCGCCGCTCGCGCCGAGGTGGTACTTCACGTCGCCGGAGCCGTGCGCGCTGCGCGGGTCGATGTTGCCCTCGAACTCGCCGAACACCTGGGCGTACGACTTGCCGACGATGTTGGCGAGCACGTTGAGCCGGCCGCGGTGGGCCATGCCGATGACGACCTCGTCGAGGCGCTCGGCCGCCGCGGAGCTGATCACCGAGTCGAGCAGCGGGATCAGCGACTCGCCGCCCTCCAGCGAGAACCGCTTCTGCCCGACGTACTTGGTCTGCAGGAAGGTCTCGAACGCCTCGGCCGTGTTGAGCCTGCGCAGGATGTGCAGCTGCTCCTCGCGGCTGGGCTTGGCGTGCGGCCGCTCCACCCGCGCCTGGATCCAGGCCCGCTCCTCGGGGTTCTGGATGTGCATGTACTCGATGCCGACCGTGCGGCAGTACGAGTCGCGCAGCACGCCGAGGATGTCGCGCAGCTTCATCAGCGGCTTGCCGCCGAACCCGCCCGTCGGGAACTCGCGCTCCAGGTCCCACAGCGTCAGGCCGTGCGACTGGATGTCGAGGTCGGGGTGCTTGCGCTGGCGGTACTCCAGCGGGTCGGTGTCGGCCATGAGGTGGCCGCGCACCCGGTAGGCGTGGATGAGCTCCAGCACACGCGCGGACTTGGCCACGTCGTCGTCGTGGGTGGCCGAGATGTCCTTGACCCAGCGGACCGGCTCGTACGGGATGCGCAGCGACTCGAAGATCTCGTCGTAGAAGCCGTCGGCGCCGAGCAGGAGCTGGTGGATGCGGCGCAGGAAGTCGCCCGACTGGGCGCCCTGGATGATCCGGTGGTCGTAGGTGGAGGTGAGCGTCATCACCTTGCTGATGGCCAGGCGGGACAGCGTCTCCTCCGAGGCGCCCTGGTATTCCGCCGGGTATTCCATCGCGCCGACGCCGATGATCGTGCCCTGGCCGGGCATCAGCCGCGGCACCGAGTGGACGGTGCCGATGGTGCCGGGGTTCGTCAGGGAGATCGTGGTGCCCTGGAAGTCCTCCACGCCGAGCTTGCCCGCGCGGGCCTTGCGCACGATCTCCTCGTACGCCACCCAGAACTGGCGGAAGTCCATGGTCTCGGCCTGCTTGATCGAGGGCACCAGCAGCTGGCGGGTGCCGTCGCTCTTCTGCACGTCGATCGCGAGGCCGAGCCCGACGTGCTCCGGCTTGACGAGGACCGGCTTGCCGTCCACCTCGGCGTACGAGTGGTTCATCTCAGGCATGGACTTGAGCGCCTGGACGATCGCGTAGCCGATGACGTGGGTGAAGGAGATCTTGCCGCCGCGGCCGCGGGACAGGTGGTTGTTGATGACGATGCGGTTGTCGATCAGCAGCTTCGCGGGAACCGCGCGCACGCTCGTGGCCGTGGGAACGACCAGCGAGGCCTCCATGTTGGCGGCGGTGCGCGCGGCGGCGCCGCGCAGCTTCTCCTCGACCGCGCCGGCCGGGGCCGGGGCCTGCTGCTTGGCGGGCGCGGGCGCCTTGGCCTCGGGCTTCGCCTGCGGCTTGGGCTTCGGCGGCGCCGTCTGCGGAGCCGGGCTCACCGGAGCGGGAGCCTCGGGCGCGGCCGTCGCGGTCGCGCCGTTCGCGGCGCCGGCGGACTTGGACGGAGCGGGCTTGGCCGTCCCGTTGTAGTCAGCGAAGAAGTGCCACCAGGCCTGGTCAACAGACTCGGGATCTTCGAGATACTTCTGGTACAACTCGTCGACAAGCCACTCATTTTGTCCAAAGCTTGCCAGCGGGTTTGTCCGCGACGACTCAGACGACACGGCGGAAATCGCCCTCTTCCGCAGATCGGCGTTGATGTTTGGTGAACCTGTCCAAGGCTACTCGCCTCGCACACCGTGGCGCGCCTCGGCGGGTCGCAGGCCCCGGCCCATCCTCCCAGGATCGATAAAACAGGTCACGCGCGGATAGCCCGTCTGGGTGGTGAGGTGTCCCTTACCCTCTGGTCACAACGACTGGGTCAGCCGATGAGCCGCGACTCGATCCGGACATTGGGAGCTATATGGGACAGCATACCCGCGAGGTCGTCGCCCGCGGCACGCAACGCGTGTGGAGAGAGCGGTTCGAGACGCTCCAGGAGGAAGAGCGCGTCCACGGTCTCCTCGGTGATCCTCGTCCTGACGCACTGCCGCCAGTTCCACCGCCGGCAGGTGACTCCGGCGTCGTCGCGCCACACCACCTCGCCGATCTCCGGTTCGCCCAGCGCCTCCTCCGAGGGCTCGTCGCCCGCGGCCCGCACCAGCCGGGCGGTGCCCTGGTAGCGGCGCAGGTCCTCGCCGCCGATCGGCAGGCCGTGCCGTACGGACACGGCGTTGTAGGCGTCCACCACCAGGTTGATCTCGGGGAGCGGCATCCGGCGGACCAGCGCGTCCACCGACGGCCGGGTGCGCTGGGGCTTGGCGCCGAAGGCGCGGTAGGCCGCCCGCCAGGCCTCGATCCGCTCGTCGTCCAGCGCCACGGCCTGGGCCGCCGCGTCGGCGAGCCAGGCCCGCGAACGGTCGTCGGACGGCCCGTTGCGCAGGCCGTACGCGCAGACCACCAGGACGGCGAAGTCCGGACGCAGCGCCGTGACGGCGTCGTCCACCCAGATGTCGTCGATCACGCCCGACAGCCTACGGCCAGGCGCGCGGCGCCGGCGTCGCCACCCCGTCGAGGCCGGCCCGGGTCGCGCCGTCCCTGGCCTGGGCGGACATCCCCTGGATGACGGCGGCGAAGACCAGGATCGCGTTCCCCGAGGCGATCGCGCGATGACCAAGGGACGCGCCTCAGAGGCGGGGCTGGGACGGCGCCGCCGGCTCGCCCTCGTAGACCGGATCGGAGGAATCGTCGATGATCGCCTTGATCCGGTTCGAGTCCTCGTGCTTCAGGCCCAAGGAGTGTCGAGCAGCCGCTCGAACTGGGCGGCGGCCTCGTCGGGGTCGAATCCGGGAAGGCCGTCGCGGATCAGCTCGCGCGTCCGGCGCGCGGCGTCGAGCCGCGCCCGGGAGACGGCCGCGCGGACCTCATCCGCCAGCGCCCGGCTGTCCAGGCGCATCGCGCGCGGCCCGAACGTCACGTCCAGCACCAGGCCGTACGCCGAGACGGTGACCGTCACCTGGCCGGAGGCCGCCTCGCCGGTGCCGGTGATCCCGTCGAGGCCGGCCTGGGCCCGCTCTATCCAGGCATGGATGCGCTCCGCCTGCTCCTCGGCCCGGGCGAGATCCGTCTCGCGGATGTCGGCCGGGTTCATGCGAGAGCCGTACACGGCGCCTCCAGTCGGAATCGCGAAACGGTCACAGCAGGTCGCGGGCGATTCGCTCCACGCGGTCTCGGACGAACCTCTCGTCCAGCGGTGCGGGCACGTCGGCGGTCTCGGCGAGGGCGGCGTCCATGATCGCCCGGGTCCTGGCCTCGGCGTCCCGCTGGGCCTCGCGCAGCACGGCCGTCACCTGCCGGCCGAGGACCTCGCGGCCGAGCCGCATGACGCGCGGGTCGAAGTGCAGCTCCACGATCTCGCCCCGGCCGTCGGCCACGGCCTTGACCGTCCGGTCCGCGCTTTCCGCCCGTCCCGTCACGTCGTGGACCATGGCCCGCGCTTCCTGGAGCCGCCGCATCGTCGCCCGGCCCTCCATCAGGACGCGCTCCAGCAGCTCGGCGTCGCCGTCGGGGGAGGGAGTGGTCATGAGAAGGAGGTTATCGAAAGGTAAATCAGTGTTTACTGTGATCCGTACGAAATGGGAAATGGGGGAGTTGAGGTCTGCGGCATGGAGTCGGGGCTGGAGATCATCCATGACCGGATGAGGCAGGACGCCTCCCGGATGCACGTACACGGCGAGGACTACGCCGCGGCCCTGCGCCGGCTCAGGGAACGCGGGCTCGGGGGCGCCGCGTGGCGCGACGACGGCCTGCTCGGCATGCTCGTCGGGCCGTACGCCGAGTGCACGCTCCTGGGGGTGGAGGCGCTGACCGGCCTGTCCGCCGTCATGGGCGACACCGGCGACGGGCTCGGCAGGGTGAGCGCCCGAGTCGGCGAGGCCGAGGGCGCGAGCCTGTCACGGTCACGCGACCTGTACGGCGAGCAGTGGGCGTGACGGGGGCCCGACGGTGGGTGTGACGGTTCCCCCGCAGGTGGACATAATGCTGAGCCTGCTGAACGTGCCCTGGCCGAACGTCGACGAGGACGAGATCCGCAAGGACGCCGACGCCTGGCGGACCGTGCTCGCGGGCGCCGAGCGGTCCGGGGCGGCGGCGGACGCGACGGTCGCGGGGACGGGTGAGGTCTACCGCGGCAGGTCGGCGACCGCGCTGGCCGGCTACTGGAGCGAGACGGGCGGCGAGGGAGGACACCTGAGCCGGGCGGCCGCCGCCGCGCGGTGGGCACCGCCCGTGCTCGACAGCGCGGCCTGGCTGACGACCGGCGTGAAGGTCGCGGTGGCCTCGACCGCCGTCTACACGACCGTGCGGGTGGCCAGGGCCTACCTGGCGGGCGGTCCGCTGGGCGCCGCCATGGCCGCGGCGGAGATGTTCCGCTCCCGCGCCGCGATCGGGAAGATCCAGCGTGAGGGCGCCGAGGGCGCGGCACGGGTGCTGGTCCCCGCGCTCGACCGCCGCGTGACCGAGCAGTTCCGCCGGGTCCTCGAAGGTCTGCGCCGTCCGGGCGGCGGTGGCCCGGCCCCCGCGTTCGCCGGCGCGGGGGCCCGGATCCCGGCCCGGGGGACGGTGGGCCCGAGGGCGTCGGCCGGCCCGGGCCGGTCCGTCCACGACGGCATGGCCCTCATGGGGCGCAGCAACAAGAACGCCAGGAGCGGCGGCAACGGCCGCCGAGGCGGAGGCGGGCGCCGCGGCGGCGGAGGTGGCGGTGGCGGTGGCCGCGGTGAGGGCGGGGTGAGCTCCCACGCCGACCTGCGGCAGAGCCAGCGTGGCATCAGCGACGACATGGTCGAGAACGCCAGAAGGACGGGCAAGAAGAGCCGGGGCAACACGCCGGGAACCACGGTCTACGAGACGCAGAACCTGAAAATCGTGGAGAACACCAGGACCGGTAAATTAATCACGGTCATCCGCAAGAAGAAATAGCCGCCGGGCGAGTGCGAGAGGTCTGACGTGCGCATCGAACACGACAGGGAGAACGACGTCGCCTACGTCTACCTGGTCGACCGGATCGACGCCGGCGAAGCGGAGACACAGGTCCAGGTCGAGGCCGACGAGCTGCGCGGGGAGATCGTCCTGGACCTCGACCGGAACGGCACCCTCCTCGGCATCGAGATCATCGGCGCGTCGTACGTCCTGCGCCCGGAGGTCCTCGCCCAGGCCGGCGACGGATCGGACGGCGGAGACGACAGTGGGCAGGACGGCGGCGGGCAGGACGACGGGCCGGACGACAGGCAGGACGACGGAGGCGTCACCCTGCCGCCCTACGAGCCGGGCCTGCGCTGAGGCCGGCCGGTAGGGCCGGGCCTGCGTTGAAGCCGTTCGGACGGCCGCACCTGCGCTGAGGCCACCCGGCAGGGCCGGGCCTGCGTTGAAGCCGCTCGGCAGGGCCGGGCCTGCGCTGTGGCCGCCTGGCACGGCTGCGCCTACGCTGCGGGTCCTGATTCCGTCGGCGGGTTTCCCCGGCCCGGCATGCCCCGGCACGTCCCGGCATGGAACCGGCCGCCGCCTCTGCTGAGGCGGCGGCCGGAGTCTTTCCGATCCGGAACGGATCGGGTCAGGCGCAGGCGGCGCCGTTCAGCGTGAACAGGTCGGGCGTGGGGTTGGCCCCCGGCGCGGCCTGGCCGTTGAAGCCGAAGGTGACCGACTGGCCCGGCTTGATGGTCTTGTTCCACGCCTCGTTCGCGGCGGTCACGGTGGCCGCCTCCTGCGAGAACTTGGCGCTCCAGCTACTGGCCACCTTCTGGCCGCCCAGGAACGACCACTTCAGCGACCAGCCGTCGATCGCCTTCGTGCCGGTGTTCTTGAGGGTGATCTGGGTGGTGAACCCGGTCGGCCACGTGCCGTGCGTGGTGTAGGTGACCTTGCACGCGCCCGGGGCCTTGACCGTGCCGTCGCCCTGGTCGGCGACGAACGCCGACACCCACGACAGCGCGGAGTTCCAGTTGATGGCCTCCTCGTTCGTGGCGTACGAGCCGATGTCGTCGATGTAGCAGAACTGGGGCTTGCAGCCCTTCAGTTTGGCCTGGGCCACCGGGTCCTGGATGTCGGAGTTCGCGCCGCCCGCGAGCGTGCCGTGCGGCGGGTTCGGCAGCGAGGTGTCCAGCGAGTGGGCGTACCACCGGCTGTGCTGGTTCTTCGACGCCACCTCGCCGTAGCCCGTCACGTAGGACTGGTTGAGCGCGTTGCGGCCCAGCAGGTAGTCGATGGCCTCGATGGCGGCATCGCGGTACTTCACCGTGCCGGTGATGTCGTAGGCCGCGCCGAGGACGACTGTGTTGTTGAGGATCGCGCTGTTGGAGCCCCAGAAATAGTTGCCCGGATCGAACGGCAGGCCGTACGGGTGGGCCTTGACGACGCCGAGGTAGCGCTCCGCGCCGTCGACGACCGACTGGCGCACCGTGTCCCGGCCGGGCAGGTCGTTCGGCACGGTCGCGAGGTCGAGGCGGCCGAGCGCGGCCACGTGGCCCCAGTCGAAGACGCCGCTCTTGCTCCACAGGTCGGCGGTGTGGTGCGGAGAGGCGAGGACGAAGTCCTTGTACTCCTTCTCACCGGTGGTGATGTAGAGCTCGGCCGCGGCCCAGTAGAACTCGTCGCTGACGTCGGCGTCGTCGTAGGTGCCGCCGCCGTTGCCGTCGGAGGGGGAGGCGAGCACGTCCGGGTGCGCCTTGGCGGCCGCCCACGCCTTCTTCGCCGCCGCCAGGTTCTTCGCCGCGAACGCGGCGTCGTACGGCGCGAAGATCCGGGCCGCCTGGGCGGCCGTCGCGGCGAGGTTCAACGTGGCGGCCGTGCTGACCGGGTGCAGTTCGCGCTTCTGCGGGTCCAGGTGTGGCAGCAGCGGCAGGCCGGTCCAGTTCTCGTCGTGGATCTTGTGGTGGACCATGCCGTCGGACCGCTGCATCTTCAGCAGGAACTCCTGCTCCCAGCGGGCCTCGTCGAGCACGTCGGGAACGGCGTCGCCGCTCTCGGGGATGTTCAGGCTGCCGATCGGCTTGGCGGTCGCCGCGTTCTTGGTGCGCTCGAACTCGCTCATGAGCTGGGCGACCGAGATGCCGCCGTTGACGACGTACTTGCCGTGGTCGCCCGCGTCGTACCAGCCGCCGGACACGTCGAGACGGTAGTCGCACACGCCCGGCTGGCAGGGGACGTTCGTGTCGCCCTGGTTGGGGGCCACGTCCACGTGACCGGCGGGACGGCCGTACCCGGGCCGCAGCGCGTCGTCGATGGCGATGCCGCTGCGCTGGGTGTAGTAGAACTTCAGCGCGTCGAGCTTGAGGTCGGCGTACGCGTCGGGCTTGATGTCGAACGGCCGGCTGGTCTCACCGTCGGCGGTGAGCGTGTAGCCGGTCCCCGCCTTGACGTACGAGCCGAAGTCGATCGAGTGGACGTTCTGCCCGGAGCTGGCGTCGACGCCGCGCGGGGTCGACGTGCCGTGCGCGACCACGGTGCCGACGGAGTCCTTGAGCTGCCAGGGCAGCGCCTCGGTCTCCTCGGTCACGAGCGTCGCGTTCTTCGGGCCCTTGGGCAGGTAGGCCACCTGGTTCACCCGCACCCGGGGACCGGTGTCGGGCGTGTAGACCTCCGGTGGAGCCCCGCCCTTGAGCGAGACGTTGTCCACGCAGAAGCGCCAGGCCGTCGAGCTGCCGCCGATCTGGAAGACGACCTGGGCGTTGGGCAGGTCGACCGGCGAGGTGAACGTGTAACTGTAGGTGTTGCCCGAGACGCTGACCTCGGGAGCGGCCGCCACGTACTGGGTGTAGGGATCGGTCGGCAGCTGAACGTACGCCCTGGCGACCTTCGACGGGTCGGCGGTGGCGAAGAAGCTGAACGCGTAGGTCTCGTCCTTCACCAGCGGGATGTCGTTGACGCCGATGATCGCGTCCCAGGGGTTGACCGTCCCGGCGGGGACGTTCGTGCAGAGCCGGCCGTCGGACAGCTCGAAGTTCAGGTTCGCGGTGTGCCACCACGGGTCGGCGGTGGTGTCGAACGTGCCGTTGGGGATCTGTTCCGGGCCCTCCTCCGCCGTTGCGGGAGGTGCGCCGGTCAGGCAGGCCGTGGCCAGTGCCGCCACGGCGAGGATGCCGATTCGTCTGAGCACAGTCGTCCTCGGGGGTGTGGGGGAGGACCCTGGGAGTGGGAGCGCTCCCAAGTGATGAGCGAATCGCATGTTTCCTGTGGGTTTCTGTGGGCGTCAACGAGCCGGCCGAGGAGACGCGCGTGACCGGGCGTTGCGGGCCGGTAAGGCTGAAACTTTCATTTCTGCAAAGAGATTTTTGCAAAGATGTCTTTGCGATGTTAGCGTCCGGGGCATGGATCACGAGGTCTTCCACGTCCACGATCCCCGCACCCTGAAGGCGGTCGCCCACCCGCTGCGGGTGCGGCTGCTGGGGGAGCTGCGCACGACCGGCCCGGCGACCGCGACCGAGCTGGCCGGCCGCCTCGGAGAGAGCTCCGGCTCCACCAGCTATCACCTGCGCCAGCTCGCCAGATATGGCTTCGTCGAGCAGGATCCCGGCCGTCGCGACCGGCGCGAGCGCCGGTGGCGGGCGATCCACCGCTTCACCTCCTGGAGCGACGTGGAGATGGCCGCGACCGCCGAGGGCCGGGAGGCCGCGGCGTTCCTGCGGCGGCGCCAGCTCGAGAAGCTCACCGCCGACGTCGAGAACTTCGAGCGCGAGCGCGACCTGTGGAGCGAGGCGTGGGTCGAGGCCGCCGGCATGTCCGACCTGGTGGTACGGCTGTCGCCGGCGACGGTGGCGTCCCTCTACGAGCGGGTGTCGGCCATGCTCCTGGAGGCCGGCGAACGGGATCGGGACGACCCGGACGCGCGTCTGGTCGCGGTCCTGCTGGCGGCCCATCCGCGCCGCGACCCGGTGGCCGGTCATGCGTGAGCCGGTCGTGGGTGAGCCGGTCGCGGGCGAGCCCAGGCGATCGCTCGCCGAGACCCCGCGGCCGGGCATGCGTGAGCACGGGCGCTACGCCGCGATCGAGTTCCTCACCTGGCTGCCGACCGGCCTGATGCTGGCGCCGATGGTGCTGCTGATGTCCGCCAGAGGGCTGGACATCGCCGAGGTCGGCCTGGTCGGCGGGGCCTACTCGGTCACGATCGTCGTGCTCGAACTGCCGACGGGCGGGCTCGCCGACGTCCTCGGGAGACGCCCGGTGCTCGCCGCCTCGGCCGTCGTCAGCGTGGCCGGGCTGGTCGTGATGGCCCTGGCGCACTCGGTGTGGCCGTTCCTGGTCGCGTCCGTGCTCAAGGGCGTCGCGCGTGCGCTGTCCAGCGGGCCCGCCCAGGCGTGGTACGTCGACACCCTGCACGCGCGGTATGGCCCGGCCGCCGACCTGAAGCCCGGGCTCGCGGCCGGCAACGTCGCTGGCTCGGCCGCCCTGGCGCTCGGCACGCTCGCCGGCGGCCTGCTCCCGCTGGCCGTACGCCACGACCCGCTGGCCGCGCCGGTCTGGGCGGGGGCGGGGGCCGCGCTCGTCCTCCTCGTGGCCGTGCTGGTGCTCATGCGCGAGCCGAGCCGTACGGGGAGGGGGCCCGTCCGGGCCGCGGTCCGGCTGGCCGAGGTGGTGCGCGACGTGCCGGTCACGATCGTCGCGGGGGTCCGGCTCGGCCTGGCCGACCGCGCCCTCGGACGGCTGCTGCTGCTCGCCGCCGGGGCCGGCGTGATGCTGAACAGCATCGAGCTGCTCACCCCTGGACGCCTCGCCGCGCTGACCGGAGGGTCCGAGACCGGCGGCGCGGCCTACGCCTTCGTGACCTTCGGCGGCTTCGCCGCCAACGCGCTGGGCAGCTCCCTCGCGCCGCCGGTCGCCCGGCTCCTCCGCGGCTCGGTCCGCGCGGCCGCCTCGGCCACGGTCGTCACGGCGGCGGCGGTCGTCGCGCTGGCCGCATCGACGGTCCTGCGGGGCGCCGCGGGGGTCGTCGCGACCGCGGCGGCCTACGTGCTGCTGTTCACCGCGCTGGCGGTCGCCTCCCTGCTCAGGACCGAACTGCTGCACCAGCGGGTCGCCGCGGGCCGCCGGGCCACCGTGATGTCCGTGGACTCCCTGCAACTCCAGTTCGGCGGCCTGCTCTCCTCGCTCTGCCTGGTGCCGCTGTCGGGGATCGCCGGCGTCGGTCCCGCCTGGGCCCTCACCGCCGTGGTCGTCCTCGCCTCCGCCCTCCTGTACGTACGCCTCCCCGCCGGTCCCGCCGGGCACCCCCGGTGGACGCCCTGAAGCGTGGTCAGCCGGGTCTCGGCTCGTACCGTTGTGTTGCCGTTGCTACGTGTCGAGTAGATCCAGCTTGCGCTTGAGGTCGTTGCCGTTACGGTAGGGCCAGCGTCGTGGGTGTTCTCGTTGCAGGCGTCCCACGACTATTCCCGGGGCGATCCCGATCTCCCGGGCGAAGGCCCGTACCGCGTCTGAGCTGGATCACGCGCTTGGTCCCGATCTTGCGGGTGACCCCGCTCACACGCGCACCCTTGATCTCCACGACGAAGACGACCGCGACTCCGCCGGTGGAGCAGATCTTCTGCAGCCGGGGGCGGAACTCCTGGGCGGGTAGCACGCCCCGCCGGCTGCTCGTACAGATCTCGCCACACGTCGACCGAGCCCACGGCGAAGAACGCGAGGAGTTGATCGATGCGCGAGATCTTGTCGCTCGGCTCCTGCGGGAGGATTTCGCGCTTCACCAGTTCGGATACCGGGAGTTCCTTGAGCCGGCCGACATGTTGTTCCAGGTCTCTGGTGAACCGAAGGCGTACCCGCGTCGATTGGTAGTCCGCCTCCCCGCCGGTCCTGGCCGGTGGTACCCCCGGTAGAACCAGATTCGGTAAGGCGGCACAATCAAGCGGGCAGGGCTGCGAGAGGGGCGGGGAGCCGATGAGCAAGGTGAGCGTGACCGCGGCGAACGAGGCGCAGCGCGCGGCGTGGCTGGGCGGGGGACTGCCCGAGGTCGAGCGGGTGCGGCCGGGGCTGTGGTCGATTCCCGTCCCGATCCCGATCAACCCGCTGCGCTACGTCCTCGTCTACGCCCTGGAGGTCCCCGGTGGAGTCGTGATCATCGACGCCGGATGGAACACCGAGGAGGCGTACGGCGCGCTCGTCGCGGGGCTCGCCACGGCCGGATACGAGATCACCGACGTGAAGGCCGTGCTGGTCACGCACATCCATCCGGACCACTACGGCCTGGCCGGACGGATCCGTGAGGTCTCCGGCGCCTGGATCGGGTTGCACCCGGCCGACGCCCGCATCGTGCACGACCGCTACGACGAGTCGGCCGTCAACGCGCTCGTCCAGCGGGAGCGCGACCTGCTGGTGAGGTGCGGCGTGCCCGACATGACGGCCGAGGAACTGGCCGGGGCGTCGGTCATGCTGCGCCAGTTCGTCACGACGGCGACGCCCGACCGGCTCATCGAGGACGGCGACCGGCTCGACCTGCCCGGCTGGGACCTGCGGGCGGTGTGGACCCCCGGCCACTCGCCCGGTCACCTGTGCTTCGTGGAGCCGGAGCGCAGGCTGCTGTTCTCCGGCGACCACGTGCTCGCCCGGATCACGTCGATGGTCGCCGTGCACCCTCAGTCGTCGGCCAACCCGCTGGCCGACTACCTCGACGCGCTGCGGGCGGTGGGCAAGCTCGACGTGGAGGAGGTGCTGCCCGCCCACGAGTACCGCTTCCTGGAGCTGGCGGATCGGGTCGACTACGTGATCGCGCACCACGAGGAGCGGCTGGCCGAGGTCCGCCGCGTCGTGGCCGAGGGGGACGGTTCGGCCTGCTGGGACATCGCCACCAGGCTCACCTGGTCGCGGAGCTGGGAGGAGATCCCCGCCCACATGCGGCGGGCGGCCAACAACGAGACGCTCGCCCACCTGGTGTGGCTGGAGCGGCGCGGCATGGTCACCCGCGTGCCCGGCGAGCCCGATCTCTGGTACGCGCCCTCCGCCTGACACCCGCGACCGGCCGGGCCGCGCTCTGCCGCCTCGACGGTCCGATGGACGGCAGGGGGCCGGAGGGCGCGGCTCGTTTCCTCGGCCACGGTGAGCGGGGATGTCGTTCGGGGATATGGTTCTGAAGGAATCTCCGGCCGATACTCACGGACCTCTACGAGAGATCCACCGAATTGGGACTCACCGCGCAGTCAAATCGTCACGCGGTGCTCGCGCAGGCGGATGGAGAGCCTTCTCCGGTTATGCTCGCCGGAGCCGCGTGACGACGCGTGTGCGCGATGTGAATATCACACGGCCGGTTTCAGCCGACTCGGTATCCGTCGTAGGCGTACCCGTTGTAGGCGCCCACGTCGACGCGCCACCACTGAAGGCCCGAGTCGCTGACGCAGGAACCGTTGACGTCGAGCGGTTGCTCGTATCCAAGAATGCCCACCACTGACGAGCTGCCACGGGGTGCGCTGTGGATCGGCGTGCCCTCCTCGAAATACATGAACTGCGTCTGGATGGTCGTACAGCTCCAGGCATTCGCGGGATTGGGCACGGCTACGATGCCGAGCACGAGTAAGGCACCTGCTACAAGCGCCTGCCACAAGCGTTTCACGCTCACCGGTCCTCTCCAACGGGACGCTCACTCGTCGACAGCTTAATAGTTCACCCGTGTTTGTAAAGTTTTCACCCGCTTCATCTCAGATTCTCAACCGCAGTGCGTCGGCAATTTCTGATAACGCAAGTATCGAAGGGGTGCGAAAGCGGTTGGGCGGAGGCGGGAACCTTCCGCGGGCCGGCCGGCGCCGCGAGGCCGCATACGCGGGGTGGCTCCGCGCGGCGGGCCGTTATTCTGGCACGCGGAATCGGAAGGACGGTGTCGTGAGCGAGGAGCGCTCGCCGGTGGCGAGCATCGACCGGGCCCTGCAGGTCCTGCGGGAGATCAGCGAGCACGGGCGGGGCGTGACGCTGGACGAGCTCGCCGCCAGGGTGGGGCTTCCCAAGAGCTCCCTGCACCGCATTCTCGGAGCCCTCAGGCATCGGGGGTTCGCCGCTCAGTACGAGCCGGGTGGTCCGTACTTCATCGGCACCGAACTGCTGGCCACGGCGTTCCGCTTCCACGAGAACATGGACGTGCGCGGGCTGGTCCACCCGCTGCTCGCGCGGCTGCGCGAGACGACCGGCGAGACGGTGCACATGGCCGTGCTGGACGGCGCCGACGTCGTCTACCTGGACAAGATCGAGGCGCCCCGGTCCATCACCATGACCTCGGTGGTGGGCGGGCGCAACGGAGCCCACTGCACCGGGGTCGGCAAGGCGCTGCTGGCCTGGACGTACCCGACGGACGAGGCGGTCACGTCCTGGGCCGTCCGGCACGGGCCGCTGCGCGCGCCGACCCGGGCCACGGTGACGGACCCGGCGGGGCTGGCCGCCCAGATGGCGGAGATCAGGCGGCGGGGCTACGCGCTGGACCTGGAGGAGAACGAGCCCGGCGTACGCTGCGTGGCCGCTCCGGTGTTCCTGGGAAGGGACGTCCCGCTCGCCGCGGTGAGCGTGACGGTGCTCAAGGAACGCCTGCCCGGGTCCAGGGCCAGGGAGCTCGGCGAGACGATCCGCCGGCTCGCCACCGAGTACGGACGAACCGCCTAACCCTCTTCATCTGCGGAAATATCTTGACAAATCCCCCTCCGCGGTGATCTCATAACCGCATCGTGGAATAGCGTTCTGTCATACGGAATGAGGGATCATGAGGCTCGGGACGGTCCGGACGGCGGGTGGCGAGGTCGCGGCGGTGGAGCGCGACGGAGCGTGGCTGGCGCTCGGCGTGCCGGCCGGAGTGACCCTCCGGGACGTCCTGACGAGAGGGGCGGGGGAGGTCCGCCGTCTGGCCGGCGCGGCGACCGCCGAGATCCCGGGGGCCGTGCCCACGGCGCCGCTGCGGCCCGGCAAGATCGTCGCCATCGGGCTCAACTATCTGGACCACATCCGCGAGGCCGGCATGGACAAGCCGGAGCGGCCGCTCGTCTTCGCGAAGTTCCCCTCCAGCGTGATCGGCCCGGAGGACGCGATCGTCGTCGACGCCGCACTGACCTCCCGCGTCGACTGGGAGGTCGAGCTCACCGCCGTCATCGGAGCGCCGCTGCGCGACGCGAGCCCCGAGGAGGCCCTGGCCGGTGTCGCCGGATACACCGTCGCGAACGACGTGTCGGCCCGGGACCTCCAGTTCGGCGACGGCCAGTGGGTGCGGGGCAAGAGCCTCGACACGTTCTGCCCGCTCGGCCCGGTCGTCGTCACGCCCGACGAGATCCCCGACCCCCAGGGGCTGCGGCTGTGGACCGTCGTGAACGGCGAGACGGTGCAGGATTCCAGCACGTCGCAGATGCTCTTCGGGGTGGCGGAGCTCCTTTCCTTCTGCTCCCGCTCGTTCACGCTGGAGCCCGGTGACGTGGTGCTGACCGGCACGCCGTGGGGGTGCGGCGAGTTCATGGACCCGCGGCGCTCCCTGCGTCCCGGTGACGTCGTCGAGGTGGGCGTCGAGGGCATCGGGACCCTGCGCAACCCCGTGACCGGCCGGGAGTGATCCGCGTCTCGGAGCCCGTCGCCCTTCCGGTGCCCCGGTCCGCGCTGGGGGAGGGGGCCCGTTGGGATCATGAGGCCGGGCGGCTGCTGTGGGTCGACATCCCGGCCGGGCTGGTGCATACGCTCGCCGGCGGGCGCCACGAGTCGATCGACGTGGGCCGCCCGGTCACGGTGGCCGTACCCGCGGCGCGCGGCGGCCTCGCGCTCGCCCTGCGCGAGGGTTTCGCGCTTCTCACCGCGGGCGGCCCGCCGGAGGTCCTCGCCACCGTGATCGAGGCGGGCGGCCGGATGAACGACGGCGCGTGCGACAGCGCGGGCAGGTTCTTCGCCGGCACCATGACGGACGCGCCCGGCGTGGGCGCCCTCTACCGCCTCGGTGCCGATCGTCACGTCGAACGGGTGGTCGGCGGCGTCACGATCTCCAACGGCATCGCCTGGAGTCCGGACGAGAGCCTCATGTACTACGTGGACACCGCCCTGGGCCGGGTGGACGTCTTCGACTACGACCCGGGCTCCGGCGACCTCGCGAACCGGCGCACCTTCGTCCCGGTGACGCGCGGACGCCCCGACGGCATCACCGTGGACGCATCGGGGCACGTCTGGGTGGCGGTGTGGGAAGGCGGCGCCGTCCTGCGGTACGGGCCGGGCGGGCGGCTCGACCTGGTCGTCGAGATCCCGGCGTCCCGCGTCACGAGTTGCGCCTTCGGCGGCCCGGGGCTGGACGAGCTGTACGTGACGACCGCCTCGGACGGCCGGACGGGAGGCGAGGTCTTCCGCTGCCGCACGTCGGCCACCGGCCTGCCCGCCCACCCCTACCGTGGCTGATCCAGGGTCGAGCGGTACGGCGGCATGAACCGGTGGCGGGGCATCTGGTCGGCCAGCACGCCCCCGTCGACCACGACGGTGGCGCCGGTGACGTACCGGGCGGCGTCGGACGCGAGGTAGACGACGGCGCCGGTGACGTCGTCGGGCGTGCCGTACCCGCCCCTGAGGGGGATCCGCTCGGCCCAGGCCGCCTCGAACGCCTGGTGCTCCAGGGGGAACGCGTCGTCGATCGGCGTGGCGATCATGCCGGGCGCGACCGCGTTGACGGTGATGCCGTGCGGGCCGAGCTCCGCCGCGAGCGATTTGGTGATCAGTTCGACCGCGCCCTTGGACGCGTTGTAGTGGGCCAGCCCGGCCTCGGCCATCAGGCCGTTCTTCGACGAGACGTTCACGATCCTGCCGGGCCGTCCGGCGGCGATCATGTGCTCGGCGACCCGCTGGGAGAGGAAGAACACGGCGTCGACGTTGACCGCCATGATCTCGCGCCAGCCATTGACCGTGATCTCGTTGAAGTGCTCAAGCCTGGCGATCCCGGCATTGTTGACCAGGATGTCCACCGGGCGGCCGGCCCAGAGGCGGTCGGCGAGGCCGGCGAGACCGGCGGTGTCGGCGAGGTCGAACTCGACCGGGCTGCAGACCCTGCCGTACGCCTCGACCAGCCGGACGGTCTCGTCCAGCGGCGGCCCGCCCGGCCTGTCGATCGCCACGACGTCCGCGCCGGCCTCGGCGAGACCGGCGGCGAACGCCTGGCCGAGGCCGCGCGCGGCGCCGGTGACGACGGCCACCCGTCCCGTCAGGTCGAACCTTCGCTCACTCATGCGAGCCCCAGCAGCGGGAGGGCGTCGCGGTGGATGAGGCTCTCGATGTCGTCGCGGTCGAGCGGGGGCAGGCCGGGGATGCCCGCCACGGCCCCGACCGCCCGCAGCCCCTCGATCGAGGCGTCGACCGTGGTGAACGGGTAGTCGCTGCCGAACAGCAGCTTGTGCCACACCCCGTAGTCCTGCACGAGCCTGAGGCTGTGCCAGAGCTGGAACGGGCGGTAGTGGAGCGCGGAGACGTCGGCGTAGACGTGCCGGTGCTTGCGGATCACCGCGATGCATTCGCCCTCGAACGGGTGGCCGAGATGCGCCAGGACCATGCGCAGCTCGGGGTGGCGGATCGCGACCTCGTCCAGATGGACCGGAAGCGCCCACTTCAGCGGCGCCTTGGACACGAACGTCGTGCCGGTGTGCACCAGCAGGGGCAGGCCGTGCCGCTCGGCGTAGGCGAACAGGTCGTCGTACTCCGGGGCGGCGGGGTCGAACCCCGCGTACATCGGCATGAGCTTGATCCCGCGCAGGCCCAGGTCCTGGTGGCCGCGCACCAGCTCGTCCCGCCAGCCGGGCTGGGTGGGATCGAGCGACAGGTAGCCGATCAGCCTGTCGGGGTGCGCGGCCGCGTAATCCGCCACGGCCGCGTCGTCCACCCACAGGCCCGACCTGCGCGCCTTGCCGCCCACCACGATCGTCCTGGTGCCGTCGGGGGCGGAGGCCGCGTAGTCGGACCACCGCACGGTGAGGTCGACGTGACCCCCGTGCGCGCGGGCCGACTCGGCGGCGAAGGGGTCCCCGACGTCGTCCGGGCAGGTGAACAGGTGTGAGTGGACGTCGACGATCATGTGCGGTTCCGCTTCTCCCAGCCTTCGGCGAACATGTTCCAGAACCGGTGGCTCGGCGGGTGCTCCTCGAAGACCTCGTCGGCCAGCTCGATTCCCAGTCCTGGCTCATCAGGTATCCCGATATATCCGGATTCGATGGGCAGGGCGCCGCGGACCGCCTCGAAGACGTACGGCTCCAGCAGGCCGTCGAAGGTCTCCAGGATCGTGAAGTTCGGCATGCCGAGCACGGCGTGCACCGACGCGGTCGTGCACAGCGGCGAGTTCGAGTTGTGCGGCGCCACGGTCATCGCGTGGAGGTCGGCCAGCGCGGCGAGCTTGCGCACCTCGGTGAACCCGCCCGCCATGGACAGGTCCGGCTGGATGATGTCCACCGCGTCCGTGGCGAACAGCCGCGCGTACTCGTACCGGTTGTGGAAGTGCTCCCCGCCCGAGATCGGGAAGGCCGCCCGCTGGCGCAGCTCGGCGTACCGCTCGATGTGGGTCCACGGCAGCGGCTCCTCGAACCAGCCGATGTCGTACGGCTCCAGCTCCCGCACCAGCCGGGCGGCGGTGTGGAAGGCGAACCGGGCGTGCCCCTCGACGAACAGGTCCACGTCCGGGCCGACCGCCTCCCGTACGGCGGCGACGATGTCGAGCGAGAGCCGCAGCTCGGCGCGGGACAGCTCGCCGAGGCCGGCGCCGAACGGGTCGAACTTCAGCGCGGTGTAGCCCTTGGCGACCGTCTCCTTGGCGCGCTGGGCGAACGCGCCGGGCTCGCGGTCGCCGGTGTACCACCCGTTGGCGTAGACCCTGACCCGGTCGCGGCAGGCGCCGCCGGTGAGCCGGTAGGCCGGCACGCCGAGCGCCTTGCCCATCAGGTCGTGCAGCGCCTGGTCCACGCCCGACACCACGATGCCGCCGACGTCTCCGCCGCGCAGGAAGTCGCCCTGGTAGAGCCGGAGCCAGATCTCCTCCACGTCGAACGGGTCGGCGCCCAGCAGGTGGCGCTGCGCCATCGCCTCGGTCAGCAGGCAGGTCTCCCGCGCCCGGTAGGGATGGGTGATCTCGCCGACGCCCGACAGGCCCTCGTCGGTGTGGATCCGGACATAGCTGAAGTCGCGCCAGGCGGTGCCCAGGGTGAGGGTCTCGACGCGGCTGATCCGCCCGGCGGGGCCGGCCGGGCGGGTGGTGTTCACGGTCAGCATCAGCGGGCTCCTCCCATGGTGGAGGCGGTGCTCAGGTCGCCGGGCGCGCCGCCTTCGGCGAGCTGGGCGCGGACGGCCGCCTCGGTGGCCTCGATCAGCCGGTCCACGTCCGCGTCGGTGTGCGCGTACGACAGGTGGCTGCGCTTGAGGTTGAGCGGCAGCTCGAAGACGCCCTGGTCGACCATGCGGCGACGGTATCCGACGAACATGGCGGTGTCGTTGGCGAGGAGGTCGTCGTACGTCTTCGGCAGCCGGTCCATGAAGTAGGTGACGAACACCGAGCCGTACCCGGTGACGACGGCGGGCACGCCGAGAGAGGCGAGCACCGGGGGAAGCTCGGCGCGCACCCGGTCGCCCAGCCGGAACACGTGCTCGTGCACCGGCTCCTCGCGCAGCTTGCGCAGGGTGGCGAGCGCCGCCGCGACCACCGCCGGGTGGCCGTTGTAGGTGCCCGCGAAGAAGACGGGGGCGCCGGGGCGCGAGCTGAACAGGTCCATGAGGTCGGCGCGGCCTCCGAGCGCGCCGACGGGATAGCCGTTCGCGATGGCCTTGCCCATCGTGGTCAGGTCCGGGGTCACGCCGGCGATCTCCTGCCAGCCGCCCAGGCCGTGCCGTACGCCCGTGATCACCTCGTCGAAGACCAGCACGCTGCCGTGCCGGGTGCACTCCTCCCGGAGCGTACGCAGGAACTCCGCGTCGGGGAGCAGGCAGCCGACGTTGTGCGGCACGGGTTCGACGATCACGGCCGCGATGTCGTCGCCGTGGTCGGCGAACGCGGCGCGCACCCCCTCCGGGTCGTTGAACCGCAGGACGAGCGTGGCGTCGAGGACCTCGGGCAGGATGCCCGTGGAGATCGGGTCCCTGCGCCCGACGCGGTCGGGCGCCGAGATCACGTTCATGCTCACGGAGTCGTGCCAGCCGTGGTAGCAGCCCTGGAACTTCACCACCAGCCGGCGCCCGGTGGCGGCCCGCGCGACCCGCAGGGCGTGGAAGGTCGCCTCCGAACCGGTGCTGGTCAGGAGGACCCGCTCCATGCTGGGGACCAGCTCCGCGAGCGTCTCGGCCAGTTCGATCTCGCCCTCGGTGACGCCGACGCCGCACAGGTCCAGGGTCCGTCCCGCCTCGGCCACGGCCGCGGCGACGTCCGGGTCGTTGTGGCCGAGCAGGGGCGGGCCGAAGGCCGCGTGGTAGTCGGTGTACTGCCGCCCGTCCGCGTCCCAGAACGTGGCGCCCTGGGCCCGGGCGATCACCAGGTCGGCGAGTCCCGGAACGTTCCGCTGTCCGCTGTTGACCCCGCCGGGGATGACCCGGCGGGCCCGTTCGGGCAGGGAGGTGGACGGGGCCGGTTGCTGATTCACATGGTCTCCTTGGCCGCCGCACCGGGACCAGCCCCGTTCCGGTGTGACGCGAATGTTTCCGCCGCAGATCGATTGTTACGAACACTATTCGGCGTACCCGAACAGATAGCGGCATCTTAGGGAGGCATACATCGCAGGTCAATGCCGTACTGGGGAGGTGTGATGAAAAATGCGCTACAGTGTTCGGCTATGACGAACAGTATGGCGAATGGCGAGGTGGAGAACTCCCGCTACTGGATCCGCAGCGTCGCCAGGGCGGCCGAGGTCCTCGAGGCCCTGGCCGGTGGCCCCCCGGGGGAGGGGATGAGCGTGACCGAGGTGGCGGCGGCGTGCGGCCTCTCGAAGAGCTCGGCCTTCGCCACCCTCTACACACTCCAGCGGTTCGGCCTGGCCGCCGACGACGGCGAGGGCATGAACCGGCGCTACCGGCTCGGGATGACGCTCGCCCGGCTCGGGGACAGGGCGCGCGACCAGCTGTCGCTGCGGGACGTCGCCCGTCCCATTCTGGTGGAGCTGACCCGGACGACGGGCATGAATTCCCGGCTCGCGATCCCGGAGAGCGACCAGGCCGTGGTGATCGACCAGGTGAGCAACGGCGAGCGCATCCAGGTGGACCTGCGGATGGGCGTGCGGGAGCTGCCCCACTGCACCGGCCTCGGCAAGGCGCTGCTCGCCGAGATGGAGGATCGGCAGGTCGCGGCCCTGATCGAGAGGGTGGGGCTGCCCCGCCGCACGGCGCACACGATCACCGAGCTCGACCGGCTGCTGGCGCACCTGCGTGACATCCGCGAGACGGGCTACGCGCTCGACGACGAGGAGGACGCGGAGGGGGTGTTCTGCGTCGGCAGCGCTCTGCGCGACCATTCCGGCACGTGCGCCGGGGCCATCAGCATCACCGGCCTGAAACCGGCTCTGCCCACATGGCGCTACCAGGAGCTGGGGCGGCAGGTGCGGGACGCGGCGCGGCGGATTTCGTGGGAACTCGGCTACCGGCCTTGATTTGCCGACCGAAACCTGCTTAAGGTTTGCGCCACATCGGGCGAACAACTGGCCCCCGCGACGTCACAGCCCCTGACCGCGGACGGTTTCGGCCAGCAGCACCGCCGCCTGCACGCCTCACGCGTGTCCGCCCGGCCTTCATTCACCCCCTGCCGTGCCGCGTCCCGCCGTACGGCCGAAGGTTGAGGCATCTGTTGAACGATCCCCAGAAATCTCCCCTGGCTCGCCGTGCCCTGCTGACGGCGGGCGGTGCCGGCGGGCTGGCGCTGCTGGTTCCCGGTACGGCTCACGCCGGGCCGCAGGCGGAGCTGAAGACGGCGGTGTACGGCGTGGCGACGGTGGCCGAGCTGCTGTCGCTGGACGGCAAGAAGATCCCGGACGGGACGCTGGTGCGGGTCGCGGGTTACAAGGCGGCCGGTGACGGCGGCGGCATGCTGGTGCGCTGGGACGCGGACTCGACCGCGGCGGCCAACGGCGGCACAGTCCTCGGCGGGCCGGACGCGGGCCGGTGGGTGCAGGTCCACGACGGCGTGGGCGACTTCCGCAGGTTCGGCGTGTTCGGCGACGACGCGCCGGCGGACGCCGCGCTGGACGCGATGGTGAACGACCCGTCCATCCACCGCATCGAGGCCCACACCGACCTGCTGTTCGTCAAGCGCCACACGTACACCCGCTCGAACCTGGAGTTCGACTTCGGCGGCCACACCGTCCGCACCGACGGCATCGAGAAGAACACGCACGACAACCCGTTCGGCGCGGTGCTCTTCTTCCGCGGGGAGGTCACCGGCACGGTCGTCGAGCACACGCTGAGCGCCCCGATGCCCGACCTGGCCGACGTCTTCGAGGTCGGTGACGCGTCGAGATTCAAGGTCGGCCAGTGGTGGACGGCGGTGGTGAACAACCTCTCCGGCCGCGACGAGCGGGAACTGCAGAAGATGGTGCAGGTCACCGAGATCGTGGACGGCTCCCGCATCCGGGTGAACTACCAGAACGGCTGGGACCTCGACAAGGGCCGCGTGATCACCTGGACCAGGGTGAAGCCGGTCGAGCGGGTCCACGTCAGGAACATGGTCTTCGTCGGCGCCCCGCCGTACGACGGGCCGAAGAACGGGGAACTGCCCGACGACCGGGAGTACACCGGCTCGCACCCCGTGGCCTACGAGTACGCCGCCTGGTGCGACGTCTCGGGCATCGACGCCACCCTCACCTGGTGGCCGGTCGTCATGCGCCGCTGGTGCACCTACTTCCGGACCGAGAGCTGCACGCTGAAGAACCCGCCGACGGTCTTCTACGGCGGCGCGGGCTATCTCACCCAGCAGATCTACTGCCTGTACGGCCACGTGGCCGACTGCCACACCTCCAACGCCCGCCACCTCAACGACCTGACCGCGTCGGCCTACTGCGTCGTGGAGAACTGCCACGGAGACGGCGACGACGCGGGCGGCAACCCGTTCACCACCCACGGGCAGTACGAGCACGACCTGGTGTTCACCGGCAACTCCGGCCTGATGGACATCGCCAACTCGGGCGCGCAGTGGGGGATCAGCGCCAAGCGGATCACCGTACGCCGGCACGTCTGCTCCTGGTTCACGGCCAACACCAAGATCACCGATCTGACGCTGGAGGACGTCAAGGTCATCCCGCGCTCCACCTTCGACCCCGGCGGCACGCTGACGGTCAACGCCGACGGCGTGCAGATGCGCGGCTGCTCGGCCAGGACGTTCGCGGTCGCGCAGCGGTCGGCGCGGTCCGGCAGGCCGAACGTCATCGAGGACTGCCATTTCGACCTCCCCGAGGGGCAGGTCGTCGTCCAGACGCCGGTGACGAACCCCGTCCACTTCGTCCGGTGCGTCTTCACCGGGATGAACGGCGCGGTCATGCGCGGGTCCGGCCCCGTCCACCTCACCGACACCGTCCTCACGGGGACCGCCGGTGCGGCGCCGCTCCTGATCGGAGCCGCCGAGGTCGTCGTGTCCGGCGGGCGGCTGACCGACACCGGCATCCGCCTGTCCGCGGTCCGCGAGCAGCGGCTGTCGATCGGCGGAGGCGCCGTGGTCGAGGGGACCAACAGCGAGAAGGCGCTGCTGTCCCGTGCCGACGGCTCACCGGTGCGGTGGGAGCTGGGCGACTACGCCAGCTCGACCCGCGACGTCGGAACCGCGCACGTCGCGATCACGAGCGGCGTCAACCGCTACTCCGCCGTCGGGGCGCGGTTTCGCGGCGGCGTCATCACGCTCGCGGACGCCGCCTTCGGCGGCGACTCCCACCTCCTGCACACGGGCTGCGCCGAAGAGGGCGTCACCCGTACGGCCCCGGCGCAGGGGCCCCGAGTCATCACCACTGGCAACCTGGCCGTCTGAGGAGTCCCCGAAATGAGTTCATCCATGAGGTCCCGTCGTGCCCTGTTGACGGCGGGCGGTGTCGGCGGGCTGGCTCTGCTGGTTCCCGGTACGGCTCACGCCGGGCCGCAGGCGGAGCTGAAGACGGCTGTGTACGGCGTGGCGACGGTGGCCGAGCTGCTGTCGCTGGACGGCGGGAAGATCCCGGACGGGACGCTGGTGCGGGTCGCGGGCTACAAGGCGGCCGGTGACGGCGGCGGCATGCTGGTGCGCTGGGACGCGGACTCCACGACGGCGGCCAACGGCGGCACAGTGCTGCGTCCTGAAAACTCGGGCGGCTCAGGCGCGGGCCGGTGGGTGCAGGTCCACGACGGCGTCGGCGACTTCCGCAGGTTCGGCGTGTTCGGCGACGACGCTCCGGCGGACGCCGCGCTGGACGCGATGGTGAACGACCCGTCCATCCACCGGATCGAGGCCCACACCGACCTGCTGTTCGTCAAGCGCCACAGGTACACCCGCTCGAACCTGGAGTTCGACTTCGGCGGCCACACCGTCCGCACCGACGGCATCGAGAAGGCGGGCTACGACGACCCCTTCGCGGCCGTGCTCTTCTTCCGGGGCAAGGTCACCGACACGGTGGTGACCGCGCCGCTCACCGCGGACATGCCGGAGCTGTCGGACGTCTTCGAGGTCGGCGACTCGTCGAAGTTCCAGGTCGGTCAGTGGTGGTCGGCCGAGGTGAGCAAGGGCGCCGGGCAGTGGGAACGCGAGCTGCAGAAGCTCGTGCAGGTCACCCAGATCGTGGACGGCTCCCACATCCGGGTGAACTACCTCAACGGCTGGACGCTGAAGGCCGGGCGGTCGATCACCTGGACGCGGATCGAGCCGGTCGAGCGGGTCCACGTCAGGAACATGGTGTTCACCGGCGCGGGCGCGGACCAGTACACGGGGTCGCACCCGGTGGCCTACGAGTACGCCGTCTGGTGCGACGTGTCCGGCATCGACGCCACCGGCACGTTCTGGCCGGTCGTCATGCGGCGCTGGTGCACCTACTTCCAGACGCGCTCCTGCTCGCTGAAGAACCCCACGTCCGTCACATGGGGCGGCGCGGGCTACCTCACCCAGCAGATCTACTGCCTGTACGGCCACGTGGCCGACTGCCACACCTCCAACGCCCGCCACCTCAACGACTGGACCGCCTCGGCGTACGGGCTGGTGGAGAACTGCCACGGCGACGGGGACGACCAGGGGCCGTTCGTCACCCACGGGCAGTACGAGCACGACCTCGTCTACACCGGCAACTCCGGCCTGATGACGTTCGCCAACTCCGGTGCGGCGTGGGGCTCGGCGGCCAAGCGGATCACCGTACGCCGGCACGTCTGCTCGTGGTTCGTCGCCCGGGTGAAGGTCACGGACCTGACGCTTGAGGACATGCGGGTGATCGGCAAGCCGTCGCTCGCGGGCTCCGGGATGATCTGGGTCAACGCCGACGGCGTCCAGATGCGGGGCTGCTCCGCGAACAACCAGCTGATCATCTCCCAGTCGTCCGCGCTGTCGGCCCGGCCGAACGTCATCGAGGGCTGCGACTTCACGATCGCCGCCGGTACGGAGATCGTGCAGTCCTCGGTCACCTCGCCCGTGCACATCGTGCGGTCGGTGCTGGCGAACCTGGACGGCAACGCCTGCAACGGCACGGGCGAGCTGCACCTGGTCGACAGCACGCTGCTCGGCAAGGAGGGCGGCGCGCCGCTGCCCGTCGCCGCCTCGCTCGTACGGATCCAGGGCGGGCGGCTGTCGGGCACCGGCATCCGGCTGTCGGGGAAGAAGGACCAGCGCGTCCACGTGGGCGGCGGCGCGGTGGTCGAGGGGACGAACGGCGCGAAGGCGCTGCTGTCCCGCGCGGACGCGGGCGGGACCGTCCAGTGGGAACTGCGCGACTACCGGAGCACGACGAACGACGCGGGCACGGCCCACGTGGCGATCGAGACCGGGAAGAACGTGTACTCGGCGGTCGGCGCCCGCCTGTCGGGCGGGAAGGTCACGCTCGCCGGGGCCGCCTTCGGCGACGGCTCGCTGCTCCAGCACACCTCCTGCGTCGAGGAGGGCGTCTCCCGGACGACGCCGCCGGACGGCCCCCGGGTCCAGACCACCGGAAACCTCGTTCTCTAACCTTCTTACTCCCAAACCATCACAGAGGAGTGCAAATGGAACGCCGGGTCGCATTGGCCCTCGCCGGCGCCGGAAGCCGGGGCCAGACCTACGCCTCGTGGGTGGCGCGCAACCCGGACCGCGCGCGGCTCGTCGCCGTGGCCGACCCGGACCCCCACCGGCGCGGCCTCGTCGCGGCCGGGCATCCCGGGGTGGCGGAGTACGCGACCTGGCAGGACATGCTGGCCGCGGACGTGCCGGCCGACGCGGTGATCGTGGCGACCCAGGACAGGGACCACGTCGACCCGGCCGTCGCGTTCGCCCGCGCCGGGCGCGACCTGCTGCTGGAGAAGCCGCTCGCGCCCACCGAGGAGGAGTGCCGGCGGATCGTCGCCGCGGTCACCGAGGCCGGTGTCCGGCTCGCGGTCTGCCACGTGCTGCGCTACACCCCGTACACCGACCTGGTGATGGAGGTGGTCCGCTCCGGCGTGCTGGGCGAGATCATGAGCGTCCAGCACCTGGAGCCGGTGGGCTGGTGGCACGCGGCCCACTCCTACGTCCGCGGGCCGTGGCGGAGCGAGAAGCTGGCCAGCCCGATGCTGCTCGCCAAGTCCTGCCACGACCTCGACTGGCTGGCGTACGTGACCGGACGCAGGATCGCCCGGGTGGCGAGCTTCGGCGACCTCGGCCACTTCCGGCCGGACAAGCGCCCCGTCGGCGCCGCGGACCGCTGCCTGGACTGCGCGATCGAGCCCGAGTGCCCCTATTCGGCGCCCAAGCTCTACTACCCCGCACTGCGGGAGCGCGGGGCCGCCTGGCCCGTCAGCGTGATCACCGACGCGACGGACGAGGCGGGCGTCACCGAGGCGCTGCGCACCGGCCCGTACGGCAGGTGCGTCTACGCCTGCGACAACGACGTCGTGGACCACCAGGTGCTGGCCCTGGAGTTCGAGGGCGGCGCCACCGGGACGTTCACGATGACCGCCTTCACCGAGCAGACCCACCGGCAGACCCGGATCTTCGGCAGCCACGGGCAGCTCGTCGGAGACGGCGAGCGGGTGACGGTCCTGGACTTCCGCACCGGCAGGACCGAGACCACCGAGGCCGGCCCCGTCGGCGGCGCCAACGCCGGCGAGGGCCACGGCGGCGGGGACGACGGCGTGATGGACGCCTTCGTGCGCGCCGTGGCCACCGGCGACGACGTCCTGATCCGGTCCGGCCCGGCCGAGTCGCTCGCCTCCCACCTCGCGGTCTTCGCCGCCGAGCGGGCCCGGCACAGCGGCACCGTCGTCGACGTGCCCGAGCAGTGAACTTCCCCGACTCCTGAGAGAGGACCTTTCCCATGCGACTTCGCATGTTGGCGCCGGTCGTGGTGGCGGCGCTCGCCGCCGCGGCCACCGCCTGCGGCTCCGGCTCGGACACCGCGTCCGGCAAGCAGAGCGTGACCATGTGGGTGTATCCGATCATCCCGGACGAGGCCAAGCACAAGGCCTTCTGGGACGGCCAGATCGCCGCGTTCACCAAGGACAACCCGAACATCGACGTCAAGGTCGAGATCTACCCCTGGGCCAAGCGCGAGGAGTCGCTCACCACGGCGATCGCCGGCAACAAGGGGCCCGACCTCGTCTACCTGATCCCCGACCAGATCCCGAAGTTCGCCAAGGCCATCCAGCCGGTCGACTCCTATCTGTCCGACACGGCCAAGGCGGACTACCGCGACAACGTCAAGCAGGCCGTCACCATCGACGGGAAGCTGATGGGCGCCCCGATCCTGATGGGCGCGAACCCGCTGATGTGCAACCGGAAGGTGCTCGACGCGGCCGGGGTGGAGGCTCCCAAGACCTGGGACGACGTGCTCGCGATCGCGCCGAAGCTCAAGGAGAAGGGCTTCGACGTCACCAACTACTACGCCGACCCCGGCGCCACGCTCAACCAGTCGTTCTACCCCCTGCTGTGGGAGGCCGGCGGCAGCGTCTTCACGCCCGACGGCGCCAAGGTGGCCTTCGACGGCCCTGAGGGCCTCAAGGCGCTGACCTTCCTCAAGACGCTGGCCGACAAGGGCTACGTCGAGAAGGACCTGCTCACCGGCATCCCCGCGTTCGAGCAGACGCACCTGGCGCAGAACAAGACGGCCTGCACCTGGCAGCAGGTGCCCGCGGACGTCGAGTCGTTCTGGGGCGCGGAGAACATCAAGATCTACCCGCCGCTGAGCGACGCCAAGCAGGTCGGCTACGGCTCCATCGGCGCGCTGTCGATGCTCAAGGGTTCCAAGGCCAAGGACGCGGCCGGCAAGTGGCTGGCCTTCGCCTCCGGCGCCGCCGTCACCAAGGCGTACGACACGGCCTCCGGCTTCTTCTCGCCGCAGAAGTCGACCGGCGCCCTGTACACGGACGGGCCGAACGCCGAGATGGAGAAGACGCTCGACCTGATGCAGGGCGCGCCGCTGCACGACAAGGCGCGCGACGTCATGGGCGTGCTCGCGCCGGAGATCCAGGCCGCGCTGATCGGCCAGAAGAGCCCGCAGCAGGCCCTCACCGACGCCGCCACCGCGGCCAACGCCCTCATCGGCCAGTAGGACGCGCGTCCCGGCCACCCCACGAGGGCGGCCGGGACGGTGCGACAAGTTTCGAGACACCTGTGAGGTAAACCCGTGACGGTCACCGCGGAGGCGCGTCCGCGCCGAGTGACGGCCCGGCGCAGGTCGGCGGGCGCCCGGTACGAGGCCCGCTGGGGCCTGGCGTTCGTCCTGCCGTGCTTCCTGTTGTTCCTGGCCTTCCGGTTCGGCCCGGCCGTCGTGGGGACCTTACTCGGCTTCTTCGAGTACACGGTCGGCGACAGCCCGACGTTCGTCGGCCTGGACAACTTCCAGCGGATGCTGCACGATCCGCTCTTCTGGCAGGCGCTCAAGGTGACCGTGATCTACACGGTGCTCTACCTGCCGCTGTCCGTCGGAGTGTCGGTGGGCCTGGCGCTGCTCGTGCGCCGGTCGTTCCGCGGCGTGCGGCTGTTCCGGTCGATCTTCTTCCTGCCGGTCATCACCAGCCTCGTACTGGCGGCCACCATTTTCACCTGGCTGTTCTCCTCGTCGGGGCCGCTCGGTGAGCTGATCGGCGGCTCCTGGCTGGCCTCGCCGGTGCTCGTCATCCCGGCCCTGGTGATCGTGTCGGTCTGGTCCCGTTTCGGGTACGGCATGCTGATCGTCCTGGCCCGGCTCCAGGACGTGCCGCGCGAGTTGGAGGAGGCGGCGCTCAGCGACGGCGCGGGGCCCTGGCAGCGCTTCCGCTACGTGGTCCTGCCGCAGCTGCGGCCGGCGATCTTCTTCCTGGCCGTGATCGAGACCACGAACTCCTTCCAGGTCTTCGACCTCGTCTACGTCATGACGAGCGGCGGCCCGGGACGCTCCAGCTACACCCTGGTCATGGACCTCTACGACCAGGGCTTCAAGTACTTCGACCTCGGCTACGCCAGCGCCCTCGGCGTCGCCCTGTTCGTGCTCACTCTGTTCGTCGCGCTGATCCAGCGGCTGCTCATCGGGAGGGCCAAGTGACCGCATACCGAGCGCTGGAGCCGGGACCCGGCGGCCGGGCCGTACGGATCGTGCTCCTGAGCGTCGCCTCGATCGTCACGATCTTCCCGTTCTACGCGATGGTCGTGCTGAGCCTGAAGCCGGTGGCGGCGGTCGAGTTCCCCGGCAGCCTGCTGCCCTGGCCGCTGGCCACCGGGGCGTACGAGCGGGTGCTCGGCGGCGGCGACCTGCCGCTGTGGACGCTGAACACGCTGATCTACTCGGTGGTCAGCGTCGTGCTCGTGCTGCTGCTCGCCTCGCTCGCCGGATACGCCTTCGCCAAGAAGCGCTTCCCCGGCAAGGAGACCATGTTCTGGTCGTTCCTCGCGATGGTGATGGTGCCCTACCACGTGACGCTGATCCCGCTGTTCGTCCTGGTCGCCAACGCGGGCGGCGTGGACACCTTCTGGGGGCTCATCGTGCCGACCCTCGCCAACGCCCAGGCGGTCTTCCTGATGCGGCAGTTCATCGGCGCGCTGCCCGACGAGCTGTTCGAGGCGGCCCGGCTGGACGGCGCCTCGGAATGGACGATCTTCGTCAGGATCGTGCTGCCCCTGTGCAAGCCGATCCTCGCCACGCTCGGCCTGTTCGTCTTCCTGTGGCACTGGAACGACTTCCTCTGGCCGCTGATCGTCGGGCAGAGCACCGGCATGCGCACGCTGACGGTCGGCATCGCGTCGCTGCAGGAGCAGAACGTGCCGCTCAACGTCGTGCTCGCGGGCGCGACCGTGGCCTTCGTGCCGATCTTCGCCGCCTACCTCGTGGGCCAGCGCTACCTCACCGAGGGCGTCACCATGTCTGGAATCAAGGGATAAATGATGTTCGACTCTGAATCCGCGCTGGAAGACCGGCTGACGACGCCGTCTCCCGCCCTCGTCGCCTCCCTGGCCTCGGGCGCGGGCGACCTGGTCGTGCTCGGCGCGGGCGGCAAGATGGGCCCCACGCTGTGCCGCCTGGCCCGCCGGGGCCTCGACGAGGCCGGCCGTACGGGTGACGCCGTGTGGGCGGTCTCCCGCTGGTCCGACCCCGCCGCGGCCCGCGACCTGGAGCGGCACGGCGTGCGCACGGTGACGTTCGACCTGATGGGGGACGCGGACCTGAGCGCGCTGCCGGACGCCCGCGATGTGGTGTTCATGGTGGGGGCGAAGTTCGGCACCGCCGCCGCGCCCTACCTCGCCTGGGTGGTCAACGCCGCGCTGCCCGCGCGCGTCGCGGAGCGGTACGCCGGTGCGCGGATCGCGGCGTTCTCCACAGGGAACGTCTACCCGCTCACCGGCCTGGAGTCCGGCGGCTGCGCCGAGACCGATCCGACCGGGCCGGTCGGGGAGTACGCGATGAGCTGCCTCGGCCGGGAGCGGGTGTTCGAGCACGCGGCGCGGCGCGGCACGCCGGTGAGCGTGCTGCGCCTGAACTACGCCGTGGACCTGCGCTACGGCGTGCTCGCCGACATCGGTCAGACGGTGCTGTCGGGGTCGCCGGTGGACGTCACCACCGGTCACGTCAACGTCGTGTGGCAGGGCTACGCGAACGAGGTCGCGTTGCGCTCGCTGGAGCACGCGTCGTCCGACGCCTTCGTGCTCAACCTCACCGGCCCCGAGACCGCGTCGGTCCGGCGGATCGCGTCCCGCTTCGCCGAACGGTTCGGCGTCGCCGCCGAGTTCACCGGCACCGAGGCGCGTACGGCCCTGCTGAGCGACGCGACACGCTGCCACGCGCTGTTCGGCTACCCGGACGTCCCGCTGGGCACGCTGGTCGACTGGCAGGCCGACTGGCTGGCGCGGGGACTGCCCGTGTCGGGCAAGCCCACCAAGTTCGCCGTGCGCGACGGGAGGTTCTGATGTCCCTCGCACCGCTGCTCCACGGGGCGGTCATCCCCGCTCACCCGCTCGCCCTCACCGCGGACCGCACGCTCGACGAGCGCCGCCAGCGGGCCCTCACCCGCTACTACCTCGCGGCGGGCGCCGGCGGGATCGCCGTGGGCGTGCACACCACGCAGTTCGAGATCCGGGAGGCCGGACTGCTGCGCCCGGTCCTGGAACTGGCCGCCGAGACCGTCGCCGCGAGCGACCGCGCCGGGGACGTCGTGACCGTCGCGGGCGCCTGCGGCCCCCTCGCACAGGCGGTCGCGGAGGCGGAGCTCGCGGCGGGCCTCGGGTACGACGCGGTGCTGCTGTCGCCGGTCGTCCCCGGGGCGACCGAGGCGGACCTGCTGGAGCGGGCGCGCGCGGTGGGCGAGGTGCTGCCCGTGATCGGGTTCTACCTGCAACGGGCCATCGGCGGCCCCGAGCTGTCCCGGGACTTCTGGCGGGCGCTCGCCGACCAGCCGTCCACCGTCGCGATCAAGGTCGCGCCGTTCGACCGCTACCGCACCCTGGAGGTCGCGTACGGCGTCGCGGCGTCGGACCGGCGCGAGGAGGTGGCCCTGTACACCGGCAACGACGACCACATCATCGGCGACCTGCTCGCCGCGCTGCCCGGCGGGCTGCGGTTCCGCGGCGGCCTGCTCGGCCAGTGGGCGGTCTGGACCCGGGCCGCCGTGGCGATGGTCGAGCAGGTGTCCCGGGACCCCGCCGGGCTGGCCCGGAAGGCGCAACAGCTCACCGACGCCAACGCGGCGGTGTTCGACGCCGCGCACGGCTTCGCCGGGTGCATCGCGGGCGTGCACGAGGTGCTCAGGAGGCAGGGCCTGCTCGCCGGCGTCTGGTGCCTGGACCCGGACGAGGGCCTGTCGCCCGGCCAGGCCGAGGAGCTGACCCGGGTGACGGCCGCCTACCCCTGGCTGGTGGACGACGACTTCGTGGCGGAGCACCTCGATGCCTGGCTCGCCTGACGCGCCCGACCCGCGCACACTGGTCTGCGTGCCGCCGGACCTGCGCGCCCGGCTGTTCGGGCGGGAGCTCGGCGAAGCCCGTCCGCTCGACGACCCGGCCGACCGGGCCGCCCTGGCCGAGGCGCTTCCGGGCACGGAGATCCTGGTCACGGGCTGGGGAATGCCGGTCCTCGACACGGCCCTGCTGGACCTCGCGCCGGGGCTGCGGCTGGTCGCCCACATCGGCGCCAGCGTCAAGTTCTTCGTCACCGACGAGGTGTTCGCCCGGGGGATCAGGGTGACGCAGGCGGGGCAGGCGATGGCCCGTCCGGTCGCCGAGGTGGCGCTCGCCTTCACCCTGTCCCTCCTGCACCGCATCCACCGTTTCGACCACGCGCTGCGTGGGGGCGCCGACTGGCACACGGCGGAGCAGGCGCCGCCGCGGCACGAGATCCTGGGATGCCGCGTCGGGGTCGTCGGCGCCTCCCGCACCGGCCGGGCCTATCTGGAGCTGGTGCGCGCCCTCGGCGCGGAGACGGTGGTGAGCGATCCCCACTTCGCGGGCGAGCCCGGCGTGCCCGCCGTGCCGCTGGACGAACTGCTGGCCACGAGCAGGATCGTGGCCCTGCACGCGCCGGTGCTGCCGGAGACCAGGCATCTGCTCGGCGCACGCGAGCTGGCGCTCATGCCCGACGGCGCGGGACTGGTGAACACGGCCAGGTCGTGGCTGGTGGACGAGGAGGCGCTGCTGGCGGAGCTGCGCACCGGGCGGATCGACGCCGCGATCGACGTCTTCGACGCCGAGCCGCTGCCCGCCGACCACGGATTCAGGACCCTGCCGAACGTCCTGCTCACGCCGCACCAGGCCGCCGGGACGGTCGAGGCGCGGCGGCGCCAGGGCACGCTCGTGCTGGACGAGATCCGGCGTCACCGCGCGGGGCTTCCGCTGCACCACGAGGTGACTCCCGAGATGCTGGAGCGCATGGGTTGACCGAGTTCAGGACCGTACGCGCGGACGAGGTGACGTCCCTCTACGAGCTGTGGGCGCGGGCGTTCACCGCGTCCCACATCGTGCCGCTCTACGAGCAGGACGAGGGGCGCCTCGGCCGCACGCTCGTGGCCGCGGACGCCACCGGCGTCCTGGCCGTGGTGTACTGGCTGCCCCGCGACGTGCGCGACGCTCACGGCGGCGTCCAGCGGGTGGGCTGCCTGTCCAGCGTCGCGACGAGGCCGGACGCCCGGGGCAGGGGACTGGTCAGGCGACTGCTCGCGATGGCGGCCGACGCGATGACGGCGGCCGGGTGCGCGTGGTCGCTGCTGTTCACCGGCACGCCGGGCGTCTACACCGGTTCCGGCTGGCGGGTGTTCGACCGGCCGCGCGTGGACGGCCGCTTCGCCGCCGCCGGGACTCTCGACGCCGGCACTCTCGACGCCGGCTGGACCGCCGGACCGGCAGGGCTCGACGACTGGACCGTGCTCGACGACTGGACCGGGCTCGACGACTGGACCGTGCTCGCCGCGCTGCACGACCGGCACGACGACCGGCGCCCGCTCACCACCGTGCGTTCCGCCCGGGACTGGACCGGCCGCGTCCCCGTCTGGTACGGCCCGCCGCACGAGATCCTGCTGGTCCGCGAGCACGGCACGCCCATGGCGTACGCGGTGGTGGACTGGAGCGCCGGCGACGTGGTCGAGGTGGCGCTCGCGGCCGATCGGGCGGCCGGGCCGCTGCTGCGCGCCGTGGCCGCCGAGGCCCGCGCGCGCGGCGTGCGGTCGGGACGCCTGCGCGCGCCGCTCGACCCTCCGGTCCGCGCCGCCCTGCCCCTCCTTTTCGAGGAGTGGGAGCGCCGGGACGAGCGCACCGGCATGGCCAGGCCGCTGCTGCTGGAGGAGGCCGACGTCAGGGCCGTCGTCGAGCACCCGCGCGCCGTGCACTGGACGGCCGACTACTTCTGACCGCTGCCGTCGCAGAAGGCTAAAGTGCTACCAGAACCTTGTTCTCTTTCTGGAAGGGTGGCGCCATGTCTGCTGCTGAGGGTCACGATGCTGCCGGGGCCGAGCTCAGGTTCGACGGAAGGGTGGCGATCGTCACCGGTGCCGGGCACGGGCTCGGCCGGTCGCACGCGCTGCTGCTCGGCCGGCGCGGCGCGAAGGTCGTCGTCAACGACCTCGGCGGCGCCCTCGACGGCTCCGGCGCGTCCTCGGGCCCGGCGGCGGAGGTCGCCGAGCTGATCGTGAAAAACGGCGGAGAGGCGGTGGCCAGCACCGACAACGTCGCCACGCCGGAGGGCGCGGAGGCGATCGTGCGGACGGCGCTCGACGCGTTCGGCCGTGTGGACGTCGTCGTCAACAACGCCGGCATCCTGCGCGACCGTTCGTTCGGGAAGATGACGGTCGAGGAGTTCGACGCCGTGATCGCCGTGCACGTGCGCGGCTCGTTCCTGGTCAGCCGGGCGGCGTTCCCGCACATGAAGGAGCAGGCGTACGGACGGATCGTGAACACCTCCTCGCCCGCCGGGCTGTTCGGCAACTTCGGTCAGGCCAACTACTCGACCGCCAAGATGGGCCTGGTGGGCCTCACCAAGACGCTCGGCATCGAGGGCGCGCGGGCGAACATCAAGGCCAACGCGATCGCCCCCGTGGCGTGGACGCGGATGACCGAGACGCTGCTGCCCGCGGAGTTCGAGGAGAAGTTCACCCCCGAGCGGGTCAGCCCGCTGGTGGCGTACCTGGCCCACGAGAGCTGCGAGACCAGCGGCGAGGTGTTCTCGGTCGGCGCCGGCCGGATCGCCCGGGTGTTCGTCGCCGAGGGGCCGGGCTGGCGGACCGACGACCTCACGGTCGAGGCGATCCGCGACAACTGGGAGGCCGTCATGGCCGAGCAGCCCTATCTCCCGACCAAGCTGGGCGAGCAGGCCGGCGCCTCCCTGCAGGCGATGCTCTGACCTCCTCGCGCTCCGCCCGGCCGGGCCGTCAGAGCTCCTCGGCCTGCTCGGCCGGGCCGACGAGGTCGGCGGACAGGTCCGTGGGCCGCCGTGGCATGGGCGCGCGGCCGGGCGGCTGCCTGACCCGCAGATCGGGGAAGGGCGGCGGCGGGTTGCGCCGGGCCTGCGGCCGCGCGCCGAGCGTGAGCTCCTCGCCGTGGTGCGCCAGCGTGATGGGCGAGCCGTGCAGGAGCCGGTACGTCGTGCCGTCCGGCGTGACGTCGATCCGCAGCAGGCGGCCCCGGTAGCGGACGCGGAAGGTGAGCCGGGTGATGCCCGAGGGCAGGCGGGGGGCGAAGCGGATCCGCCCCTCGCGTGCCCGCATGCCGCCGAACCCGGCCACCAGCGCGATCCACGCCCCGGCCAGCGAGGCCATGTGGACGCCGTCGCGGGTGTTGTGCTCCAGGTCGCGCAGGTCCATCAGCGCGGCCTCGCCGAGGTAGGCGTAGGCGAGGTCGAGCTGGCCCACCTCGGCGGCGATCACGGCCTGGGTGGCGGCCGACAGCGAGGAGTCCCGCACGGTCAGCGCCTCGTAGTAGGCGAAGTCACGCGCCTTCTGCTCGGGCGTGAACGCCTCGCCGCACAGGTGCATGGCCAGCACGAGGTCCGCCTGCTTGACGACCTGCTTGCGGTACAGGTCGAAGTAGGGGAAGTGGAGCAGCAGCGGATACTGCTCGGGCCTGGTGCCCGCGAAGTCCCACACCGCGTGCCCGGTGAACCCCTCGCTCTGCTCGTGGACTCCGAGCCGTTCGTCGTACGGCAGGTACATGGCGGCGGCGGCGTCGCGCCACATCGCCGTCTCCTCCAGCGTGACCCCGAGCCGCTCGGCCCCGTCGCGGTGGCGTACGGCCGCCGCGGCGGCGGCCCGCAGGTTCCGCTGGGCCATGAGGTTGGTGTAGACGTTGTTGTCCGCGACGGCGCTGTACTCGTCCGGGCCGGTCACGCCGTCGATGCGGTAGCGGCCCTCGGCGTCGTGGTGGCCGAGCGCGCACCACAGCCGGGCGGTCGCGACGAGCAGCGGCAGGCCGATGTCCCGCTCGAACTCGGTGTCCTCGGTCGCGTCGACGTATCGCGTGACCGCGGCGGCGATGTCGGCGTTGACGTGGAAGGCCGCCGTGCCCGCGGGCCAGTAGCCCGAGCACTCCTCGCCGTTGATCGTGCGCCAGGGGAAGGCCGCCCCGGACAGCCCGAGCTGCTCGGCCCGCGCCTGGGCGAGGGGCAGGATCGTGGCGCGCCACGTCAGGGCGTCGGCGGCGGCCCGGGGGTAGGTGTAGGTGGCAACCGGCAGCACGAAGCTCTCGGTGTCCCAGAACGCGTGACCGTCGTAGCCCGAGCCGGTCAGCCCCTTGCCGGGGATGGGCCGGCGCTCCAGCCGGGCGCCCGCCTGGAGCAGGTGGAACAGCCCGAAACGCACCGCCTGCTGCACCTCGGCGTCGCCCTCGACCTCGACGTCCGCGCCCGCCCAGAAGTCGTCGAGGAAGGCGCGCTGCTCGGCGCACAGGCCCTCCCACCCGGTGAGCCTGGCCGCCGCCAGCGCCGCCACGACCTGGTCGTGCATCGCGGGCCGGGACCGCTTGGCCGACCAGCCGTAGGCGAAGAACTTGTCCAGCCGCAGCCGCTCGCCCGGCACGAGCCGGGTGGCGATCGTGACCCGGCTGACGTTGCCGCCGCCGTCGCACTCGGCGCGGGTGCCGTCCGGGCCGTCGATCTCGTGGCGCATCCCCGCCGCGACCCGCAGCCGGCTGGCCCTGGTGGAGTGGACCATGACGCACACGTTGTTGCGCGCGGCGACGTTCTCCTCCAGCACCAGCGGCGCCTCCAGCGCAGCGGCGGCGCGGGGGTCGGCGGTCGGCGGCGGCACGGTCTCGTTGGCCACGAGTTCCGACTGGACGACGACGTTGAGCGGCTGGTCCACCGGCTCCACCTCGTAGCGCACCGCGGCCACGGCCCGGTGGGTGAACGACACGAGCCGGGTCGAGGTGACGCGCACCTGCGCCCCGGTCGGGGAGCTCCAGCAGACCTTCCGGGTGAGCGTCCCCGCCCGCAGGTCGAGGACCCGCTCGTGTGAGTGCAGCGTCCCGTACCGGACGTCGAACGGCTCGTCGTCGACGAGCAGCCGGATCAGTTTGCCGTTGGTGACGTTGACGACCGTCTGGCCGGACTCGGGGTAGCCGTAGCCCGCCTCGGCGTACGGCAGCGGGCGCAGCTCGTAGAAGGAGTTGAGGTAGGTGCCGGGCAGCCCGTACGGCTCGCCCTCGTCGAGATTGCCGCGCAGCCCGATGTGCCCGTTGGACAGCGCGAACACCGACTCGGTCTGGGCGAGCACGTCGGTGTGCAGGTGGCACTCCCGCACCGACCAGGGCTCGACGACGAAGGCGGGATGCTTGATCATTTGTCGTCCAGCAGTTCGGAGAGGTCCGTCACCACGACGTCGGCGCCGTTCTCGCGCAGGGCCTCCGCCTGGTGGCCGCGGTCCACGCCCACCACGAGGGCGAAGCCGCCCGCGTGCCCGGCGGCGACGCCCGCCAGCGCGTCCTCGAACACCGCGGCCTCGGCCGGCGCGAGCCCGAGTGCCTCGGCGGCGGCGAGGAACATGTCGGGGGCGGGCTTGCCGGCCAGGCCGCGCTCCCTGGCCACCACGCCGTCGATCCGCGCGTCGAACAGGTCCTCAAGCCCGGCCGCGGCGAGCACGCGCGCGGTGTTGGCGCTGCTGGAGACGACCGCACGGCGCAGCCCGGCGTCGCGGACGGCGCGCAGGTAGCGCACCGAGCCCTCGAACACCTCCACGCCCCGCCGGTCGAGGATCGCCTGGACCAGCTCGTTCTTGCGGTTGCTCAGGCCGTTGACGGTGGGCATGCCCGGCGGGTCGCCGGGCTTGCCCTCGGGCAGGTCGACGCCCCTGGCCCGCAGGAAGGTCCGCGTGCCGTCCAGGCGCTTCCTGCCGTCGACGTACCGCTCGTAGTCGCCGGTCTCGTCGAACGGCACGAACGGCGTGCCGGTGGCGACCGCCCGGTCGCGCAGGTACTCGTCGAACATCTCCTTCCACGCCGCCGCGTGGATCCGGGCCGTGCGCGTGAGAACCCCGTCCATGTCGAACAGGCAGCCGCGCACCCCGTCAGGCAAACCCAGCATGTCAGGCAACCCCCAGCATGCGCCCTCCAACCGTCCTCCTGCTCTTCTACCCCGCATACAGGACGTTACTTTTGCTGATTTCAGCGAAAGATTGCATCACATCGATAAAAGGTCTTCCCTGATCAGCAGAAAAGAGGTACGTTTCGTGCCAATCACCGGGACGCGGAGGCGTACGTGAAGAGGACGACCATCAGGCCGGAGAACGTCCACCAGGCCGCGCTCCTGCGGTTGCTGAGGGACGGCGGGCGTTCCCGTGCCGAACTCGGCGACGTGGTGGACCTGTCACGGTCGAAGCTCAACGTCGAGCTGGACCGGCTGATCGAGCTGGGGCTCGCCGAGCCCGACGGACTGGCCGCCTCGCGCGGCGGCAGGCGCTCGGGACGCGTACGCCTGGCCGGTGAAATCCGGTTCGCCGGGATCGACATCGGCGCCACCTCGATCGACGTCGCCGTCACCGACGGAGAGCTCAAGGTGCTCGGTCACCTGAGCGAGCCCTGTGACATCAGAGAGGGGCCCGCCGTCGTGCTGGACCGGGCCATCGAACTGCTCGGCAAGCTGAGCAGGGACGGGCTGTTCACCGATCTCAGCGGAGCCGGCATCGGCGTCCCCGGGCCGGTGAGCTTCGCCGAGGGCGTCCCGGTGGTGCCGCCGATCATGCCCGGCTGGGACCGCTACCCGGTCAGGGAGACGGTCGGGCAGGCGCTGTGCTGCCCCACGGTGGTCGACAACGACGTCAACATCATGGCACTCGGAGAGCTGCACGCCGGTCTCGCGCGGCACGTCGAGGACTTCCTCCTCGTCAAGATCGGCACCGGTATCGGCTGCGGCATCGTGGTGGACAGCAAGATCTACCGCGGTGTGTCCGGCAGCGCCGGCGACATCGGCCACATCCGGGTGGACGACCTCGGACCGGTCTGCTCCTGCGGCAACTCCGGATGTCTGGAGGCGTACTTCGGCGGCGCCGCGCTGGCGCGGGAGGCCGTCGCCGTGGCCCGCTCGGGCGGCTCGCCGTACCTGGCCGAACGGCTCGCGGTCGCGGGCACGCTGACGGCCGAGGACGTCGCCGCGGCTGCGGCGCAGGGCGACGCCGGCGCGATCGGGCTGATCCGCGACGGCGGGCGCCGGGTGGGCCAGGTGCTGGCGAGCCTGGTCAGCTTCTTCAACCCCGGCCTTGTGATCATCGCGGGCGGCGTGGCCAAGCTCGGCCACGTGCTGCTCGCGGAGATCAGAAGCGTCGTCTACCGCAGGTCGCTGCCGCTCGCCACCGGAAACCTGCCAATCGTGTTGTCCGAACTCGGCGACACCGCGGGTGTCATCGGCGCCACCCGCCTGATCAGCGATCACGTCTACTCCGCCAACTGATCATCGTTGGGAGACCCCCATGGGAGACGAACACCCCCTGCTCCAAATGAGGGGGATCGTCAAGCAGTTCCCCGGCGTACGCGCGCTGGACGGCGTGGACCTTGAGGTCAGAGCCGGAGAAGTGCACTGCCTGCTCGGCCAGAACGGCGCCGGGAAGTCCACGCTCATCAAGATCCTGTCCGGTGCCCACGCGCCCGACGAGGGCGAGGTGCTGCTCGACGGCTCGCCCGTACGGCTGGCGCCGCCGACCGCGGCCATGGGCCTCGGAATCGCCACCATTTATCAGGAGCTCGACCTGGTGGACGGGTTGAGCGTGACGGAGAACATCTTCCTCGGCCATGAGATGGCGAGTTTCGGGTTCTCCCGG
>NZ_JBEYWW010000036.1:0-100563 GCF_040644635.1 Microbispora sp. NPDC046933 | reverse complement strand
GGCGCGGGAGAGCCCGCGCCCGGCGCCACTCCTACCGCGGCTGGGTGAAAACCGCGACCGTGCGGGCGGGCACGGTCAGCGTGCCGGCCGCCGGGTCCGCCGACGCCTGCCGGACCACCGGGTCGTCCGACGCCGCCTGTACGGGATGCAGTGCGACCCGGGCGCCCTTCAGCGCGGGCACGGCGGGCGCGGCGGTCTTCCCGGTGGCGTTGAACACCACGTAGATCGCCTTGTTCGCGGCGTCGACGCCGGCGGCGTCGATGCGCATGACGATCACTCCGGGGGTGCCGGACGGCGGGAAGGAGACCCGCCTGCCGATCTCGGCGGCGGAGCCCAGCGAGAAGGCGGGGGAGGAGTAGCGGATCCGCAGGAACTCGCCGAACCTCGCCCGGGCCGCCCCGATCGCCGCGCAGTCCGGCCGCAGCGCGGGGTCGGCCAGCAGGGGCCGGGCGTACGGCCAGCGCGCCTCGTTGTCCTTCGCGGGCGGCAGGCCGCCGCCGAAGCCGTTGCCCTGGCGGCAGTCCCACAGCAGCCGGTTGAACCAGTCGCCCGAGTCGAAGGAGTTGCCGTCGAGCGACTTGGAGCGCAGGCGCTCGCTTCCCGCGTGGACGAACGCGGTGCCCTGGCCGAGCAGGACCGTCGCCAGCGACAGCGACTGCATCCGGACCCGGTCGGCCATCGGGGTGTCCTTGGGCAGCTTGTAGGCGAGCGCGTCGAACAGCGTCTCGTTGTCGTGGGCGTCCACGTAGGTCACCGTGTCGCCCGGCGTGGCGGCGTACCCGGCCGGCGCGCCGTTGTAGTCGACCTCCGAGCCCTTGACCTCGGTGCCCCCGGATCCGGTGAAGGTGTAGCCGGCGAGGTTCCCGGTCAGGCCCACCTTGATCAGGTCTTCGTAGTTGGCCAGCCGCTTCGCCTGGTCGGCCTCGCTGCCGTTCGCCGGGGAGCCGTTCGGGTCGCCGGCGAGCCCGGAGCCGAAGCCCTGGGTCGGCGGGAGGGCGTTGTAGGCGCCGCCGCGCACGGCGTCGCGCAGCCGGTCGTTGAAGGTGCCGATGCCGGTGCCGGCCATGTTGGCCTGCGTGGCCTGCTCGAACCTGGCGTCGTCGGCCACCTCGCCGAAATTCCAGCCCTCGCCGTACAGGATGATCGACTTGCCGTCCACGCCGTCCTTCTGGAGCGTGAGCGCGTCGAGGGCCTTGCGCACGGCCAGGATGTTCGCCTTCGGGTGGTGGCCCATCAGGTCGAACCGGAAGCCGTCGATCTTGTACTCCTTGGCCCAGGTCACGATCGAGTCGACGACGAGCCGGCCCATCATCGCGTGCTCCGGCGCAGTGTTCGCGCAGCAGGTGGAGGTGGCCACCGTGCCGTCGTCCATGAGCCGGTGGTAGTAGCCGGGCACGACGCGGTCGAGCACGCTCGCCGGGTCCTGACCGGCCGCGTGGGTGTGGTTGTAGACGACGTCCATGACCACCCGCAGGCCGGCGCCGTTGAGCCCCGCGACCATCTCGCGGAACTCCTTGATCCGCTTGTCCGGGTCGGTCGCGTACGAGCCCTCGGGCACGGTGTAGTGCAGCGGGTCGTAGCCCCAGTTGAAGGAGTCCTTGGCGGCCGTCTTCACGACGCACTCCTGCTGCTGCTCGGAGTCGGGCGGCAGCGCGGCGAAGTCACAGCCGGGCTCGGTCCGGTCCGATTTCACGTCCGGGACGGTGGCGAAGTCGAAGGCCGGCAGCAGGTGGACGTGGGTCAGTCCGTCCTTCGCCAGGCTCCGCAGCTCGGTCATCCCGGCGCTGCCGGTCTCGGTGAACGCCTTGTACGTGCCGCGCTCGGCCTCGGGGACGGTGGTGTCGGAGGCGGAGAAGTCGCGGACGTGCAGTTCGTAGATCGAGGCCCGGTCCTGCCGCACGGCCGGGGGCTTGCGCAGCGTCGTCCACCGGTCGGGCCGCAGCGTGCGGTCGGACAGGTCGACGATCTGGCTGCGCCCCGAGCCCGCCGAGACCGACAGGCTGTAGGGGTCGGTCACCTCGTTGGTCACGATCTTCCCGGCGGCGGGGGCGAAGACGGTGACGAGGTAGGTGTAGTACCTGCCCCGCCACGACGAGGGCCCGTCGACCGACCACACGCCGGTCGCGTCGTCCCTGCGCATGCGGTGGACCGTCCTGCGATCGGCGGACGGGCCGTCGTAGAGGGCCAGCTCGACCTTCTGGGCGGTGGGCGCCCAGATCGCCAGCCTGCCGCCGCCGGTCGGCCCCAGAGGAGCCTTGGCGGCCCCGGCGTACAGGTCGTCGAGGACGCCGGGGATCTGCACGCCGGTCGCGGTCAGCAGGGCGCCGGAGGGCCCCCGCTCGATCGCCACGACCTGGCCGCGCAGTGCCTCGCGCACGAGGTCCGCGTCGCGCGGGTCGACCTTCAGCGCGCCGTACGCCGCCAGATGCGGCCAGGCGGCCTTCTGCGCGTCGCTCAGCTGCCCGGGCATCAGCCGGATGAGATGGACGTCCCCGGTCAGGTCGCCCTTCTCGTACGCGATGTCGCCCTTGGGGGAGTAGGCCAGCGCGTAGTGGTTCGCCTCGGGGACCTTCCCCTTCCAGGCGACCGTGTCCCGGTCGATCCACTGCGCGGTGGCCTTGGACAGGTCGGCGTCCGCCCCGGTGGCCGCGGGCTGCGGCAGAAGGTATCCGTCCACACCGGACAGTTTCCACGCCTCGTGGCCGGTGGCGGCGAGGTCCAGCGCCTGGTCGGCCTGCTGGTCCTTCGCGTCGCCCTTGTGGATGATGTAGCCGAGCGTCCTGGCGCCCTCCTTGAGCGGCACCTCGAAGTACACGCCGAACCGGTCGGTCCCGGCGGGCTTCAGCGGGTCACCCCACTCGACCGAGCCGGACGCGTCGCCCCAGAAGTGCAGGCCCCAGCCGTCGTAGTCGCCGTCGGCCCGGCGGTAGTGCAGCACCGCGACGTTCCGCGCCGCCGCGGCGCCGCCGTGCACCGCGTTCTCGCCCGAGTTCACGTACGCCTCGGGCTGCCTCGCCGGGACGAACGTCTGGTCGGCCCCGGGGTCCTTCGTGTCGCCCTTGTGGATGATGTAGTTCAGCGGCGCGTCGGCGTTCTTCAGCGGCACCCGCCAGAAGGCCCCGAACGCGTCGGTTCCGTCCGGCCGCCGCGGCGAGCCCCACTCGGTGCCCGCGCCGTCGGCGAGCGCGTCGCCCCACAGGTGCAGGCCCCAGCCGTCGTACGCGCCGTCGGGGCGCCGGTAGTGGATCGTGGCGTACCCCTCGGCGGCGGCCCGGGAGGCGTACACCTCCGGCTTGCCCTCCACGAGCCACACCTCCCCCGTACGGGCCGGGTTGACCGTCCGGTCGCCCTGGTCCTTGGTGTCGCCCCTGTGCGTGATCAGGCCGACCTCGGTGGCCCCCGGCTTCAGCTTGAGCCAGGCGAAGCGGCCGAAGGCGTCCTCGCCCTCGAAGGCGACGGGCGAGCCCCACTCGACCGTCTGGTCGATGTCGCCCCAGGCGTGCAGGCCCCAGCCGTCGTAGTCGCCGCCGTCGCGCTTGTAGTGGACCACCAGGTAGTCGCGCTTGACCGCGCCCGGCTGCTCCTCGGCCGGCTCCGGCCCGGCGGTGGCGGTCGCCGTGGCACCCGCGTACCGGCCCGCCGCGTCCTTGACGACGGCCTTGTACGTGAGCGGGGTGCCCTCCGGCACGCCGGTCAGATCATGAAATATCCGGTAGGTGTGGCCGTTGGGCGCGTCGTCGGTGCCGAGCACCCGCCACGGCGCGTCCCCCGCCTTGACCGCGAACGTGACCTGGGCGAACCCGTCGCCGGGCACCTCGGCGGAGATCGCCACCCGGCTGTCGGCGGCCGTGCCGCGCAGGGTCTCCCCGGGCAGCGTGAGGGAGATCTCCGGCGCCCCGGCCGGGGCGGCCACCGCCTTGTCCGCGCGGTAGACGACGGCCGACAGCGGCGGCACGGTCACGGCCAGCTTCCCGTCGGCCGCGCTGGTGAGCTTCAGCGTCCCGCCGTAGACCTGGGTGAAGGAGGCGCCGGGCGAGTACGTCGGGATCTGGACGGGCTTCGCCGCGGCGCCGTTGTTGAGTGCGACCACGAACTCGATTCGTTCCCCGGCGGCGATCCGGGAGAACGCGAACACGTTCCCGCTCGCCAGCCGTTCGACCTGGGCGCCGTCCGCCAGCGCCGGGTAGCGGTCGCGCAGCCGGGCCAGCTCGGCGATCGAGGTGTAGAGGGGATGGGTGGTGACGAAGTTGGCGGTCGCGTGGGTGGCGGTGGTGCCGATGAGGTCGTCGTCGAGGTAGTCGGCCGTCTTCGAGGCGAACATCGGCTGCCGGGCGTCCTTGTCGCCTCCGCCGCCGGTGAAGCCCTGCTCGTCGCCGTAGTACACGACCGGCTGGCCGCGGGTCAGGTACATGAGCTGGTGGGCCAGGCGGTCGCGGGCGAGCAGCGTGGCGTCGTCCGCCGAGGGGTCGTCCTGTTTGAGGAAGTACCCGATCCGGCCCATGTCGTGGTTGCCGAGGAACGTCGGCAGCGACGAGGCGTTGGAGTCGGCGTCGGTGAAGTAGTCGTCCGCGGCGTACAGCCTGCCGAGGCTCGCGGCGTCGCCGCCGCTCGCGTACGAGCGCGCCGCCTCCTGGAAGCCGAAGTCCAGCGTGGCGTCGAGCGTGCCGGTGGTGGTGTAGCGGCTCTCGTACGCGGGGTCGGAGCTGTAGACCTCGCCGAACATGAAGAACCTGTCGTTGCCGAGCTTGGCGGCGTAGCCGTGCAGGGCGGGCGCGAAGCGCTGCCAGAACTCCATGTTGACGTGCTTGGCGGTGTCGATGCGGAAGCCGTCGACGCCGGTCTCCTTGACCCACGTCCTGTAGATGTCGGTCATGCCTTTGACGACCTCGGGCCGCTCGGTCCACAGGTCGTCGAGGCCGGAGAAGTCGCCGTACTCGGAGCTCTCGCCGGAGAAGGTCGAGTCGCCCCGGTTGTGGTACATCGTCGGGTCGTTCAGCCAGGACGGCACCTTCGACCTGGCCGTCACCACCGGCGTGTACGGGAACGACTCTGCGGTGACCTTCGGGAAGTCGTCGCGCAGGGCGTAGTCGCGGTCGTCGAAGGCCCGGCCGGAGGCGTCCACGTAGGGGTAGGCCGCCTTGCCGCGATAGCCGTACGTCTTCTCGGCGTAGTCGACGAGGTCGGCGGTGTGGTTGGTGATGATGTCGAAGAACACCTTCATGCCGCGCTTGTGCGCCTCCTTGACGAGGCTCTTCATCTGCGCGTTCGTGCCGAGGTGCGGGTCGATCCTGGTGAAGTCGGTGATCCAGTAGCCGTGGTAGCCGGCGCTCGCGTTCGCCCCGGTGCCCTGCACGGGCCGGTTCTTGAACGACGGCGTGAGCCAGATGGCCGTGCTGCCCAGGCCCTTGATGTAGTCGAGCTTCCCGATCAGGCCCGCGAGGTCGCCGCCCTGGTAGAAGCCCTTGTCCGCGGGGTCGAAACCGGTCGTCAGCCGGTTGCCGGACAGCCCGCCCCGGTCGTTGGAGGGGTCGCCGTTGGCGAACCGGTCGGTCATCGCGAAGTACAGCCGCTCGCGGGACAGGTCCGCGCGGAGGGCGTCGCGGGCGAGTTCGGCGTCGGACGGCGCGCCGGCCGCCACCGCGGGCACGGCCGGCCGCGCGGCCGCGGGAGTGGCGAGAGGGACGACGGCGAGCGCGGCGGCGAGTGCCGCGGCGACGGACACCGCGATGGGCGCGCGCGTACGCCGGTGCTGGGGGGTCACCATGGCCCGGAAGCTACTGTCGGGCCCCGGTTCGTGCAAGACTTTGCTGCAAGTTCCAGAAACATTGCAGCCGTTCTGTGACCCGCCGCCGTAACACCCGTGAAACCTGTGTCCGACACTGTTGGTGTCACTCAAAACGGGGGCCGCGCGAAGAGGAGGTGGTGGGGATGTTGCTGCGGCTGCGGGTCTCGCTCCCTGACCGGCCCGGGGTGCTCGGCCAGGTGGCGCGCGCGTTCGGCGTGATGGGCGCGGACATCCTGCAGGTCACCGTGCTGGAGCGGCAGGCGGGCCGCGCGGTGGACGACTTCACCGTCTCCTGGTCGGGCGTCTTCGAGCCCGGCGAGCTGAGCGAGCGGATCGGCGTGGTTCCCGGCACGCGGGTGGAGGCCGTGTGGCCGACCCGGGAGGCGCCCGGATCGAGCCCCGACTACGACCTGCTCGGACACGTCGCCGCGGACCCCGACCGGGCGTACGTCACCCTCGTCGACGCGGTGCCCGACCTGGTCAGCGCCGAGTGGGCGGTGGCGGTCGACTCGTCCGACGGCGAGATCGTCCACGGCAGCTGGCAGGCGCCGGAGAAGGTGCCCGCGGCCGACCTCACCCCGCTGCGCGCCGCGGCGTTCGAGGAGGGCGGGCTGCACCTCGCGAGCGTGCCGATGGACGGCGTCCACCTGGTGGTGGCGCGCTCCCAGGGGCCCGCGTTCCACCGGGCGGAGCTGGACAAGATCGTCCGCCTGGTGGGGATCGTCTCCGTACTGGCCGGCGGCGTCAGCCGGCCGGTCTGAGGGGCGTCAGCGGCGCGGCGGGTCGATGCGGTTGCCGTCCATCGTGAACAGCATGAGCCGGGAGACGTCGACGGCGACCCGGCCGTGGTCGCCGGCCCGCCAGACGGGACGGTTGCCGAGCCTGACGATCAGGTCCGCGCGGCGGTGCGTGCCCGACTGCGAGATCGGCTGCGGCTGCTCCTCCTCCACCGCGGCCGAGCCGTTGAGCAGGCGGCGCATCATCGACCGCGCCTTGCCGCCGCCCCCCGCGCCGTTCAGCTGGCGGCGGTCCGGCGGCTCGGGCACGTTGACGGCCGGGATCCCGGCCTCCAGGTAGGCGAGCCACTCGTGGCCGTGATACTCCAGCGTCCTGACCCGGCCGAAGAAGGTCGGCCCCTCCGTCTTCTCCGGCACCGGGACCAGCCCGTCCGGCCGGATCCCCACGATGATCTGCATGCCGGTGTGCTGCGACACCGCGTACGCCCGTGGATCGGTCCAGGGCATCGTGATCTGGTGTGGGCCGAAGTCGAGCATGATGAACTGGTTCTGCGGGGTGCGCACGGTCGCCGCGAGCAGGTTGAGCTGCTGGGAGTTGAGGAACGCGGCGGTGAACGCGGTCGCGGGGTCGTTGTAGACCTGCGCCGGGGTGCCGATGTCCTGCAGCACGCCCCGGTTCATGATGGCGATGCGGTCGGCCAGGGTGAGGGCCTCGACCTGGTCGTGCGTGACGTAGATGGTGGTGACCCCGAGGGCCCGCACCAGCGACGAGATCTCCATGCGCAGCTCGGTGCGCATGCCGGCGTCCAGGTTGGACAGCGGCTCGTCCATCAGGAACAGCGAGGGCTGGCGCACGATCGCGCGGCCCATCGCCACGCGCTGGCGCTGGCCGCCGGACAGCGTGCCCGGCCGCCGGTCCAGCGTCTCGTCGATGTGCAGCGCGCGCGACAGCTCGACGACCCGTTCCCGCACCATGGTGGGGTCCGCCTTGGCGATCTCCAGGGGGAAGGACAGGTTGCCGCGCACCGTCCGGTGGGGATACAGGGCGCCGTTCTGGAAGACCATCGCGACGTCCCGGTCCCGGGGCGCGAGGTGGTTGGCGAGCTGTCCGGCCAGCCACAGGTCGCCGGAGGTGATCTCCTCCAGGCCCGCGATCATACGCAGCAGCGTGGACTTCCCGCAGCCCGACGGCCCGAGCAGGACGAGGAGCTCACCCTCCTCCGCACGCAGGTTCATGCGGTCGACCGCGAGATACCCCCCCGGGTAGATCTTCGTCACGTTGTCGAGGACGACGGTGCTCATGCCACCTCCTCGCCTTCGGCTCCGAGTGGCGTTCGCCACACGGTGAGTTCACTGATTCGTGCGCTCCGCTCGCTCATGCAAGCTCGTTCCTCCCGGGCACGGCACTCCCGGATCCCCAGCCACCGATGTGAATGATGAGGTAGTACATCGCGTCGCGGGCACCCCTGTCCATACGTGTCGTGAAAGATCCGGCATCTACGTGAAACTTCTCGTTACTCCGAACTTTCCCCTCACTAAAGCCGGTTGTCAGGGTCGCCCCGTGACCTCGTCGCGCCCTCCTGGGGGCGTCAAATGTAACGAAATTGCTGAAAGTTTCTGTAAGGCCTTTCATCCCCTTCGCGCCCCTGTTACGTTCCGCTCAAATCCCCCTGAGCAAGGAGTGCGACGCAGATGAGGCGAGTCCTCACGTCCGCGGCGGTGGCCGCGGCGCTCGCTTTGGCGGTCACCGCCTGTGGCGACGGTTCCGGCGAGGCCGGATCGTCCCCGGCCAGGAGCGCCGCCCCCGCCGAGGTGGCCGGCACGGTCACCTGGTGGGACACCTCGGACGCCACGACCGAGGGCCCGGTCTTCCAGGAGATCATCAAGGACTTCAAGGCCAAGTACCCGAAGATCAAGGTCAACTACGTCAACGTGCCGTTCGCGGACGCGCGGGACAAGTTCAAGACCGCCGCGCAGTCCGGTTCCGGCGCGCCCGACGTGCTGCGCACCGACGTGGGCTGGGTCGCGGAGTTCGCCTCGCTCGGCTACCTCGCGCCGCTCGACGGCACCCCCGCGGTCGACAAGCCCGAGGAGTTCCTGCCCGTCCCGGCCGCCAGCGGCAAGTACAACGGCAAGACGTACGGCGTGCCGCAGGTGACGGACACCCTCGGCCTCCTGTACAACAAGGAACTACTGAAGAAGGCGGGCTACGACGAGCCTCCGGCGACGATGGCCGACCTCAAGAAGGTGGCACTCGACGTCAAGTCGAAGACCGGAGCCGGCGGCATCGCCCTGAACGTGGACGCCTACTTCCTGCTTCCGTTCATCTACGGCGAGGGCGGCGACTTCGTCGACGTCCAGAACAAGAAGATCACGATCTCGTCCCCGCAGAGCGTGGCGGGGGTGAAGATCGTCGAGGACCTGATCACGTCCGGCGCCGCCGTCAAGCCCGCGCTGCAGGACAGCTACACGAACGCCGAGACCGCGTTCAAGGACGGCAAGGTCGCGATGATCTTCAACGGTCCGTGGTCGAACGCCGACAACCTCGGTGGCAAGGTGTTCAAGGACAACCCGGACAACTTCGGCGTCGCCCCGGTCCCGGCCGGCTCGGCGAAGGCGGGCTCGCCCCTGGGCGGCCACGACTACACCGTGTACGCGGGCTCGAAGAACCTCGACGCGTCCTACCTGTTCGTCCAGTTCATGGACAGCGCGGAGAGCCAGGCCAAGATCGCCGGCAAGCTCGGCCTGCTGCCGACCCGCCAGCCCGCCTACAGCGCCTCCGAGGCCACGGCCAACCCGAAGATCGCACAGTGGGCGAAGCCGATGGAGACGGCCGTCGAGCGTCCCTGGATCCCCGAGGCCGCCTCGCTGTTCCAGCCGCTGGTCGAGGGCTACCAGAAGCTCGCCGGCGGGCAGACGACGACCGAGCCCATGCTCAAGGACGTCGCCACCGCCTACCAGGGCATCCTCAAGGGCTGGAGCCTGTAGGCCATGACGGCTGACGTCGTCGCGACGAGAAGGGCCGCGCCCCGTTCGGGGGCGCGGCGCCTCCTGTCGCGCCACTGGTACGCCTGGGCGATGATCGCGCCGGTCGTCATCGTGACGCTGGTGCTGGTCGGCTACCCCCTCGTGCGAGGCGTGTACCTGTCGCTCACCGACGCGACCGAGGGCAACATGGGCCGCACGATCGGGATGAACGTCATCCCGTCCACCTACGAGTTCGTGGGCCTGAAGAACTACGCCGACATCCTCACCTCGGCGGAGTTCCTCGGCCGGCTCGCCTGGACGGTCGTGTGGACCGTCGTGTGCGTCGCCCTGCACGTGGGCATCGGCCTCGGCCTGGCGCTGCTGCTGAACCGGCCCATGCGGCTGCGGTCGCTCTACCGGGTCCTGCTCGTGCTGCCCTGGGCGGTGCCGGCCTTCGTGTCCGCGTTCATCTGGCGCTACCTGCTGAACGGCGAGTTCGGCGTGGTCAACGCCATGCTGCGGGCCGCCGGGTTCGCCGGGATCGCCTGGCTGGACGACCCGTTCTGGGCCAAGGTCTCGGTGATCGCCTGCAACGTGTGGCTGGGCGTGCCGTTCATGATGCTCGCGCTGCTCGGCGGCCTGCAGGCCATCCCGCGCGAGCTGTACGAGGCCGCCGAGGTGGACGGCGCCACGCCGTGGCGGCGCTTCCGCCACATCACGCTGCCGGGCCTGCGCCCGGTGTCGAGCACGGTCGTCCTGCTCGGCACGATCTGGACGTTCAATCAGTTCCCGGTCATCTACCTGCTGACCAGGGGAGGACCGGGCGGAGCCACGGAGATCCTCGTGACGTACGCCTACCGCCAGGCGTTCGAGGGCATCAGGAACTACTCGGGCTCCGCCGCCTGGGGCATGGTGATCCTCGCGCTGCTCGTCGTCATGGCCACCGTCTACCGGCGCGCCCTCAGGCAGCAGGGGGAGGCATGGTGAGCCAGGCCGCCTCCGCCCGCACCGGCGCCTGGAGCCGCGACAGGCGCAGCCCCGGCAAGTCGGTCGCCCTGCACCTCACGCTGATCGCGGCGAGCATCGTGTCGGTGTTCCCGGTCGCGTGGCTGGTGCTGACCTCGCTCAAGCCGCGGGCCGTCATCGAGACCGCCTCGGTCGCGCCGGTCGACCACCCCACGCTCGCCAACTACACGCAGGTGCTGGGGGAGACCCGGTTCCTCACCTGGGCCGCCAACTCCGTCATCGTCTCGCTCGTCACCGCCGCGCTCGGCGTGCTGCTCGCGGCCACCACCGGCTACGCGGTCAGCCGCTTCCGCTTCCCCGGCTTCCGCTCGGTGATGTGGATGCTGCTGGTGACGCAGATGTTCCCGGTGGCGATCCTGATCGTGCCGATCTACAACCTGATGGCCGGGCTCGGGCTGATCAACCAGTTCCCGTCCCTCGTCATCGCCTACCTCACCTCCACCGTGCCGTTCTGCGCCTGGATGATGAAGGGCTACTTCGACACCATCCCCGTGACGATCGACGAGGCGGGCCGGGTGGACGGCCTGACTCCCTTCGGCACGTTCTGGCGGCTCATCCTGCCGCTGGCCAAGCCCGGCCTGGCCGTGGCCGCGTTCTACTCGTTCCTCACCGCGTGGGCGGAGGTCGCGTACGCGACCGCGTTCATGACGGGCGACGACAAGTACACGCTCGCGGTCGGCCTGAGCCAGTTCGTCGGCCAGCACAAGGCGGAGTGGGGCCTGCTGACGGCCTCGTCCGTGCTGATCGCCATTCCGGCGGCCGTCGTCTTCCTGCTCGTCCAGCGCCACCTCGTCACCGGCCTGACGGCCGGCGCGACGAAGGCGTGACCCAATATGAGAATCGGGGGATCCCAATGACCGAACTCGCCGTCCAGCCGTCCGCGGTCGCGACCCGGTGGTGGCGTGACGCGGTGATCTATCAGGTGTACGTCCGCAGCTTCGCGGACGGCAACGGCGACGGGATCGGCGACCTGCTCGGTGTGCGCAGCCGCCTGCGGTATCTGGCCGACCTGGGCGTGGACGCGATCTGGCTGACGCCGTTCTATCCCTCGCCGATGGCCGACTTCGGCTACGACGTGGCCGACTACCGCGACGTCGATCCGATCTTCGGGTCGCTGGCGGACGCCCAGGCGCTGATCGCGGACGCCCACCGGCTGGGCCTGCGGGTGATCGTGGACGTGGTGCCCAACCACACCTCCGACCGCCACCCCTGGTTCGAGGCGGCGCTGAGAGCCGGGCCGGGCAGCCCGGAGCGCGAGCGCTACATCTTCCGCGAGGGCAAGGGCGCGGCGGGCGAGCTGCCGCCCAACGACTGGGAGTCGATCTTCGGCGGGCCGGCCTGGACCCGCGTCGAGGACGGCCAGTGGTACCTGCACCTGTTCGCGCCCGAGCAGCCGGACCTCAACTGGGAGCACCCGCAGGTGCACGAGGAGTTCGCCGACGTGCTGCGGTTCTGGCTCGACCTCGGCGTGGACGGCTTCCGGATCGACGTGGCGCACGGCATGGTCAAGGCCCCCGGCCTGCCCGACGTCGGCGCCCGGGGCCAGGCCGAGATGATCGGCGCGCAGGTCGTGCCGTTCTTCGACCAGGACGGCGTGCACGAGATCCACCGGGCCTGGCGCCGCATCCTCGACTCCTACGAGGGGGAGCGGATCGGGGTGGCCGAGGCGTGGGCGCCCTCGCCCGAGCGGCTGGCCAACTACGTCCGCCCCGACGAGCTGCACCAGGCGTTCAACTTCCACTTCCTCAAGACGCCCTGGGACGCGGCGCGCTTCCGGGAGGTGATCGACGAGTCGGTGCGCACGTCGGCGCTGGTGGGCGCGCCCTCGACCTGGGTGCTGTCCAACCACGACGTGAAACGGCACGTCACCCGCTACGGCGGCGGCGAGCGCGGGCTGCGCCGGGCGCGGGCGGCGGCGCTGCTCATGCTGGCGCTGCCCGGCTCGGCGTACGTCTACCAGGGCGAGGAGCTGGGGCTGCCCGAGGTGCTGGACCTGCCCGAGCAGTACCTGCAGGACCCGCAGCGGCTGCGCGACCCCGACAGCGGACGCGACGGCTGCCGGGTGCCGCTCCCGTGGACCGCCGCGGGTGAGCCGCCGTACGGCTTCACCCCGCCGGGCATATACGAGAGCTGGCTGCCCATGCCGGGCGACTGGCGCGACCTGTCGGTGGAGGCGCAGCTGCGGGACGGCGCGTCGATGCTCAGCCTCTACCGGGCGGCCCTCGCCCTCAGGCGGGAGCACCCGGAGCTGGGCGACGGCACGCTTGCGTGGGTGGACAGCCCGGCCGGCACGCTGGCGTTCCGGCGCGGCGAGTCGTTCGTCTGCGTACTCAACATGACGCACGAGTGGGTGGAGATCGGGGTGCCGGGCGACCTGCTGCTGTCCAGCGGAGGACCGGAGACCGCCGGCGACGTCGTCCGGCTCGCTCCCGATTCGGCCACCTGGTGGACCGCGAGAGATGTCTAAAGTAATGCTCATGAACAACACACGGCTCGCCGACATCGCCGCCCAGGCCGGAGTCAGCGAGGCGACGGTGAGCCGTGTGCTCAACGGCAAGGCGGGGGTCTCTCCGGCCACCCGCCAGGCCGTGCTCACCGCCCTCGACCTGATGGGCTACGAGCGGCCCCAGCGGCTGCGCCAGCGCAGCAACGGCCTGATCGGCCTGGTGATCCCGGAGCTCGGCAACCCGATCTTCCCGGCGTTCGCGCAGGCGATGGAGAAGTCGCTGATCCAGCACGGCTACACGCCGATCCTGTGCACGCAGGAGCCCGGCGGCGCCCCCGAGGACGAGTTCACCGAGATGCTCCTCGACCGGGGCGTGTCCGGCATCGTCTTCGTCTCCGGCCTGCACGCCGACACCACCGCGCGGATGGACCGCTACACGCGGCTCACCGATCGGGGCCTGCCGATCGTGCTCGTGGACGGCTACAACGAGACCATCCCCGCGCCGTTCATCTCGCCCGACGACCGGCTCGCCGCGCGCCTGGCCGTACAGCACCTGGTGGACCTCGGGCACGAGCGCGTCGGCCTCGCGCTGGGGCAGCGGCGCTTCGTCCCGGTCATCCGCAAGATCGAGGGCTTCCGCCAGGCGATGGCGCAGCTGCTCGGCCCGGCCGACGTCGGCGACCTCATCCAGCACTCGCTGTTCTCCGTCGAGGGCGGGCAGGCCGCCGCCGCGGCGCTGCTCGACCGCGGCTGCACCGGGATCTTCTGCGCGAGCGACCTCATGGCTCTCGGCGCGATCCGCGCCGCCCGCGAGCGCGGGCTGTCCGTGCCCGGGGACGTGTCGGTCGTCGGGTTCGACGACTCGCCGCTGATGGCGTTCACCGACCCGCCGCTGACGACCGTGCGCAAGCCGATCGGCGCGATGGCGGCCGCGGCCGTCGAGACCCTGCTCGAGGAGATCGGCGGCACCCCGGCCAAGCACGTCGAGCTGGTCTACCAGCCCGAGCTCGTGGTGCGCGGCTCCACCAGCTCGGGCCCGCTGGTCAACCGCTGAGCCCTGCCGCCGACCCCTCCTGCCGCCGACCCCTCCTGCCGCTGACTCCGGCCGCGGTCGCCGCCGCGTGGAGCGCCGGCGCGGGGCCGCGTGCCCGGAGGCCGCTCCCGGCATGCCCGCGCCGGCCTGATCGCCTTTCCCTCTGTTCCGGCGAACGTGCGAGGCCACCGCGCCGGAGTTCCACGATGTCCTCAGGAGCGTTGCGAATGACCGATCACACCTTTGACGTCCTGGTCGTCGGCGGCGCCGGCGTCGACACGACCGTCTACGTGCCCGAGCTGCCCCTGCCGTACGCCGACACCTACGCCGTGCCGCCCGTCGTGGACCGGATCGGCAACACCGGCGCGGGAGTCGCGCTCGGCTGCCACGCCCTCGGCATGCGCGTGAAGTTCGCCGACCTGATCGGCGACGACCCGCAGGGCAGGCTGATCCGCGACCACCTCGCCGCCCGCGGCGTGGACTTCGCCCACGCCGTGTCGGAGGCGGGCACCCGCCGCAGCGTCCTGCTCGTGGACCCGGACGGCAGGCGTCTTTCGCTCTTCGACCCCAGGGTCGTCCCCGGCCAGCGGATGCGCCGCGACCTCTACCTGCCCGCCCTCCGGTCGGCCCGGCACGTCCACGTCTCGATCGTGGATTTCGCCCGGCACGTGTACGCCGACATCCCGGACGGCACGACGGTCTCGACCGACCTGCACGACTGGGACGGCGAGAACCCGCACCACGAGGACTTCGCCTACTCCTCCGACGTGGTCTTCCTGTCGGCGACGAAGCTCGGCGGGCGGCGCGAGGAGGTCATGCGGGCGATCGCGGAGCGGGGCCGCGCGTCGGTGGTCGTGTGCACGGACGGGGCCGAGGGCTGCCACGTGCTGGCCGAAGGCAAGGTCCGCGGCTTCCCGGCCGAGCCCCTGCCCGGCCCGGTGGCCGACAGCAACGGCGCCGGCGACGCGTTCGTGTCCGGCTTCCTGTACGGCCGCCTGACCGGCCGGCCCCTGGAGGAGTGCGTACGGCTGGGCGCCGTGGCCGGGGCGCACGCGTGCACCTCGGAGGGCACCCACGAGGACCCGATCGGCCTGGAGGCCCTGCTGGGTGCCGTGTCGTGAGACTGGGCGCCGTGTCGTGAGGCGACGCCGGGCCCGCCACCGCCGGTGAGCGGTCGCGGGCCCGGCACCCATGGACGTGCCCGGGTCGCGGGCACGAGCATGGCCACCGGCTCCGCCGAGGGAGGAAGGACGGACCGGCGAGCTGGGGAGACCCGGGAGGCGGTCACGCGCGCAGCGCGAGGGGAGCGCTCATGGGCGCAGCGCGGCGGCCTCAGAGGCGAGCTTCTCGATCCTGGCGAAGTCGCCCGCGGCCACCAGGCTGCGCGGGGTGAGCCAGCTCCCGCCGACGCAGCCGACGTTCGGCAGGGCGAGATAGGCCGGCGCGTTCGACGGGGTGATCCCGCCGGTGGGGCAGAACCGCACGTCGGGCAGCGGGCCGCTCAGCGCCTTGAGATACGCGACGCCGCCGGCCGGCTCGGCCGGGAAGAACTTCATCTCGCGCACGCCGCGCTCGGCCAGCGTCATCGCCTCGGTGGCCGTGGCGACGCCCGCCAGGAACGGCACGCCGGCGGCGAGCATGGCCGCGAGCAGGCCGGGAGTGGTGCCGGGGGAGACGAGGAAGCGGGCGCCGGCCCCGGTCGCGGCCTCCACGTCCTCGGGCGAGCGCACGGTGCCCGCGCCGAGCACGGCCTCCGGCACCTCGGCGGCGATCCTCCGGATCGCGTCGAGCGCGACCGGGGTGCGCAGCGTGACCTCGATGACCGGCAGGCCACCGGCCACCAGAGCCCGGGCGAGGGGGACGGCGCTCTCGGCGTCGTCGAGGACGACCACCGGGACGACCGGCGCGAGGTCGAGAAGGTTGCTCATACAAACTCCACATTGGGGTTTCGTTGGGCGAGCCAGGCGGCCGCACCCGTCAGCGCCGGCTGCTCGGCGATGATCAGTGAGGTGGCGATCGCGGTGACGTACTCCGACAGCGCCGGCGCGGTCGTCTCGAACCGGGCCCGGAACGCGCTGCCGGGGATCCGCGAGACCAGGCGGGGCAGCACGCCGCCGCCCAGATAGATCCCGCCCCGCGCGCCCAGGGTGAGCGCCACGCCGCCGGCGAAACCGCCGAGCAGGGCGAGGAAGACCTCCACGGTCTCGGCGGACAGCGGGTCGTCCGAGGAGGTGATCTGCGCTGCCGTACGGGCCTCTGGCGCGACGCCGCGCACGAGCGCGAGCCCGCGGTGCAGGCGCGGCAGCCCGGTGCCCGACAGCAGGTGCTCGGCGTCCACGTACGGCAGGCCGTCCGCCCGCAGCGCCCGGACGATCTCCATCTCCAGGTCCGTGACGGCGGGGACCGCCACGTGGCCGCCCTCGCCGGGCACCGGCTGCCATCCCTCCCGCACGGGCACAAGACCGGCCACGCCGAGCCCGGTGCCCGGTCCGAGCACGGCCTTCGTCAGGCGGGCGGTCGGCGGCGGGCCGCCGAGCGGCACGAGGTCGTCCCCCGCCAGGTGCGGCAGCGAGATCGCCAGCGCCTCGAAGTCGTTGAGCAGCACCGTATGCGGGATGCCGAGCTCCTCCACGGACCCCGACCATCCCGCGTTGGTCAGCCGGTACCGGTCCCTGTCGACCGGACCGGCGATCGCCAGGCACGCGGCCCCCGGCCGAACTCCGCCCGCATGGTCTGCGAGATAGGCGGCTACGGCATCGGCAAGGCCGAGATGCTGGGAAACGTCGAGTACGGCTACCGCCTCCGGCTGCCCTCCGGGCCGGGTCACCAAACCGAACCTGGCGTTGGTTCCGCCGATGTCCGCGACCAGCCAGGGAAGGCTCACGCGGCACCTCCGAAGACGCTCGCCCCGCGCTCGGCCGGGCCGACCGTGCGGCGGAAGGAGGCGAACAGCTCGCGGCCGGTGCCGGCCCACTGCTCGTCGGTCAGCGGCGCGCCCTGGGGCGTGCGCCCGGTGAGGTCGGCGAGCACGGTGAGCGTCCCTGCGGCCGAGTCGAGGCGGATCACGTCGCCGTCGCGCACCAGCGCGATCGGCCCGCCGTCGGCGGCCTCGGGAGACAGGTGGATCGCCGCGGGGACCTTCCCCGAGGCGCCGGACATGCGGCCGTCGGTGACGATGGCCACCTTCTGGCCGCGGTCGAGCAGGACGGCCAGCGGCGGCGTGAGCTTGTGCAGCTCCGGCATGCCGTTGGCCCGGGGGCCCTGGTAGCGGACGACCGCGACGAAGTCCTGCCCGTCGAGCTCGCCCCGCTCGAACGCGGCGAGCAGGTCGAGCTGGTCGTCGAACACCTTGGCCGGGGCCTCGATGACGAGGTGCTGGGGCTTGACGGCGGAGACCTTGCTCACCGCACGGCCCAGGTTGCCCGACAGCATGTGGATGCCGCCGTCGGGGGAGAACGGCTCGGCGACCGGCCGCAGGACGTCCGTGTCGGCGCTGGGGTCGGTCCGCTCCTCCCACACCAGCGCGCCCTCCTTCAGCGTGGGGGCCGACCGGTAGAGGCCGAGGCCGCGCCCGGCGACCGTGAGCACGTCGGCGTGGAGCAGCCCGGCGTCCAGCAGGTCGCCGATGAAGACCGCCATGCCGCCCGCGGCCTGGAAGTGGTTCACATCCGCCTGGCCGTTGGGGTACATGCGGGTGATCAGCGGCACGACCTTGGACAGGGCCGCCATGTCGTCCCAGGTCAGCTCGATGCCGGCGGCCGCCGCCATGGCGACCAGGTGCATCGTGTGGTTGGTGGAGCCGCCCGAGGCGAGCAGCGCGACGACCGCGTTGACGATCGCCTTCTCGTTCACGACCTCGGCGACGGGCGTGTACTCCTCGCCGTGCGGGGTGATCTCGACCGCCCGCCGCGCCGCCGCCCCGGTCAGCGCGTGCCGCAGCTCGGTGTGCGGGTTGACGAACGTCGCCCCGGGCAGGTGGAGGCCCATGACCTCCATGAGGAGCTGGTTGGAGTTGGCGGTGCCGTAGAACGTGCAGGTGCCGGGGGAGTGGTAGGACGCCGCCTCGGCGTCGAGCATCTCCAGCCGGCCGATCTTGCCCTCGGCGAAGGCCTGCCGCGCCCTGGCCTTGACCTTGTTGGGCAGGCCCGAGGTCATCGGCCCGGCGGGCACGAATATCGCCGGCAGGTGCCCGAAGCGTAAGGCGCCGATGAGCAGCCCCGGAACGATCTTGTCGCAGACCCCGAGCAGCAGGGCCGCGTCGAACATGTCGTGCGACAGCGCGATCGCGGTCGCCATCGCGATCACGTCGCGGCTGTAGAGCGACAGCTCCATGCCGGCCCGGCCCTGGGTGATGCCGTCGCACATGGCGGGCACGCCGCCCGCCACCTGCGCCACGCCGCCCGCCTCCCGGACCGCCCGCTTCAGCTCCGGCGGGTAGGTCTCGTACGGCTGGTGCGCCGACAGCATGTCGTTGTACGACGTCACGATGGCCACGCCGGGCTTCGCCGTGCCGCGCAGGTCGAGCTTGTCCTCGGCGGGCGCGGCGGCGAAGCCGTGGGCCAGGTTGGCGCAGCCGAGCCGCCCCCGGGCCGGCCCCCGCTCACGCAGCTCGGCCCCGGCGCGGCGCACCCGCTCCAGGTACGCCCCGCGACTGTCGCGGCTGCGCGCGACCACCCGCTCGGTGACCTCGGTGATAACGGGGTTCGTCACGGAAGGTCCTCCTCCTGCCGGGGCCGCCGCGAGGCGGGGTGCAACTCGCCCCGGGCCGTCGTCCCGGAGACGTGCGCCCGGCGGCACGTCGGCCCCGATCCATTGATCGGGCACCAGGTGTCGATCGGGCACGGATGGGACAGTATCCGGAAGTTATGCGACTTTTCAAGCCCACTTTTGTAACTCGGAATGAATAAGTCATTGAACTTAGGTGAGCTTCTGTGCTTCACTTACGCTCGATGTCACGTTTAGCCACCACCGGCGAGGTCCTCCAGCTCATCCGGAGCGGGGAGGCGGTGACGCGCGCCGACATCGGCCGCGTGACGGGCCTGTCCCGCCCGGCCGTCGCGCACCGCGTCGCCGACCTGCTCCAGCGCGGGCTGATCGTGGAGGACGCCGAGGGGCCATCCACCGGGGGCCGCCCGCCCGTACGGCTGCGCTTCGCCGCCTCCGGGGGAGTCGTCCCGGTGGCCTCGCTCGGCGCCCGCCGCACCCAGATCGCGCTGTGCGACCTCGCGGGCGAGGTGCTGCACCGCACCGACCTGGACATCGACGTCGAGGAGGGGCCGGGCGTCGTGCTGCCCCTGCTCATGGACACCTGGGAGAAGCTGCTCGACGGGCGGGACGACGTCGTCGGCATCGGGCTGGGCGTGCCGGCGACGGTGGAGTTCGCCGCCGGGCGGGTCGAGAGCGCCCGCGTGATGGCGAGCTGGACCGGCGTGGTGATCCCGCCGATCATCGCCGAGCGCTTCCACGTGCCCGTGCTCGTGGACAACGACGTGAACGTCATCGCGATGGGCGAGCACCGGGTCGTCTACGCCTCCGAACTCGACGACCTGCTGTTCGTGAAGGTCTCCACCCGGATCGGCGCGGGGGTGATCTCCGGCGGCGGCATCCTGCGCGGCGCGCTCGGCGCGGCGGGGGAGATCGGGCACATCCCCGTGCGGGACGGCGGGGGCGTGCTGTGCCGCTGCGGCAACCTCGACTGCGTCGACTCGGTCGCCAGCGGCACCGCGATCCTGCGCGACCTGCGGGCCAAGGGCCGCGACGTGGTGTCGCTCGCCGACGTGACCGCCCTGGTCCGGGCCGGCGACGCGGAGACCATGGCCGTGGTGCGGCAGGCCGGCCGCTGGCTGGGCGAGGTCATCTCCGGCGCGGTCAACCTGCTCAACCCCGCCGTCGTGGTCCTCGGCGGCGACGTCGCCGAGATGTTCCAGCCGCTGGTGTCGGGCGTGCGCGAGGTCGTCTACCGGCGCTCCACCCAGCTCGCCACCCGCAGCCTGCGCATCGAGCGCAGCCGCCTCGGGCCCGGCGCGGGCATCACCGGCTGCGCCCTCATGGTCCTCGACCACGTCCTGTCGGCCCAGGCCGTCGACGCCGCCGCCCGCTGACATCCGCGGTCGCGGCCAGGGAGAGGTCGGGCCATGCGGGGTGACGTACGGCCTGGATGAGCGCCGGCGAGGCGGCAAGGACGACCAGAACAAGCGTGAGCCCGCGGTGGAAGCACCCGGCTTCGGAGTGCGGCCAGGGCCGGAGCGCCCGGACCATCTCCCGGCCGTCGCGCGGTCGCTCGGCGACGTGGCGGGCCAGGCGGTCCAGCCCGGCGGCGGTGGCGAGCAGCCCGGCCGCGTAGCCGTCCGCCAGGACCGCCTCTGTGGTGAAGGGACCGATCACACGGTGTCCACGGGTTCCCGGACGTCCGACAGCCGGGGCGCGGGGTGACCCGCAATCGCCAGAAGTCGGTGACGGTGAAGGTGTCACCCGGGCGGGCCAGCAGCCCGACCGCGTAGACGCCGGGGATCGCCAGGCCGGACAGGAAGAACAACCAGGGCAGGCTGCCGCGGCTGTCCCTCGCCAGGGCCGTGCGCAGCACCCGCCACATCATCACCGCCCACAGCGCCGTGCCGCCGGCCAGCAGAGCCCCCATGCCCGAGCACCGACCCGTACTTTCGGGAGCAGGCCGTACCCGGTCGAGATGACACGCCCTCCGCAGGTCCTGGTCCGGGTCGCGACTTGGCGGCGGCCCTGTTCGCGAGCCGGAGGACCTGCCGCGGGGCCGTTTGGGAACGGATTTGTCGGGCGATGGCACTAGGCTCTGTGCCGATCTTCAATGGCCCCCCAGGAGTCCTTCTGTGCGTGAACGTGTCCGCCGCCTGATCGAGTCGCGGCGGTTCCAGCAGGCGATCACCGTGGTGATCCTCTTCAATGCGGCCACGCTGGGCGTCGAGACCTCCGCCGAGGCGGTCGCCCGCTACGGCACGGAACTGCACGTCGCCGACCACGTCGCCCTGTACGTCTTCGTGGCGGAGATCCTGGCCAAGATCTACGTCTACGGGTGGCGGTTCCTCCGCGACGCCTGGAACGTCTTCGACCTGCTCATCATCGGCTTCTCGTTCCTGCCCACCGCGGGCGGCCTGTCGGTGCTGCGGGCCCTGCGCGTCCTGCGGGCGCTGCGGCTGATCTCGGTGGTGCCGTCGCTGCGCCGCGTGGTCTCCGCGCTGCTCACCGCCATCCCCGGGATGACCTCGATCGTCGTCCTGCTCGGCCTCGTCCTGTACGTCGCCGCCGTCATGGGCACCAAGCTGTACGGCACCGCCGCGCCCGAGTATTTCGGCGACCTGCCGACGTCTCTGTACACACTGTTCCAGGTCATGACGGGAGACGGCTGGTCGGAGATCAACCGCGAGTTGATGCAGACCCATCCCTCGTCGTGGATCTACTTCGTCGTGTTCGTGCTGATATGCACCTTCGTCGTGCTGAACCTCTTCATCGCGGTCGTGGTGAGCGCGATGGAGGAGGAGGCCAGGGAGGAACGCTCGACGCTCGCCGAGCTGTCGGCTCTGCGCGAGGAGATCAGGGGCCTGCGCGAGAGCCTGGGCGAACGGGTGCCCTCCTGACGTCCGTGGCCGGGCTCCCCCGGCCGGGCTTCCCTGGCCATGATCGTCGCTTGCTAGACTCCGCGCATGCGGCTTCCGACGGACGCTGAGATCCGCGCACTGCACGCGAAACACGCGCCCACGGAGGAAGCGTTCGACCTCGTCCACACCCACTGCGAGATCGTCTGCGCGGTCGCCCTGCACCTGGCCGACCGCGCCGGACTCGACGTCGACGCCGAGCTGGTGCGGGCCGGGAGCCTCCTGCACGACATCGGCGTCTACCTGCTCTACGACGAGGACGGGCGGCTCGACCACGCCGGTTACGTGCGCCACGGGATCCTCGGCCACGAACTGCTCCGCGGAGAGGGTTTACCCGAGAGCCTGTGCCGGTTCTGCTCCCACCACACTGGTGTGGGGATCAGCCGGGACGACGTGCTGCGACAGGGCCTGCCGCTGCCCCCAGGCGACTATCTCGCCGAGTCGGCCGAGGAAGAGCTCGTGATGTTCGCCGACAAGTTCCACAGCAAGACCGACCCGCCGAGATTCGTCACCGCCGAGGCGTACGCGGCGCATGTCCGCCGGTACGGCGACGACAAGACCGAGATGTTCACGTCGATGTGCGCGGCCTTCGGCGTTCCCGATCTGCGGCCGTTCGCCGCCGCGTACGGCCACGAGATCGTGTGACCGGCGGGCTTCGCGCCTGTGAGGGCTACGGCCTCAGCACGATCCTCCCGAACACCTCGCCGGCGTCCATCTTCCGGTGCGCCTGCACGGCCTGGTCCAGCGGCAGCACCTCGTGCACCACCGTGTGCAGCTCGCCGCGGCTCGCGGCGGCGAACTGCTCGGTCCTCACGGCACGCCGATCGGATTCGGCCACCGTGTCGGCGCTGAAGGTGGCGAACGACATCGACTTCCGGAACGCCGCCATCATCGTCGTGCCGAAGTCCGCCGGCGGCTGGCCTCCGACCGCACCGACGGCCACCATGCGGCCGTTCGGGTTGAGCTTGTCGAAGAAGGAAGGCATGTCCACACCGGCGACGACGTCGATGATGACGTCGTAGCCCCCGGGAGCGTCCTCGCCTCCCACGCCGGAGCGGTCCAGCACGTGGGTCGCGCCGAGCGCGCGCAGGCGTTCGCCGCGCTCGGCCGACGACGTCGTGACCGCCACCGCGCCGGCCCCGCCACGGGCCGCGAGCTGGACCGTCATGATCCCGATGCTGCCGGCCGCGCCGCGCACCAGCACAGACTCGCCGGGAGCGAAGTGGGCGTGGGAAAGGCCGAAGTGGGCCACCACTCCGGAGCTCCCGAGCGTCACCGCGTCGACGGCGGACAGGTTCGCGGGGAGGGGAAGGATCTCTTCGACCCGGGCGATGGCCTGTTCGACGTAGCCGCCGCCCACGCCGGTGAACGCCCACACCCGCCGACCGATCCACGACCTGTCGACGTTGTCGCCGACGGCGGTCACGGTGCCCGCCACCTCGCTGCCGGGGATGTGGCCTTCCTCGAAGCCGTAGGCAGCCAGGGCACCGCTTCGGATCACGGCGTCGACGCCGCCGACGCCGATCGCCTCAGCGGCGACCAGCACCTGTCCGGCGGCGGGAGCCCGGGAAGGGAGGTCGACGACCGCCAAACCTTCGGGACCTCCGAACCTCTGAATCGTGACTGCCTTCAATGTCGTCTCCATGGTCGGGGATTCGTCGGACGCTGGTGATCCGCCGCGCCATCGGCGAGGGCGGCAGCGGCCGGACTCCCGGATGCGCGCGGCTTCCACGCCTTCGGACCGTAACGGACGCCGCCGCCCGTCCCGCTGAAGTGAGAGGGGTGACCCACCGTTTGCCTCACATGCCGCGTTCCGACGGCCTGGGCACCCGTGAGCGCGTCCTCGGCGCGGCCCGCGCGCGCCTGTCGGTGCTGCGGGCCCTGCGCGTCCTGCGGGCGTTGCGGTTGATCTCGCATCGCGGAACCGGCGTCAGCCGCACGCGGCGGCTACCCAGACGGAGATCAGCACAAGGCCGGGACGCTCGTAGGAGCGTGTATCGGTTCCACGGGTGACGGCGTGTCCTTCTGGTTCAGGTGAGTCCGTACCTCGTCTTGATGTCCCTGGCCTGTTCGGCGGTGACCTCGGGTGAGGTGCTCGCCAGGATGCGCCGCAGGTCGGACAGGACGGCGTCGGCACAGCCGCGGACGCGGGTGCGGTGCAGGGTCAGTTGCTCGTCGAATCGCTGCGCGGCCGGCCCCGTCCACACTCGCCCGGAATGGAAGGCCCGGTACTGCGTCTCGATCTCGTCCGCGATCTCCGTGAGCATCGGCTCCGCCGCGCTCAGCGTGTCCCGCAGTGCCAGATACAGCGGATTGGGCACGAGTTCGGCCATGTCGTCGTTCAGTCCTTCGTGGCGGACGGGCTGGGGGTGGCTGCGCCGGCCGGCTTGATCAGTTTCGGCGCGATCAGTTTCATCAACGCCACCACATCTGCGGCGCTGTCCCGCCCCTCGGCGCCTCTGTCCATTCTGATGATGAGCAACGCATGGCCTCGTGCGAGGGTCGCGTGTGCGGAGGCCTGCTGGCTGAACGGGTCCTTGCCGTAGTAACCGATGGCTCCGGGAACGATTGTGGGCAAAGGAGAAGCACCGATCCGCAGCTGGTCTCTGACCCTCTCTTCGGTTCCCATCGGCACCAGGATGATCTCAAGAACCTTCTGTCGGTCGCCATTCCGTTGATATACGGCGCATCCTCCGTCACCAAGGCCGCTGGGGCGATCGAAATTGAAGTCGCCACTCACCAGAGGATCGCGTTCTCCGGTCATCAGTTCGACGGCTTTCAGCGGTACGACATCGCAGACATATGGCGGGGCGGCGACTGTCGGCAGCGGCGTCTCGTCGACCTTCGCCTCCTCGTGCCGGCAGCCGGCTGTCAGGGCGAGCAAGCAGATCAGCCCTGCCACTCCGGCGGCTCGCGACCTTTTCATCACTTGAATCCGACAAAAGCCCGAGAGTAGGTCTCAATCAGGCGATTCAGGAGCTGACTCCAGTGCTTTCCCAGCAGACTCTCGTCACGAAGCCAGCGCTTGTACGCGTCGAGTCGTCGCTGTCCGTCGGCATCGCCGCGGGTCGTTGTGTCGATCATTTCGTCCCTGGTCATGATTGTCTGGCCATCCTTGAGGAAGTTATTGGGGTTGTCGCGCGGGTCCTGACCTTTTTTCAGGCCCGCAAGGGAGGCCCAGGGGTGGTGCGGGGCGGGTGGATCGGCGGGACCGAAGAGCTCGTGCTTGAGCATCGCCTGCACAGTGATGTCGCGCAGAAGTTCTTGCGTGGTGATCATCCTTAGGTTCGCTGTCTTCTTGGCTTGATCTTCGGAGTCTCCTTCGGCGCTGTCCTCTATCCGGCCTGTCCAGGCCCCCGCGATTCCCGCGATGACCGGCCAGGCTCCTGATTGCGGTATCGCGAGGCCGGTGTTCGCGATGGCGGTGAGGATCTTCATGTTCCTCTCCTGCGCTTCGTCGAGATCCTTTCCTTGTTCTATGTTCGCCAGCCCGGCCGCGTCCGTGATCAATCCGAATCCTGCGCCGATCCATTGAGATTCGGTTGAAAGCTTCTCATCGCGGTGTGTGCGGGCCATCTCGGCGGCGCCGTGATCGAGGAGTCTCTTGGCGAACGCCGTCTCAGCGGTCATGACAATGCTGAAGGCGCCGGGGTCGGCGAATGCCTCTTTCATTACCTCATGCACTGCTTCCCTCGTGACGCGCAGCCCCCAGTCGACCGGTCCGGGGATGCTGGGATCGTCTGTGTACGAGACGCCGGGCACGATCGCGTCACCGGAATCAGGCGCGACGCGGTTCACGTCGAGGATGTAGCCGGCGAGGATTTTGGCGGTGGTGATGGGGGGAACGGCGTGCGGGGAACCTTCAAGAATCCGCTTGGCTTCAAGGTGGAGGAACTGGGAGGCCAGCTGGGCGGACAGGTATCCGCGAGAAGGCTGGTCCGGTGTGCCGTCGTGGTCGCGGAAGGTGAGCATGGCGGCCTCGAGTGCCGCGCCCAGGGCCGCACCGTCGTCCGGCATGTAGGGCCACGACAGGTAGCGTTCGAGCGCTGCGGGATCGCCCAGGAAGAAATCCTGGGCCGCTGTCGCGTTGCGGGCAAGGGCCTGCATGAGGGTCTTCCTGATGGCGGGCTCGCCCGACATCGCCGACGCTCTCTTGTCGATCTTTCTGGCCACCGCCACGAGGAAGGCGGAGGCGAAGGTGCCGTGGGTGAGCGCCAGTGCCAAGGCGTAGCCCGGACGCCAGTCGACGATGGCCTTGTCGAGCGCGCCGGTGAGTTCGTCCCGGTAGACCGGGCTCAGGCGTGGGCTGGCGATGCCGAGGGCCTTGCCGAGGGCCTTCTGCAAGCGCTGCATGGCGTTGTCATCGTCGTGCTCGACGGTCTTCACCAGTAGGTTGCGAAGTGGTGTGGCGCCCAACGCGTTCATCAGTGCCAGGGTGAAGGAGGCGTTCCCCGCGCGCTTCTCCAGCGCCGCCACGGTCTTCTCGTCGATTTCGCCGTTCGAGCTCGCTTCGGTCAGTTTGCTCACCGCCGCGTACACGTCGGGATCCCGGCCGGTCTTGCCGTACAGGCCCTCGTCGAAGGCGGTCATACCGCCGGGCAGAGAGGGGGAGGCGGCCCACTCGCCCTGTTCGGCGCGGATCGTGTCGCCGCGGCGCCGCAGGTCGGGGCGTGCCGTCTCGATCCAGCCCCGCGCCTCGCGCAGAGCGCCCAGACGGGAGGTGTCCAGGTCGAGCCGCTGCAACATGCCGCGAAGCCGCGGCTCGGTACGGCCGATGGCGTCCTGCGCTCGGCCGAGTCCGCGCTCGAAGTTCTCCATCGCGGTGGGGTCGATTCCGGCGAAGCCTCCGCCGCGGTTCACCCAGCCCTCGGGCGGCGGTGTGGGTTCCGGGCGGCCGGCCGTGACGGTCCGCGCCGAGGAAGTGGGCGCCGGCACGGTCGGCGGGGCCGTGGGCATCGGTTCCGCGCTCGGCGACGGGACGGGAGCCGAAGCGCCGTGAGACGGCTGGGGTGACGCCGGTGGGGGAGTAGGCGATGATTCTGGCTTCGGCGATGGCCGGGAGTCGCGTGATGGAACGGTCATACAGCCCGGACTCCCCCTGGTGTCGATGACAGCGACGACTCAGGCAGCAAGATTATTTACGATGCAATGGTTCGGTAAACATAACCGTTCTATCCGGAACGGCGGATCATTCGTCGTAACACACTCGCACATTCTCCCGTACAGTCTGCCGACGGCCAAGAGGGTCCGTGACCTGCTGCTCCAACGCAATCGGGTCGATTCGCCTGCCGAATTCGTCGTACAGAACGGCTCGTGGCCGCCGATCCGGGCGGGAGGCAAACGGTGGAAATGGCCGCCCTTTTCGCGGGGCGGAGAACCATGAACGGCGGTCGGGTGAGGACGTGCCGGACCGGCCGCGTCGTGACCGGTCAGCCGCCGGCGGAGGCGGCGAGCCGGTCGATCTGGCCGGCGAGGGGCGGGGCGCCGAGGCGGTTGTCGACCTCGTCGTACGGCACGGCGGGCGGTTCGTCGACGCGGATGGCGCGCAGGTATTCGGCGAACCTCTCCAGCTTCTGCCCGTCCCTGGCGAGGCCCCGGCGGATCAGCCGCTCACGAAGTGCCGCACCGTCGGAGCGGATCCAGACCAGCCGCACCTCGGGCCCGCCCAGCGCCTCCACCCACGCGTGCCAGAGCGCCGCGTCGTGCACCTGGGAGGTGAAGGGCCCGCCGAGCATCACAGGGCAGCCGTGGGAGCGGATCTCCCTGGCCGTCGCCGTCATTCCGGCGTACTCGTGCCGCTTGACGTGCTCGTCGTACCACGGCCCCTCACGCTCGCCCGGCGGCCTGCCGTACGCGGCGAGCGTGGCCTCGACGAAGCCGCCGTACATCGTGTCCTTGTCGAGCAGGGCGGGCACGGGGTCGAGGCGGGCCAGCAGCAGGTCGCAGACGGTTGACTTGCCCGCGCCCGGCGGACCGGACACCACCCAGATAGGAGCGGTCATCGCGGCGGGCCGTAGGGCTCGATGGGCGGATCGGAGTACGGCCCGCCGTCCGCCTTCCCGGTGTCCGGGTCGCCGACGCGCCGTCCGGCGTCCTCCGTCACCCGCAGGACGTACAGGTTCCTGCCGGGATCGACCGGAACCAGGCCGTAGACGGTGTCGACCTCGTCCTCGCTGAGACCCAGCCGCCGCATGGCGGCCTCCAGTGTCGCGGGCGCGGGAAGCCGCACGGTGATGAGCACCTCGGGCACCGGCCCCGCCTCCCTCTGGTCGGACGTCTCATCACCGGGCGGCGCGGCGGCTCTCAGGCCGCCTTCGCGGCGCTGCGGTTTTCAGGCCGCCTTCGCCGCGCTGTGTCTTTCAGGCGGCCTTCGCCGCCCGGCGGCGCAGCGCGGCGATGATGCCGGCGGCGTCCACCACGCCGTACCCGTAGTCGTTGTCATACCCTACGGCACTGCGATCATCGGCCGTCCGGCGGAGCAGGGTGCGGAGCTGGGCGGGCGGCAGCACGGTGGAGGGCCAGCGGGAGCGGACGGCGGCGACCAGCCCGGCCGCGACGGGGCAGGCCGCCGAGGTGCCCGAGTCGGGCTCGCCGTCGCCGAGCGCGCCCGAGCCGGCGAAGTGCGTGTAGGCACAGACGTCCGGCTTGCGCGCGGCCAGCCGCCCGGGGCCCTGAGAGGAGTAACCCACCCGCGTCCCCGCCGTGTCGATCCCGGCGATCGACAGCGCGCGGGGATGGGAGTTGGCCCCGACGATGGGCCGGTCGGGGTAGGCGCACCTGCTGTCGCGGCACTGCGTCCCGCAGTTGCCCGCGGCGAACAGGATGTCCGCCCCCGCCTCGGCCAGGCTGCCGACGATCAGGTTGAACGGATGGGCGGGGTTGTCGGAGTAGTTGCCGGGGTGGCCGGGCGGGAAGTCCCAGCGCGGGGAGAACGACCCCCAGCTGTTGGTGACCACGAGCGCCCGCGACTCGGCGGGCTGGGCGTCGAGGACCTCGCGCAGGTGGGCGTACGCGGCGATCGCGTCGGACAGCAGCCCGTCGAGCGTCGAGCCGCCCTGCCGCCGCGACAGCAGCACGGGCACGTCCACCAGCGACGCCTTGGGCGCGGCGATCAGCGCGTCGAAGGCGCACATCGTGCCGTGGTCGACCGGGAAGTCCCCGGGGGTTCCGGACACGCTCTGGGGGTTCCAGCTCCGCTCGTGATCCACCGTCACGTCGTGGCCGCGGGCGGCCTTGACGTACGCCGCGTTGATGCCGGTGTCGATGACCGCGAGGGGGACGCCGGAGCCGTCCAGCCCCTCGGCCGTCAGGTCGGGCACCCGCAGCAGCCGTTCGACGTCGTGCCAGTCGCCGACGGCGGGGTCGCCCCCACAGGTGAGCGTGGTCTCGATCGCCGGGTCGGCGTACACCGCGACCACGTCCCGCCGGGCCGCGGGCAGGAGGGCGACCCTGCTGGTGACCTCGTCGTCGGCGATCTCCCCGCGGACCACGACCGAGGCGTCCCGGGGCGCCAAGGAGAAGACCAGCGGCTGGTTGAGCGACAACGGGTCCCCGCCGGGGGAGGCGGGCATCGGGCGGGGCACGGCCACGGGGGCGTACGAGTGGTCGAGGACGACCCCGGGCAGGCCGTCGGCCACGTCCGACGCCGCCGACGGGACCGACGGGTCGGCGACGGCGGCGACCAGATCGGGGGACGGACGCAACTGGATGAGTACGCGCACGACGAGTCCACTCCGTTACTAGGCGGATTGTGACTGGGTGGATACGTTACGTGACAACCATGCTGCATCCCGAAGGCGGCGTCCACGCCTTCGCGGAAAAACCCTCTGGTGTGGCCCGGTCAGAAGCCCTCGCTCAGAAGCCGCACAGCTCCGACAGGCTCTTGGCCGCCTTGTCGTTCGGGGTGGGCGTCCTGCGGGGGGTCGCCCCGGCGACGACCGGCGTACGGGAGGGCGACGGGCTCGGCGACGCGGAGGGCGACGAGGACCGGCCGGGCGAGCCGGAGGGAGTGGCGGACGCCGCCGATCCGGCGGACGTCATCGGCGAGGCGGTGGCCGCGACGGCGCCCCGGTCGGACATCGACTCCCGGATCGCGTCCTTGGTCAGCTGCCTGATCTTGGCCCAGTCCGGGTTGCCCGTGTAGATGAGCGGCGGCACGAACTGAAGGCTGGTGATCTTGGCGTTCCGCACCTTCATGCCGAGCGGGACGAGGTGCTCCAGCAGGTCGCGGGGGATGTCGGTGCGGAACATGTGCCGGGCCGCCGAGGCGATCTTGTTGAAGTTCGCGAGCACCGTGGCCGGGGTCACCTGCTGGGCGAGCGCGCCGATGACGCAGCGCTGGCGGGCCATGCGGGAGAAGTCGTCGCTGTCCACCCGCGAGCGGCCGTACCAGAGCACCTCCTCGCCGTTCAGCGTCCGGTAGCCGGCCTTGATGGTCCCGGCGGTGCCGAACTTCCCGCCCCACCTGATGTCCTGCTCGACCCGGATCTTGAGCCCGCCGACCGCGTCGATCAGGGCCGCGAAGCCGTACATGTCGACGATCGCGTAGTAGTCGATGTGCAGGCCCAGGGTGTAGCCGATGGCGTCCTTCAGCGCCTGCGCGCCCCTGTTCTTGCCGCCCATGATCTGGGGGTTGTTGTCGGCGTAGTACCAGACGGAGTTGAGCAGGCCCTGCCCCTCGGCGTTGAAGCCGTCGGGGAACACCTTGTGAAGGGGACTGGTCGGGGGGAAGCGGACGTACTGGAGGTTGCGCGGCAGGCTGAACAGGACCGTGTTGCCGGTGGCGACGTTCACGCTGGCCACGGTCATCGAGTCGGTGCGCACCCCGACCCGGTTGCCCGCCGCGTCGCCGCCCACCAGCAGGAAGTTCACCCGCGTGCGGCCGTTCCACGGGTCCTCGGCCCGTACGGGGACGGGGGTCGAGCCCTCCACCGGGGCCGTGACGTCGTCGAGTAACTGGCTGGCCGTCCTGATCGTGTTCGCGGTGAAGGCGAACGGCGCCATCACGGCCACGCACAGCACGCCCACGACGATGCCGGACACGACCTGCCCGGTCTGCGGCAGGCGCTGCGGGCGCAGGGCGATGAACGACAGGAGCACGAGCGTGAACCAGGCGAGCGCGCACACGGCGGCGCCGCCCATGATGGCGGTCAGCGTGCTGCCGCGCAGCGCGGCCCCGGCGTTGTCCTTCAGGCGCAGGGCCAGGACCACCAGGGCGACCAGCACGACGCCGAACGTCGCCAGCAGCGCGATCCCGGTGCGGCGGTTGCCCGCCCTCAGGTGGGCCGCCCCGGGCAGGACGGCCGACAGCGCCGTCCAGCCGATCAGGGAGGCGGTGGTCAGCGGAGGGCCGAAACGCGGCGTCCCGCCGCGCGCGGCGGCCGTGGGCGGCGCGGGCGGCGTGGGCGGCGGGCCCGTGGGTTCCTTGTCGTTCCCACTCCCACCACGCCGACCTGCACGCTGACCTTCCGGGGGACCCCCGGCGTCGTCAGCGGGACCCCCGCCTCGCATGGTTCACCGCTCTCTCCTCCGAAGCTGTGGCTAGGGATTCTAACCCCCATATCCGGACAAGGTAGACGTAAGCCAGAGGGCCGATCATGACACGGAACTGGAGCCGACGACCCAGGTGTTGCACTGGTAGGCCATCGGGCGGGTGTAACCCTGGCGGAACCACGCGGCGTTGCTGCGCGTGTTCCCGTGGTCGCGCGGCCCTCCCGGCGGGTCGCCCAGGTGGCCGTACGCCCACAGGAGCGTGTTGCGCCGGGTGGCGTCGATCGGATACGAGGCGGCGACCGACCGCATGAACATGCCGCCGAAACACGTCGCCTGCAGTTCGTGCCGGCGGCTCAGCGCCATCCTGCCGCTGCGCGAGGAGGAGTCGAGCGTCTGCCGCCACCAGGAGTCGGAGATGCCCGACAGGCTCTGGATGTGGTGGCCGTACTCGTGGGCCATCATGCTGATGATGATCCCGTTCCACGACCCGAGCGAGCCGTATTCCCTCGCCATGGCGGAGGTGGAGGCGTAGATCGTGCTGTTGCTCGGGCAGTAGTACGGCACGTTGCTGCCGGGTGAGGGATAGTCGCCGCACGCGCCCCTGCCCTTGCGGGCCGCGATCATGTAGTTGGGCGGGCTCCAGTCGATCCCGACCCGCTGCAGCGCCGGCGCCCACGCCTTGCCCATGCACGCGCCGGTCTTGAGGATCAGCGCCTTGAACTGGGCGTGGTTGTAGATGCTGGCGTTCCCGGCCCGGCAGTTCGTCTTGGCCAGCGACCCGGCCCGGTAGACGGTGTTGTTCTTCGTCGTCCGGTTGAGCACCGGAGTCGGCCGCGTCGTGGGCCGCGAGGTGGGCTTCTGCGTCGGTCTCGTGTCCGTGGTGGCCTCGTGTGACGGGAACGGCGAGAAGGTGAAGGTCGGAATCGCGACCGGCGAGACGGACTCGTCGTGGTCCGACAGGCCGGCCAGCGCGCTCACGACCACGACGAGCACGAAAACCAGCGCCAGCACGCCCATGAGCGCGCCGACGACCGCCCCCGCGCCGGACTTGCGGCGGGGCGGGCGCCAGGCGGGCGGCGGATAGGGGGCAGCGGGCCCGCGCGGGGGAGGCGGCGGCTGCGGCGCCCATCCCGGCCCCTGCGGCGGTGCTGCCTGCGGCGGCATCTGGAACGGAGCTCCCTGGGGTGGCGCTGCCGGCGGTGCCGCCTGTGGTGCCGCCTGTGGTGCCGACTGTGGTGCCGACTGTGGAGGCGCCGCCGGGGGTGCCGGCTGTGGTGGTGCCTGTGGTGGCGCGGCCTGGAACGGCATGCCCTGCGACGGGACGGGGGCCGCCATGTCCCCTGGCGGAGCCGGGAAATTCGGCGGATACCCGAGCCCGCCCGGCGCGTACGCCTGGCTTCCCGGATGGCCGGCCGCCCCGTTCGGCGGGGCGTACGGAGCGCCCGGGGGCGTGCCCGCCGGGGCGGCGGGGGACGGCGGAGGTGGGTAGGACTGCGCGTAGGGCTCCGCGTGCGGCTGCGCGGGGGATTGGGCGACGGACTGCGCGACGGACTGTGCGTACGGTCCGCTCCCGTCCGGCCACGCGGGGGCCTGTGGATGCGGCTGAGCACCGCCCTGGAGCGGCACCCCGGGCTGGTAGGGCGTCGCGCCCGGGTGCGGGCCGTTCGGCGCGTAGGCGCCGCCCTGCGCCTCGGCCCCCGGGTACGCGCCACGGCTGTAGGGCGACGCGGCCTGCGGGTACGGCGCCCCGCCGTGCGATCCGGGGTACGGGACGCCGCCCTGTTGCGGTCCGCTCTGCGGATAGGAGGCGCCGCCCTGTGGCATGCCGGAGACGGCGCCGTGAGGCTGCGCGCCTGAAGGATGGGGGCCGCCTTGGGGCGAGGCGTTCGCGGGGTACGCGGCCGGGCCGTGAGGCGCGCCGTAAGGATGGGGACCGCCCTGCGGCGAGGCGTTCGCGGGGTACGCCGGCGGGCCCTGAGGCGCGCCGTAAGGATGGGGGCCGCCCTGGGGCGAGGCGTTCGCCGGGTACGCGGCCGGGCCCTGGGGATGCGCCCCAGGCGGATAGGGGCCGTTCTGCTGCTGTCCCACCGGCTGCTGGGGAGCGGGGTAGGGGGCGGTGCCGGGGGAGGCCCCGGCTGCCACGCCACCCCAGGCGTGCCCGCCCGCGCCTAAGTTCCCCGCGTTCCCTGGGTTCCCTGGGTTCCCTGGGTTCCCGAAGTGTCCCGGGCCTGGAGGGGGGCCGGGCTGCGCCGCCGGTGGGTAGGGAGCGGCGCCGGGCCCCGGCTGCCACGCGCCGCCCTCAGGGCCGCCCCATCCCGGCGGGCCGTACGGCCCCGGCACCGTGCCAGGGGATTGCGGTCCGTCCGGTGAGCCGGGCACAGCCTCCGCTTGCGGCGAATACGGCGGACCTGAATAGGAAGAACTCCCCCCGGGTGGCTCCTGGGGAGGGTACTGCTGCGCCACGACATTGCCCCCTTTGTGGATTTGGGGCAAAAGGATACTGTTTTCCCATCCATCACGGATGTAGCAGATGTCGGGCACGATGTGTAATCGAGCGGCGTGATCTCTGCGATGTTCCGGAATCGCCGGGCTCGTCTGCCCTAGCGTTTTTCGCATGAATCTGCAGCAGCTCCGCTACGTGGTCGCCACTGCGGAGCACCGCACCATGACCGATGCCGCCAGATCGCTCTATATCGCGCAGCCCGCCCTGTCCCGCGCGATACGCGACCTGGAACGTGAACTCGGAATGACGCTTTTCGCGCGCTCGGGCCGCGGGGTCGTCGTGACGGCCCAGGGACGCCGGGTCGTGAAGCTGGCCCGCGAGGCCCTCGACGCGGTGGCCGAGATCGAAGCCCTCGCCACGCAGGGCAACTCCTCCGGCGCCGAACTGCGGATCGCGTCCACTCCGAGCCTGGAGCCCGGTCTCGCCGGGCGCCTGCTGCCCGCCTACGCCGCCGAGCATCCGGGGATCCGGGTGCACATCGTGCGGTGCGAGGGCCGGGAGGAAGTGGTCAGCGCGGTCCGCGAGCAGCGCGCCGATCTGGGGCTGACCGACCTCCCGGTGCCCACCGACCTGGTGAGCCACCCGCTCGAACGCCAGGAGATCGTGCTGATCTCCCCGCCCGGCCTCGACCTGCCCGACCCCGTCCCCGTGGCCCGGCTGGACGGCATGCGGCTGGTGCTGCCCGCCCCCGCCAGCCCCCGCCGCAGGGAGTTCGACCAGATCTTCGCCACGTACGGCGTCCGCCCGATTCCGGCCGTCGAATCCGACGAGCGCCGGGGCTGGCTGCGGACCGTACGGGAGGGGCGGGCCTCGCTGCTGTGGTATCGGGGCATGGCCGAGCAGGCGGGCAGGGCCGGCCTGGTGGTCCGCTCGCTCGATCCCTCGCTCCGGAAGATCATCGCGGTCGTGCACGCCCGGCGGCGGCTGCCGACGATGGCGCAGGACTTCGTGGCACTGGCCGAGGGCGGCTCAGCGGCGTGACGCATGCCCCGCGATTGGACCGTTCCAGGCCGCGCTCCCGGCGGGCAGGCGATAGGACGACGTTCACCTAGTACGCTGGCGGCGATGTCCACTACGCCGATGCCCGCCGAGGCGCCCGGCCGGCCGGCCGTCCTGCGCCTGCGCGGCCGTGCCTTCGGTCCCGGCGACTTCGCGGTCATGGCCGTGGTCAACCGGACCCCCGACTCCTTCTACGACAGGGGATCGACCTACGCCTTCTCCGCCGCGGTCGACGCCGCCTCCCGCCTCATCGAGGAGGGGGCGGACATCGTCGACATCGGCGGCGTGAAGGCCGGTCCCGGCTCGGAGGTCGACCCGGCCGAGGAGATACGCCGCGTGGCGGAGGTCGTTGCCGCGGTGCGGGACCGGCACCCCGGCGTGATCATCAGTGTCGACACCTGGCGGTCGGAGGTCGCCAAGGTCGTCGCCGAGGCCGGGGCCGACCTGCTCAACGACACCTGGGGCGGCGTGGACCCCAAGCTCGCCGAGGTCGCCGCGGCGTACGGCATCGGCCTGGTCTGCGCGCACGCCGGGCGGGCGGAGCCGCGCACCCGGCCGCACCGCATCGCGTACGACGACGTGGTGGCCGACGTGGTCGCGTACACGACGGACCTCGCGGAGCGGGCGGTCGCCGCGGGAGTCCGGCGCGACGCGATCCTGATCGACCCGGCTCACGACTTCGGCAAGAACACCTGGCACTCGCTGGAGGTCAGCAGACGGCTCGGTGAGCTGACCGCCACCGGGTGGCCGGTGCTGGTGGCCGTCTCCAACAAGGACTTCGTGGGAGAGACGCTGGGCGGGCTGCCCGTGGAGGAGCGCCACGCGGGCACGCTGGCCACGCTCGCAGTGTCGGCGCTGCTGGGCGCCCGGGTGTTCCGCGTCCACGACGCGGCGAGCGCCCGTACGGCTCTCGCGGTCGTCGCCCGCCTCGGCGGCACGCGGTCCTAGCAGGGCCGTGGCACGGTTCTGGCACGCCCCGGCCCAGTCCCGGCCCAGTCCCGCCCCAGTCCCGGCATGGCCTCGGACGGTCCGGGACGCCTCGGCCCTTCCGGCCTTCCGGCGGGACGACCGCGGCCGCCCCGCCTCCGGACCGTGATGGAACCAGAACCGCGATCAAAGCGGTGGACAGGGCGCTTGCGCCGTGGCTAACGTGACGGCCATGTCGAGCCCCGAGGCGTCGAGACGCTAGCCACCGGTCATTCGGTGGCTGAGCCGTCCCACGGCTGACCTGGCCGCACTGAGCCGTCCTACCGCACTGAGCTGTCCTACCGCACTGAGCTGTCCTACCGCACTGAGCCGCAGCGCTGGCTCACCGCGCGGTGTTCGCCGTGCTGTCCTGCCGTGCTCGTTGCGGCGCTGTGCTGCCGCGCTGTGCTTGCCCTGCTGTGCTTGCCGCGCTGCGCTGCAGCGTTGTGTCCGCAGCTGTGCTTGCCGTGCTGTGTGCCGTGCTGGGGTGCCGTCGCGTCCGTTACGGCGTCGCTGCGCTCTGCCTGCCACCGAACCCTGCCACCGAACCACCGTCGTACGGGCCGTTTCTCCCGGGCTCCGCACCACAGTCGCCGACGTGACGGCCACATGTGCCTCGCCGGAACCCGGGTTCCCTCGCGCGGTGACCTCGTGTGCCCGGCTGGACGCCTCCCTCATCGTCCGGCTGTGGTTCTCCGTGGCTCGCCGCGTCGACCTTTCGCGATATTCACCACGCGGTGTGGAGTTGTCATGCCAATCGCCATCTACATGCTCGGACTGGCGGTCTTCGCCCAGGGGACGTCCGAGTTCATGCTGTCGGGCCTGGTCCCCGACATCGCCCGCGACCTGCAGGTGTCCGTCCCGGCCGCCGGGGCGCTGACGTCGGCCTTCGCCGTTGGGATGATCGTCGGCGCGCCGCTGACGGCCGTGCTCAGCCTGCGGTGGCCGAGACGGCGGGCGCTGCTGGTCTTCCTGACCGCCTTCATGATCGTGCACGTGGCCGGGGCGGTCACCACCAGCTTCGCCGTCCTGCTGGCCACCCGCGTCGCCGGAGCGCTGGCCAACGCCGGCTTCCTGGCCGTGGGTCTCGCGACGGCGACCGCCATGGCGGGACCCGGCGCCAAGGGCCGGGCCGCCTCCGTACTGCTCGGCGGGATCACGCTCGCGTGCGTGGCCGGGGTGCCCGCCGGTGCCGTGCTCGGCCAGGTGTGGGGCTGGCGCTCGGCGTTCTGGGCGGTGGCGGTCGTCTCGGCGCCGGCCGTCGTCGCGGTCGCGCGCTCGGTTCCGGCCACGCCGCCGGACGCGGCCGTGCCCGAGGCGCGGCGGGAGCTGCGGGCCTTGCGCCGGCCCCGGCTGCTCGTGACCCTGCTGCTGGGCGCGCTGGTCAATGGCGCCACTTTCTGCACGTTCACCTACCTGGCTTCGGTGGTCACCGAGGTCGGCGGGTACGGCCGGCAGTGGGTGCCGGTGCTGCTGGCGCTGTTCGGCCTGGGGTCGTTCGCGGGAGTGTCGATCGGCGGCCGGATGGCGGACCGGCGGCCGATGCGGCTGCTGGTGCCCGGCGGCCTGGCCCTGCTGGCGGGCTGGATCGTGTTCGGCGTGGCCGCGGGCGACGCGGCGGCGGTGTTCGTGCTCGTCTTCGTGCAGGGCACGCTGTCGTTCGCCGTCGGCTCCACGCTGATCACGCGGGCGCTCTACGCGGCGGCCGAAGCGCCGTCCCTGGGTGGCTCGTTCGCGACCGCCGCCTTCAACGTGGGCGCGACCGCCGGGCCCTTGCTGGGCGGGGCCGCCATCGGCGCGGGGTTGGGCTTCCGCGCTCCGCTGTGGGTCAGCGCGCTGCTGGTGGCGCTGGCGTTCGCCGTGGCGGGGCCGGCCCTGGCGGCGCGGAGGGCAGGGAGGACCGGCGCGAGGACGTCGCCGCCGCGCAGTGCCACCCCCTGAGCGCCATCCCCTGAGCGCCGCCCTCTGAGCGCTGCCCTGTGAGAGCCGGGTCAGCGACCGCCTCTGGGGTGGAGCGCGCGCCGTGGCAGGGCCGCCTCCAGGTGGGGAGCCGGCCCTGCCGCGGCGCCGGACGCGGGCGGGACCTCAGAGCGCGGCCACCCGGTCGAGCGCGGGGGGAGCGACCGTCTCGTCGGCCTCGAAGTAGGCGCGGAACGCGTCGTAGTCGCGCGAGCCTCGCCTCCTGATCGGGTCGCGACCGTCAGCGCGGCTCGTGGGCCTTCGGCAGCCGCATGCCGCGGTCGGCCATGATCTGGCGGACGACGTTCGGATAGTCGGTGATGACGCCGTCGATGCCCATGTCCATGAGAGCCTCGATGGTCGCCGGGTCGTCGCAGGTCCACGGGATGACCTTCAGGCCGCGTGCGTGCGCCTGCGCCACCATTGCCTCGTCCACGTAGAAGCGGAAACCGGGGTCGCCGATCTTCCCGTTCTGCGGGAAGCCGTACACCGGAGACAGCGCCGTGACGCCGGGGATGGCCGCGGCGGCCTTCACGAAGTCGCCGCCGAAGTCGTCGGCGTCGAGCCCGCCGAGCCACGGCGAGGCGCCGGGCCTGCCCACCTGGAGGAAGTCGTAGTTGGTCAGCGCCACCAGCGGCCAACTCGGGGCGAGCCGGTGCATCTCGTTGAGCGCGCCCCAGTCGAAGGACTGGATGGTGACCTGGTCCTCGATCCCCGAGGCGTGGATCTCCTCGTACACCCGGCGGACGAACAGCTCGCGCGGCGCGGTCTGCTCCGGCGCGCCCGCCTCGACCTTGGTCTCGATGTTCAACATGACCTGCTTGGCGCGGTAGCTCTTGACGAGGTCCAGCACGTCCTTGAGCTCGGCCATCCGGAAGCCGTGGATCACCTCCTGCTCGGGGAACCCGGGCAGCTGCCGGTATCCGCAGTCCATGGTCTTGATCTGCGCCAGGGTCAGGTCCTTGATGTACTTGCCGACGTAGGGGTACATCGGGTCGCCGGGCACGACCGGCCCGGTGTCGCGGCACTTCTGGGCGCTGATCTGCCGGTCGTGGTTGACGACGACCTTCTCGTCCTTGGTGACGTGGGTGTCCAGCTCCAGGGTGCTGACCCCGAGGCGCAGGGCCTTGGCGAAGCCCTCCAGCGACTCCTCGGTCGTCATGCCGATGCCGCCACGATGGGCCTGCAGGTCGAAGTGGGTCTTCTGCGGCAACACTCCGGGTCCGCCCGCCGTCGATGCGTGGGCGGCCGCCGGCGCGGCGAGTGCGGGCGCGAGGGTCAGGCTCAACAGAAACTTGCGAAGGTGCACGGGGGCTCCGGTTCGTTGGTCGCTTCCACGTCGGGTCACTTGGTCGGCAGCCGGCCGCCGTTGCGACGTGACGTACGGGTGTCGTGAACGCTGGCGGAGCGCTGCCGACGGCGGCCGGGATCGACACGGCGGGGCCGCCTCCGGGAGGGGAGACGGCCCCACCGGTGGGGGTCAGAGCGCGGTCACCCGGTCGAGCGCGGGGGGAGCGACCGTCTCGTTGGCCTCGAAGTAGGCGCGGAACGCGTCGTAGTCGCGCGACCCCCGCACCGGGTCGGTGAAGGAGGTCAGCGCGTCGAAGCCGTCCGCCCCGATCAGGGTGTACGCGAGGGCGGCCACCCGGTAGGTCCTCCCGAGGTCCAGCGGAGCGCCGCCGATCAGCACCTGAGAGGGATCGATCCGGTCGCCCACCGGCCGGGAGGCGTCATAGGAGTACCGGACATTGGCCGAGACCGCCAGCGGGCCGAACCGCACCGTGCCGTCGGCCTGCGTCTGCCACTGCTGCTCCAGCGCCTGCTCGATCTGCCGCCCGGTGAGCGAGACGGTGAGCACCGGGTTCGCGTAGCCGTACGTGGCCCAGGCCTCGCCGAACAGGACGGTGCCGTCGGCGTCCGCCGGGTTGGTCCCCTTGGCGAAGCGCAGGTCGCCGCGCAGGCTGGCGGAGCCCTTCAGCGGCGCCGTGGCCACCAGCGCCAGGTCGACCGGCCCGCCGGCCGTCCGCAGCGCGTCCGCGTACTCCACGTCGGCGACGAGGTTGCCCAGCGTGCTCTCGCCGTCGGCGGCGCGGGCCCGGGTGATGTCGCCGCTGATCCTGCCGACCGGGCGCGCGGCCGTCTGCGCGGACCTGGCCTTCCAGTAGTCGACGAGCCGCGCCGCCGCGGGGTCGGGGGTGACGTCCCGGGTGACCGGGTGGTTCACGGCGGTGGTGGCGGAGCGGATGACGTCGCCCGTCCTCGGGTCGATCCTGAGGTTGATCTCGCTGATCAGGCGCCCGTGGTTGCCCGCCTCCACCACGGGACGGGGGTTGCCCGCCGGGTCGGGGATGACGCAGTTGAACAGCGCGTGCCAGTGGCCGGTGACGATCGCGTCGATGTCGGGGGAGACCTGCCTGGCGAAGTCGACGACCGGCCCCGACGGGTTGGTGCATCCGTCGTAGAAGCCGCCCGCCGAGCCGCCCTCGTGGACGTTGGCCACGATGGCCTCCACACCCTGGCGCTTGAGCTCCGCGGCGTACCTGTCGGCGGTCTCCAGCAGTGGCAGGTTGTCCAGCTCGGGCTGGTACGACGTCGAACCGGCGACAGTCGTCGGGGTGGTCAGGTTGATGAAGCCGATCCGGACGTCCCTGCCGCCGCGGACCTTCACGTGCTTGATCACGTACGGCTTGAGGATCGGCGTGGTGGAGCCCCTGCGGGTGATGTTGGCCGAGGAGATCGTGTAGTCCGCGCCGCGGAACCGGTGGCCGGTCGAGTCGGTGAAGCAGCTGTCCTCGTCGGCGACGCCGAAGCAGCGGCCCTTGCCCATGTGGTCGCGCAGGAACTCCGGCGTCCGGTCGAGCTCGTGGTTGCCCACTGCGGCGAACTCCACGCCGATCGAGTTGAGGAACTCGACGGTCGGCTCGTCCTGGTGGTAGGCCACCTCGACCGGCCAGCCGCTGAAGTCGTCGCCCGTGGTGAAGGTGATGGAGTTCTCGTGACCCCGCCTCAGGTTCTTCAGGTGGGCGGCGATGTACGGCGCGCCCCCCACCACGATCGTCTGGCCCTGGGCGTCCTTCACCGTGCCGTTCGCCGCGTCGTTCTGCGGCGTCAGGTAGCCGTGCAGGTCGGTGACGGACAGGAGCTGGACGTCCACGGGCGGCGGCGCGGCCTCGGCGGCGCCGGCCGGCAGGGCGGTCAGCGCCGAGACGGCCGCCGTCACGGCGAGGGCCGCCGAGACCGCCGCCCGGCGCCGGAAGCTGTTGTGGTGCACGTCGATACCTTCGCTTGCTCGTGGCTGTGACGGCAGGAATTGGATCAACGCCAGGTGACGTGCGGCGGGCGGGCGTCCACCGGGCAGGTGAAGATCGGAGAGACGGGCGGGGTCGAAAACAGCTTTCCGGATCTCCGGAAAACCGCCGCCGTCAGTCGTCGTCCGCGTGCCTCCCGGCCTGGTCGCGGGGCACGGATCCCCGCGGCGAGTGCCTGGGCGCCGGCATGACCGACGTGTCACCCTTGACGCTCTTCCAGATGGCCTGATTGAAGACCTGCTCGTCGATCTGGTCCTCCTTGCCCAGGCTCTGCTCGGCGGACTGCGCGGCCATGGGGGCGTTCGCGCCGTTCACCTCGGCCATGGTGCCGGGCCGGATCGCGCGGTACGGCGTGAAGACGGGCTTGCCGGTGAAGGACCCGATCATCGGGGTGGCATACGCGTCGAACTGGGTCAGCGGGCGCAACCCGGCGAACAACTCGATCGTGCGGAGCATCGACGCGGTGCTGTAGAAGGTGGAGTCCACCCGTCCGGTCTGGGTGTAGGGGCTGATCACCAGGGCGACCGTGCGGTGCGCGTCGACGTGGTCGGGGCCGTTCTGGGAGTCGTCCTCCGTGACGAAGACGGCGGTCGACTTCCAGAATTTCGAGTGCGACACGCTCTCCACGAGCTTGCCGAGCGCCCAGTCGTTGTCGCCGACGTACGCCCGCGGGGTGGGCGAGCCGGCCCTGGTGCCGGCGGTGTGGTCGTTGGGCAGGCGCACGAACTGCACGGCCGGCAGACCGCCGTCGGCCACGTACCGGTCGAACTCCCGCTTCCACTCCGTGAACCGGTCGGTGGGGCCGCACGTGGCGGCCCGGGGCTCGAAGGAGCCGGGGCTGTCGGGGCAGCCCAGGGCGAACCCGGTGAAGGCGTGGTCGGTGTGCGCGTCGAGCACCGGGTCACCCGCGACGAACCGCCCCGTGGAGTCGCGGGTCACGTAGAAGCCGTAGTTCCGGAACGAGACGCCGGCCTTGGCGAGCCGCTGCCAGATGTAGGCGTCGTCGGGCCTCTGGGGGGCGATGGCCGGGTCGTCGCTCTCCGAGGGGTAGGAATGGTTGCGGCGGGAGTAGTTCGCGGGCCATCCCTGCTCGGAGTAGGGGTTGGAGTTGGCGGCGACCACCCAGTTCCAGCCCTGCGCGCTCACCTCGGCGTCGGCGTAGAAGTTGTCGATCGTGACGAAGCGCCGGGCCAGGGCGCGGGCGTTCGGCGCCGACTCGTCGCCGAAGAGGTTCAGCGAGGGGTCGCCGTCGCCCTTGCCGATGCTGCCCAGCTCCTGGTCGAACGTACGGTTCTCGCGCACGATGTAGATCACGTGCTTGATGGGCGAGGGCTCCTTGGCCCGGCGCGGCACCACGCTGGAGGCGGCCCCCGGCGTCGTGTCGCCGCCCGCGCCGTGGAAGCCGTTGTCCGCCTCGACCTGGCGGGTCCAACGGGCGAGCCGGTCCCGCCGGATCGGCAGCGAGATCCGGGACAGCGTGCCGACGATCATCGACCCGGAGTACCGGCCGGGGGAGGCGGAGGGGCCGTAGGGGTCGGGACGGCCGGGACCGTCGTTGGGCCCGGCGCCCAGGCCCTTGGCGTTCGTCACCAGTAACCGTCCGCCGAGGGACACCACGGCAGTCGGATACCAGCCCGTCGGGATCAGGCCCCTGACCCGGCCGCCGGCGGTGTCGACGACGGCGACGTCGTTGTTGCCGGAGTTGGCGACGTAGAGCGTCTTCCCGTCCGGGGACAGCGCGAGCGCGTCGGGGTTGCTCCCGACCTGCGCCCCCCGGTAGGGCGCCAGGCCGATGGTGCGGATCGTCCTGCCGGCCGTGGTGTCGACGACGCTCACGTCGTCGCTGTCGCCGTCGGCGACGTACAGGAGGTTCCGCGCCGGGTCCAGGACCGACTGGTTCGGGTGGGTCCCCACGGTGATCGTGGACAGGACCGCGGGCTCGGCCGCCGTCAGGTCGAGCACGGAGACGGTCTCGGCGCCCTGGTCGGTGACGTACGCCCTGGTGCCGTCCCGGCTGATCGTGACACCGTACGGCGCGTGGCCGACGGCCACGGTCCTGCTCGTCCCGTCGGCGAGTGTGATCACGGTGGCCGCGTCGGCGAGGTGATCGGCGACGACCAGCCTCGCGCCGTCGGGGGTGACGGCGATCTGAGCCGGATAGGGATTGATCGTCTGGCCGTCCGGGTTCGTGACGGGCAGCGGGATCGAGGTGGTCTCGGTCAGCCGGTCTCCGGCGACGGCGTATACGCGGATCTTGTTGTTGCCGCCGGCGCTGACGTACGCCTTCGTCCCGTCCGGGCTGAAGGCCGCCCCCGCGAACACCGCCTGGGGCGAGGCGTACCGGATGGTCTGCGGCACGCCGCCGTCCCGCGGGGAGACCACCTGGACGGACTGGACGCCCTGGCCCGCGTTGACCACGAGCACCGCCCGCCCGTCCGGGAACGGCTTGGCGACGAGTGGAAGGTCCCCGAGCGCGCTCTGCGACCCGGCCGGGGTGACCCGGTATCCCACCGGGATGACGGCGGTGCCGTCGTTTTCTTCGACGCGGGGCCGCGGCCCCGCGTCGAACACGCCGGCACCGGCCGTCGCGACGCCTATGCCCAGCAGCGTGACGCCGGCCCCGGCGACGAGGGCGCGGGTCACCGCTCCGCGACTGCGCATACCGACTCCCTTCGCGACGACCGCACGGGACGGCAGGGAGCGACCGATAAGTACAACGAGCCCGGCTCGACAGCCGGGCATGACCCGCGTAACGGTTCGGCGAAAAGTCGGTCGACTCCTCAGGAGTACAGGACCGAAAGGAAGCGGACGAGGATCGCCTCGCGGGTCGCGGCCGGCAGCGCGTCGAGCACGGCGTTCACGACCGCCATGCCGGGCTGTCCCGTCGCGGTGAGGTCGATCCCCACCGACGCGGCGAGCTCGGCGAACGTGGCGTCGTCCAGCGCGTCGAGGTCGAGGGACGCGATGAGCTCGGGCAGGCCCTCGGGCACGTCGGCGGGCCCCCGCCGCCGGGCGGCCTCGGCCGCCTCCGCGATCACCTCCAGCATCGCGTCCACCCCCGCCAGCGTCACGCCCGTGACCGTGACGTGGATGTTGGCCGGGATCCCGGCGTACGACAGCTGCGGCTGGAGGAACCAGCCGAGCCTGCGCGCCTCGTCGGCGAGCACGAAGACGTCCACCTCGGCGGATCCGGCGATCGCGACCAGCGCGGCCTCGGGCTCCCCGAGCACCCGCAGCCCGGGGATCTTCCGCACGCCCTCCACCAGCCGCCGGGTGGCCTCCAGCGTCCTGCGGCCGAGCTCCAGGTAGCCCTCCCGGCCGAGGGCCTGCAGGGTGGCCCAGGCGCCGCCGAGCGGCCCGGCCGAGCGCGAGCTCTGCACGGTCGCGTTGATGATCGTGTAGCCGGGCCAGGCCGCCGAGGCGAAGTAGGCCCGGCGGCGCAGCTCCGCGTCGCGGAACAGCAGCACCGACGCCCCCTTCGGCGCGTACCCGAACTTGTGCAGGTCGCACGAGACCGAGGTGACGCCGGGCACGCCCAGGTCGAAGGGCGGGATCGCGGCGCCCGCCTCGCGCAGCCACGGCAGCAGCCATCCGCCGACGCAGGCGTCCACGTGGCACGGCACGCCGCGCGCGGCGGCGAGCGCGGCGACCTCCTCGACCGGGTCGACGACGCCCTGCGGATAGGACGGCGCGGAGACCACCGCCAGCGCCGTACGCTCGTCGAGCGCGGCCTCGAACGCCGGGACGCGGGCGCGGTAGGTGACCGGGTCCACCGGGACCGGCACGATCTCCATGCCGAGGTAGTGCGCGGCCTTGTGGAACGCCGGGTGCGCGGTGACCGGCAGCACGATCCGGGTGGCGCCGGGACGGGCGTCACGGGCGGCCTTCACCGCCAGCATGATCGACTCGGTGCCGCCGCTGGTGAAGATGCCCGGCGCACCGGGCCGCCCGAGCAGCTCGGCCACCGCCCCGACCACCTGCCGCTCCAGCGTGACCATGCTGGGGAAGGCCGTCGGGTCGAGCATGTTGACGTCGAGCATCTCCGCGTACGCCCGGTGCGCGGCCTCGTGCACCTCCGGCAGGCCGGTGTCGTAGACGTAGGCCGTCACCTTGCCGCCGCGCACCGGCAGGTCGGCCGCCTTCAGCGCGGTCAGCTCTTCGAGCAGTTCGGTGACGGGCCTGCCGTACTCGGGAAGCATGGAACTCCTCAACGTGCCAGGGGGAGCCGGACGACGGCGCGCAGTCCGGGGGAGGCGTCCTCCAGGTGGACCGTACCGCCGTGCGCCTCGACCGTGGTGCGCACGATCGCGAGACCGAGCCCGGCGCCGCCGTCGTCGCGGCTGCGCGCGTCGTCGAGCCGGGTGAACCGGTCGAAGACCCGCTCGCGGTCCTCGGCCGGGATGCCCGGCCCGTCGTCGGTGACGGTGAGCTCGGCGGCGCTCCCCTCGGCGCGTACGCCGATCCGGACCGCCGAGGCCGCGTGCCGCAGCGCGTTGTCGACCAGGTTGGCGAGCACCCGCCGCAGGTCCAGCGCGTCGCCCAGCACGACGGGACGCGCTACGACGGGAGACGCACTGGGCGCGAGGTCGAGGCCGAGGCCGTACCGCTCCGCCGTACGGCGGGCCAGCTCCGCCAGGTCGACCGGTTCCCGCCGGCCCAGGCGGCCCTCGTCGAGCCGGGCGAGCGCGAGCAGGTCCTCGGCGAGGCGGGACAGCCGGAGGGTGTCCTCCAGCACCCCCTCGGCCGTCTCCTTCCAGTCCTGCCCCTCCGGGTGGCTGAGCGCGACCTCCAGTTGCAGCCGGATGCTCGCGAGCGGGCTGCGCAACTCGTGCGCCGCGTCGGAGACCAGCGCCCGCTGCCGCGCGTCGGCCTCCTCCAGCCGCCCGAGCATGTCGTTGAGGGTCGTGGCGAGCGCGTGGACCTCGTCGCGCGCCTGGGGCACCGGCAGCCGCCGGGACCGCGCCGAGGCGCCCACCTCGGCCGCGCCCCGCCGCAGCAGCGCGATCGGCCGCAGCGTGCGCCCGACGACCAGCCACGAGGCCGCCGCCAGCAGCGCGAGCAGGAGTGGCATCCCGACCAGCAGCACGTGCCCGGTGGTCACCAGGCTGCTCTCCACCTCGGCGAACGACCGCGCCACGATCACCGTCACGCCGCGGTCCGCGCTGAGCGCCCGCACCCGCAGCGGCCCCGGCAGCGCGTACGGCCTGCCGTCCAGGAACCGGGGCGCGCCGGAGCGCACGGCCGCCTCCCGCGCCCGCGCCGGCAGCAGGGGGACCAGGCGGTCGGTGTTCGGGGTGGCGTCGACGATCCGCCCGTCCCGGTCGAGCACCTGCACGATCGTGTTGTCCACCGAGACGACGGGATCGGACAGCCGGTTCGCGTCGGACAGCGCGACGATCTCACGGCCCCGCTGGTAGACCTGGTCGTCGATGCCGCGGACGAGCGCTTCGCCGAGCACCGCGACGAACACGTACGCCGACGCCGCGAGGGCGAGCGCCAGCACGGCCGTCGCCGCGGCGGTCACCCGGAACCGCAGGCTCTGCCGCCGCCACCACACCACCGGGCGCGCGAGCACGGCCACCGTGCCGCGCGCCAGGCGCCGGCCCTCCGCGGCAGCGGGCACGGCGCGATCGGGCACGCGTGGTTCGGGCGCGGCAGGTTCGGGCGCGGCTGGTTCGGGCGCGGGCATTTCGGGCCCGGGTGATTCCGGCACGGCTCAGCCGCCGTCGCTCGCGAGCCGGTATCCGGCCCCGCGCACGGTCTGCAGGGCGGCGCGGCCGAAGGGCGTGTCGATCTTCCTGCGGAGATACCCGACGTACACCTCGACCACGTTCGGGTCGGTGTCGTAGGTGTCCCACACGTGCTCCAGGATCTCCGGCTTCGACACCACCTCGCCCGGGCGGCGCATCAGGTACTCGAGCAGGGCGAACTCCCTGGGCGTCAGCTCGACCGGCGCCTCGCCCCGCGTGACGAGCCGCGCCGCGGGGTCGAGCGACAGGTCGCCCGCGCGCAGGACGGCGGGCCTGCGCCCGCCGCCGCGGCGCAGCAGCGCCCGGATCCGGGCCACCAGCACCACGTACGAGAACGGCTTGGTGAGGTAGTCGTCGGCGCCGAGGTCGAGCCCGTCGGCCATGTCGTACTCGCCGTCCTTGGCCGACAGCATGAGGATCGGCACCCAGTTCTCCTCCGCGCGCAACCGCTTGCACACGTTGTAGCCGGACATGCCGGGCAGCATGATGTCGAGCACGACCACGTCGTAGTCGCCGACGCGGGCCAGGTGCAGGCCCTCGTTCCCGTCGTGCGCCAGGTCCACGGCGAAGCCCTCCGCCTGCAGCCCGCGGCGCAGCGCCGCCGCCATCCGCCGCTCGTCCTCCACCACCAGAACCCGCATTGCCCCAGTGTGGACCCTTTCGCAGGTGCGGGGTGCGGCGAGCCTGAGAGCCCTCTCAGCCTCTCAGCGTCGGCACAGGAACGTCCCGGCAGTCTCGGGTCGTCAGGTTTTCCGCCCATAGTGGGAGATGTGAAATGGCGAAGAGAGCCCGCGCCGTGAGGTGGGGAGTGCCGGTGGCGGCGGTGGCCGTCGTGGCGGCGGCCGTCGGGACCGGCCCGGTGATCGCGGCGGTGCGCAGCGACCCCTCGCTGCCGGACCGTACGGCGGAGCAGTTGCTGGCCGACGTCGCGCGCACCTGGCAGAGCGGCCGGGTGCCGCAGATGTCCGGCACGATCGTGGAGACGGCGTCGCTCGGCCTGCCCGCGCTGCCCGGCCTGTCCGGGTCGTCCGGGTCGTCCGGGTCGTCCGGGTCGCCGGGAGCGTCCGGGAGCATGGCGGCGTCGCTGCTGTCGGGGTCGCACCAGCTCAAGATCTGGTACGCGGGGGAGAACCGGTTCCGCCTCATGCTGCCGGGGGAGATGAGCGAGACCGACCTGATCGCCGACGGCGACCAGGTGTGGCTGTGGGACAGCGCCGCCAACACGGCGACCCGTCTCACCGCCCCGCCGGCCTCCGCCGGCACACCGCACACCGCGTTCCCGCTGCCGTCCGGATCCGCGTCGCCGTTCGCGACGCCGGAGCAGGCCGCGCGGCAGGCGCTGGAGACGGCCGGGTCCGACACCGCGATCAGCGTCGGCGAGAACGTCACGGTCGCGGGCCGCGCGGCCTACCAGATCGTGCTGACGCCCAAGCCGGCCGACTCGCTGATCAAGGACATCCGGATCGCGCTCGACGGCGAGAAGCTGATGCCGCTGCGCGTCCAGGTGTACGCCAAGGGGGCGGCCGAGCCGGCCTTCGAGGTCGGCTTCGAGTCGCTGTCGTTCACCGCACCCGCGCCGGAGAACTTCTCCTTCACGCCGCCGCCCGGCGCGAAGGTCGAGCAGGGGACGGCCACGCCGCCGTTCGGCCACCGGCCCGAGGAGGCCGCCGAGGCGCACGACCGGGGACGCGTCGTCGGCTCCGGCTGGGACAGCGTGCTCGTCACCTCCCTGCCCGCCGTCCCCGCCCAGAAGCAGGACGAGAAGGGGCGTGGCGGCCCGGACGTGGCCGCGTTGCTCGACGGCCTGAAGGCGTCGGCCGCCCCGGTCAGCGGAGACTGGGGGAGCGGCCGGCTGCTGCGCACCAAGGTCGTGTCGATCCTGATCACCGACGACGGCCGCCTGCTCGCCGGCGCCGTGACCCCGGAGGCCCTCTACCGGGCGGCCCAGAACCAGGAGACGGGTACCAAGGGATGACCGAGCCCACGCACCGCGGACGAGCGGGGGTCGCGGTCGACGCGGTGGACGCGGTGACGGTGGGCACGCGCGCGGGGGCGCCACGGGAAGACACCGGGGCGCCCCCGCCCTCCCCCGAGGGGGCGGGCGCGCACGCCATCGTCACGTCCGGTCTCACCAAGCGCTTCCGCGGCGGTCAGGTGGCGGTCGACGGCGTCGACCTGGCCGTGCCGCGCGGATCGGTCTTCGGCTTCCTCGGCCCCAACGGCTCGGGCAAGACCACGACGATCCGCATGCTGCTCGGCCTGGTCGCCCCGACCTCCGGCACGTGGTCGCTGCTCGGGACGCCCATGCCCGCCGGGCTGGCCCGGGCGCTGCCGCGCGTCGGCGCGGTGGTCGAGGGGCCGGCCTTCTATCCGTACCTGTCGGGCGAGGCCAACCTGCGCCGCTTCGACGCGGCCGACCCGCGGGCCGACGGGCGTACGGCGCGGGCCAGGATCGGCGCGGCACTGGAGCGGGTGGGACTGACGGCGGCGGCGGGCAAGCGCTACCGCGCCTACTCGCTCGGCATGCGGCAGCGCCTGGCCATCGCGGCCGCGCTGCTGGTCCCGAGGGAGCTGCTCGTGCTGGACGAGCCGACCAACGGCCTCGACCCGCAGGGCACCCGGGAGGTCCGCACCCTGATCAGGAGGATCGCCGAGGACGGCACGACCGTCTTCGTCTCCTCCCACCTGCTGAGCGAGGTCGAGCAGTTGTGCACGCACGTGGGCGTCATGCGTACCGGCAGGCTGGTCGCCCAGGGCCCGATCGCCGCGCTGCGCGCGTCGGGCGAGAGGCCGCGCCTGCGCGTGGAGACGCCGGACGTCGGCGCGGCGGCGGCCGTGCTGTCCCGGGCCGGGCTGGACGACGTGCGCGCCGGCGACGGCGAGGTCACGGCCGGCATCGGCGAGGCGGCGCCGGAACGGATCTGCGCGCTGCTCGTCGGGGAGGGCGTGGCCGTGCGCGGGTTCGGCGTGGTCCGTCCCACGCTTGAGGAGGTCTTCGTCGGCCTGACGGGGGAGGGGTTCGATGTCGGTGCATGAGAACGGGACAGCGGTGTCGCAGGCGCCCTCGCAGGCACCCCCGCAGGCACGGTCGCCGGGGCGGGAGGAGGCGCCGACGGCGCCGCAGGAGGAGCGGTCGCCTGCCCACGCCACCGAGCCCGCCCCGCGCGGGCCGTCGACGGGCCGGGCGACGGGCCAGGCGACGGGCCCGGCGACAGGGCGGACGACAGGGCGGGCGACGCGGCACCTGACGCGGCTGCTGGCCTCCGAGATCGGGCTGACGTTCCGCCGCCCGCGCAACCTCGCCATGCTCGGGGTGCTCGCGGTCGTGCCGGTGCTGGTCGGGATCGCGGTCCGGGTCGCGTCGGACGGGGACGTGGGCGGCTCGATCATCGGCCAGATCGCGGGCAACGGCCTGATGCTGACGTTCGCCGCGTTCGGCGTCATGATGCCGATCGTGCTGCCGCTGACCGTGGCGGTCGTGGCCGGCGACGCGATCGCCGGCGAGGCGGCCCAGGGCACGCTGCGCTATCTGCTCGTCGCCCCGGCGGGCCGGACCAGGCTGCTCGCGCTCAAGTACGCCAATGTCGTGGTCTTCTGCCTGGCGGCGTGCGCGCTGGTGGCGCTGTCGGCGCTGGCGGCCGGGCTGGTGCTGTTCCCGGCCGGGCCGGTGACGCTCCTGTCCGGTGTGACGATCCCGGCGGCCGACGCCCTGCTGCGCGTCGGAGTGGTCGTCCTGTACGCCACCGCGGGGCTGGCCGCGCTCGGCGCGGTCGCGCTCGCGGTCTCCACGCTGACCGAGGCGCCGATCGGTGCGGTGGCCGCGAGCGTCGTGCTGGTGGTGGTCAGCCAGGTCCTGACCGCGATCCCGCAGCTGGCGGCCGTACGGCCGTTCCTGCTGACCTCGTGGTGGAGCGCGTTCGACGGGGCGTTGCGGGCGCCGGTGGCGTTCGACCAGATGGGGCAGGGGCTGCTCGCCTTCGCCGCGTACGTCCTGGTCTTCGGCTCCTTCGCCTGGTCGCGCCTCACGAGCAAGGACATCACCGCCTGAAGCCCGCCGTACGGCGGGCGTCAGGCCGGAGGGAAGGCCGCGTCAACGTGGTCGGGGCCGCTCCCGAGCCGGCGCGATCCCGGTTCAGGGCCGCGGCCGAAGAAGTGGTGCCCATCGGCGTTCTTTGTCGCTAGTGTTGCCGCGGACCTCTCACCCAAGGCGGTGTTCATGCGGCACTTCTTCGGGCTGCTCCTGGGCGTTGTCGTCGCGGCGGCTCTTCTCCTCGGTGGTGGATGGGCGTCCCAGGAGGCGGTCCGGGGGGCGGCGCAGATCGTCGACCCGGCCAAGGACACGCGGATGCTGATCGCCCTGGGCGTGATGGCCGTCGTCGGCCTGCTGCTCGGGCTGGTGCTGGTCGGCCGGGCGTCTCCGCTGGCGGCGTTCGTCCCGTCGATGGCGCTGCTGGCCTGGACCGTGGTCTACGTCCTCGACGTGTCGCGCGCCGCGAGCCTCGTGCCGACCGGGCCGTCGGTGCAAACCGAGCTGCTGCAGGCCGGCCGGGGCATGCTCACGCTGCTGTCCACCGGCGTGTACGGCCTGCTCGGCGTCGCGCTGTTCCTCCCGGTGCTCATGCCGTCCCGCTGGGCCCGTCCGGAGCTGGACGAGGAGCAGGAGGAGTACGAGGAGTCCCTCGGCTACTGAGATAGAGGTCGGCCACGACGTCCTCGATCGACGCGTGCCCCGGCGCCGTCGCCCGCAGGTCGTCCACGGTGCCGTCGAAGGCCAGCCGGCCGTGGTCGATCAGCAGCACCCGGCGGCACAGTCGCTCCACGTCGCCCAGGTCGTGGGTGGTCAGCAGCACCGTCGTCCCGCGTTCGGTGTTCAGCCGCCGCAGGAAGTCGCGCACCTCCGCCTTGCTGACGACGTCGAGCCCGATCGTCGGCTCGTCCAGCACCAGCACGGCGGGGTCGTGCAGCAGGGCGGCGGTGATGTCGCCCCGCATCCGCTGCCCCAGGCTGAGCTGGCGCACCGGCGTCCCGAGGAAGCCGCCCAGGTCGAGCAGGTCGCACATCTCGTCCAGCCGTTCGCGGAACACCTTACGATCTACTTTGTAAAGGAGCCGGACCAGTTCCAGGCTGTCCCGCAGCGGCAGGTCCCACCACAGCGTCGTCCGCTGGCCGAAGACGACGCCGATCCTGCGCGCGAGAGCCGTACGGCGCCGGGAGGGATCGAGACCGGCCACCCTGATCCGGCCCGACGTCGGCGTGAGGATCCCGGTCAGCATCTTGATCGTCGTGGACTTGCCCGCGCCGTTCGGGCCGAGGCAGGCGACGAACTCCCCGGCCGCGACGCGGAAGGACAGGTCCCGTACGGCGTGCACGACCCGGCGGCGGACCTTGAAGACACGGCCGAGCCCCTCTGCCTCGATCACTGGTCAGCTCCCTGTCGATCGGTAGCGGCGGATGCCCGCCCGCCACCCGAGCGCGGCGACGGCGGCCAACGCGAGGGCGGCGGCGGGGGACAGCAGGCCCGTCCAGGAGGGCAGGCCGAGCGGATCGGGCCGGCCGAGCACGTAGAGGCCCGGCTGCCAGTTGACGAACGCCAGCGGCAGCACGAAGGTCAGCCCCCGGACGATGCGGGCGTCGTAGACGCTCAGCGGATACTGGTTGAGCATCGCCCCGCCGTAGGTGAACGCGCTCGCCACCTCGGTGGCGTCGGTGAGCAGGAACTGCAGCGCCCCGCCGAGCGTGAAGAGCGCCGCGAAGATCACGATGCCCGAGACCACCATGACGGGCACCATCCAGCCCCGGGTGAGCGGGATGTCCAGCCGTGCCAGGGCCACGCCCAGCACCGTTCCGGCCTGGACGGCGCGGCCGACCCGGTGCGGCGTGAACCGGTCGGTCGCCATCTGCACCCACGAGGAGGCCGGCCGGATCAGCATCACGTCGAACGTCCCGGTCCTGATCTGCTGGCTGATCCGGTCGACGTTGCCGAACAGCAGGTCGGCGAGCGCGAAGGCCAGTTCCGACGCGCCGTACAGGAACATGACCTCGGTCAGGCCGAACCCGGCCAGCGAGCCGGTGTTGGCGAAGATGATCCAGATCACGGCGATGTCGAGGCCGCCGATCACGAACGCGCCCGCCGTCATGATCGCGAACGAGACCCGGTACTGCGCCGCCGCCCGCGTCCATGTCCAGGCGAGCAGCGCGTACGTCCTGATCACAGGCGCTCAACCACCCTGGATCACGACCTTCCTGCGGGCGGCGCCGGTCATGAGCGCGCCCAGCGCCAGCAGGATGGCGGCCCACAGGGCCTGGAAGGCCAGGGCGCGGGCCGGGTCGGCCGTGCCCAGGTAGACGTCGGCGGGCACCTGCGCCATCGCCGACCACGGCAGCGCCCGGGCCAGCGCGCCGAACCATCCGGGGAAGATCGCCAGAGGCAGCATCAGCCCGCTGAAGAACGTGGTGACGACCAGGGAGAACACCGAGAGCCCGCGCTCGTCCATCACCCAGCAGGTGGCCAGGGCGACGATGTAGCGCCAGCCGAAGCTCACCACCACCCCCAGCGCCACGCTCGCCAGGAAAGCGGCCGGCGCGCGCGGGGCGACGATGCCGAACAGCAGCGCGCCCGCGAGGGTCGGCGGGGCGCCGCGGACGACGAACAGGTACGCCGCCCGGCCCAGGTCCTCCGACAGGCACCACAGTTGCAGCGGCGCCGGACGGACCAGGTCGAGCGCCACGTCGCCGCTGCGGATCCGCTGCGGCAGGTCCAGGCCGCCGCCGAACAGCTGCATCGGGCCGATGCACGCCTGGGTGAGGAACGTGTAGGTGACCACGCCCGCCACGTCGTACCCGCCGAGGCCGGGGCGGGCCTGCCACAGCGCGATCAGCACGTACGCGCGCAGCACCCCGAAGACGGTGTTGGTGAACGCCCCGGCCAGGGCGGCGGCCCAGTAGGTCGCGTGCCTGCGGAAGCCGTACCAGGCCAGCCGCGGATAGAGGGAGACGGCGGCGCCGTGGGCGAGGATCACCGGTCGGCGAGGCGGTAGACGAAGCGCAGCCCCGACCACACCTCGTCCACGGCGCACACCTTGTTGTCCACCAGGCCCTCGCCGAGCCCGAAGGCGCGGACGACGTCGCCCGACAGGTCGGTGACGACGCCGCTCGACTTCTTGGGCCAGCCCACCCACAGGCCGCCGTCCCGCGCCAGGCGCTCGCGTGCCCGGGGGAACCCGGCCCGCAGGGCGGCCTCGTCGGGGCAGAACATCACGATCACGTCGTACGGCTCGGGGCTTCCGTCGTCCTTCTCGTGGCCGTCGATCGGCAGATTTTGCGGAGCGTTTACCAGCAAGACGCGGTGGCCGGGCTTGACACCGAGCTTCCGGGGCAGCGGTGCCCCCGGATATCCATTCATGGGTGCCTCATGTCCTGCGGCCGTTACCTTCTCGTAACACCGCTGTAAGGAGAGTGAAACATACGTACCGGTAGAACGGATGACCAAATGGGGAATGTCCCTTTTGGGAGGCTTGCATGGGGCATGGGCTGAATGTAGACATCCGTCCGGAATATCCGGTCAGCTGGCAGGCCGCCGCGATCAACGGGGTCCTGCGGGGCACCATGAAGCCGATCTCCACCATCCTCGTGCGCAACACCGCGGGGATGGCCGTGGCCAGCCGTATCATCTGCCTCGGCGAGCGGGTCCCCGGCATCCTCCCCAAGCACGTGTCCATCGTTCCAGACGAATTCGGCTCGTGCACCGGGGAATGGGTGCACGGCGGGACCGGCCTGGACGAGGGCAAGGTGGTGCTCTACTTCCACGGCGGGGCGTACTTCGTCTGCTCCCCGGCCACCCACCGGCCGATCACCTGGCGGCTGTCGGCCGTCACCGGCCGCCCGGTGTTCTCCCTCGACTACCGCCAGGGGCCGGTCCACTCCCTCGCCGAGTCGCTGTCGGACGCGCTCCAGGCGTACGAGTGCCTGCTCGACCTCGGGTACGCCGCCCAGGACATCGTGCTGGCCGGGGACTCCGCCGGAGGCCATCTCACCCTCGCCACGCTGCTGTCCCTCCGCGACCGGGGCATGCCCCTCCCCGCCGCCGGGATCTGCCTGTCCCCCTGGGCCGACCTCAGCTCCAGCCGTCGGCGCGCCAACGTCTGGTCCGACCCCATGCTCCCCGCCGGCCGCGTCGACTGGCTCGCCCGCCGCTGGACCGACGGCCTCGACTGCTTCGACCCCCTCGTGTCCCCCGTGTACGGCGACTACACCGGCATTCCCCCGCTGATGATCGTCACCGGCTCCACCGAGGTCCTGCGCGACGAGGCCCGCCGGGTCGCCGTCAGCGCCCGCGAGAACGGCGTGCAGGTGACCTACGAGGAGTGGAACCGCATGCCGCACATCTTCCCCCTCCTTGCCGACGTCCTCCCCGAGGGCCGCCTGTTCTTCGAGCACGTCTCCCGCTTCCTCGACGCCGTCCACGCCCACCACTCCGCCTCCGGCGCCGAGGCCGCCTGATCCGGGGGTCTCCCCGCCGAGGGGAGTGCATGAGGCGGGGCCGGTAGAGTCGGGGCTCATGCCGGAAACGCCGCGAGTGCTTGCCGTACAGAACGGAGCGAACGGTGGTCCTGGGCGGTTCGGGGAATGGCTGGACGCCGCCGGGGTCGCCGTCGACGTGATCGCCGCCTTCGAGGGGTCCGCCCTCCCGTCACGGCTGGAGCACGACGGCCTGATCGTGCTCGGAGGCGGCTACCTGCCGGACGACGACGACAAGGCGCCCTGGCTGCCGGCCACCCGCGCCCTCGTCGAGCAGGCCCTCGCCCGGTCGGTGCCGTTCTTCGGCATCTGCCTGGGCGGGCAGATGCTGGCCTCGGCCGGCGGCGGGAAGGTCCAGGGCGACGCCGGGGCCCCCGAGCACGGCAGCACGTCCATCACCATCAGAGCCGAGGCGGCGGACGACGTGGTCTTCGGCGGGCTGCCCGCCGCCGTCCCGGCGATCGAGAACCACATCGACGCCATCACGGCCCTGCCGCCGGGCGCGGTCTGGCTCGCCGAGACCGAACGCTGCCCCTACCAGGCCTTCCGGCTGGGCGATCGCGCCTGGGGCGTGCAGTTCCACCCCGAGGTGAGGCCCGAACGCATCCTGCGGTGGGACGCCGAGCACACCCGCCGGCGGGGTCTCGACCTCGACGAGCTGTACGCCGCCGCCGTGACCGCCGACCCCCTGTCGCGGGCCGCCTGGGGTGAGGTGGCCTTCCGTTTCGCCGCTGTGGTCAAGAAGGACATCTGAAAGCCTCGCGTGTGGCGATGCGGGCGTCCGGATCGCGCCGGACAACCACATGATCCACGAATCCGGCCGAACTCGGCACCCGTCGAGGGTGGATCTTTTTGTGGCTTATGAGACCTATGTGACCTGCGGTTTCGTCCTCTGGCCTAACCGAACGGTGCCATTGGGCTTACCTCTCATGCCGCTTGGCGCTACTTGAGCACGTGGTGCGTTCCAAACGGCCACAGTGGCTGTGCGGCACTTCGAGAGAGGTAGCTTCCGTATGGCACGTGGCGGAACGGCCCCCCAGAACGGCATGCCTCCCGGTGTGCGCCCGCTGACCGTGGGCGACCCGGTCGTCATCGGGCGCTACCTGCTGCTGGGGCGGCTGGGCAGCGGCGGAATGGGCGTGGTCTACCTGGCCGAGCACCCCGCCGGGGGGTACGTCGCGCTGAAGACGCCGCATCCGGTGCACCTGGGGGATCCCACGCTGCGGGCCCGCTTCGCCGAGGAGGTCGCGTTCTCCCGGCGGGTGGTGCCGTTCTGCACGGCCGCCGTCCTTGAGGACGGTCTCGACGGCGACCGGCCCTACCTCGTCACCGAGTACGTCCCCGGCCCCGCGCTCTCCCAGGTCGTCGCCGCCCGGGGACCGCTCACCCCCGACCTCGCGTACGGCGTGGCCCTCGGCACGGCCGCCGCGCTCATGGCCACGCACCAGGCCGGGCTGGTCCACCGGGACCTCAAGCCCGGCAACGTGCTGCTGTCGCCTCGCGGGCCGTTCGTCATCGATTTCGGGATCGCCCGCGACCTGGACGTCGCGATGGCGCACACGCAGGCCGGGCAGATCATGGGCAGCCCGGGCTGGGTCGCGCCGGAGCGGCTCCGCGGACACCATGCCATCCCCGCCTCTGACGTCTTCTCCTGGGGCTGCCTGGTCGCGTTCGCGGCGACCGGGCTGCATCCGTTCGGCGCCGGAGACCTCGACGTGCTCACCCGGCGCATCCTGGTCGAGGAGCCGCGGATCGACACCGTGCCGAAGCCGCTGCGGGACGGCGTGGCGGCGGCGCTGCGGCGCGAGCCGGCCGACCGTCCGGACGCGGCCCGGCTGCTGGCCGCCCTGCTCGCGGCGGGCGGGGTCCACGCGACCGCCGACCCCCGGCGGGCGGTCGCCGCCGTACTCGACGAGATCTGGCAGCCCGTGCCCCACCCGTCGGGGACCGCCCCCGGCCGGGCCGTACGCGGTCAGCGCACCCGGGGCAGGGCCACACAGAGGTCGGATCAGGGGCCGGACCAGGGGCCGGATCGGTGGCCGGCGCAGGAGCCGGTGCAGGGGAGGGCGGCGCGGCGCCGGGCGGCGCGCTCGCGGGCACAGGTGTCCCACGCGGGTTTCGCGGCGCTCGCCACCGTGACGATCGCCGCGGTGACCGTGGTCGCGGCGGGCACCGGGGCGGCCCGCATGCAGGGCACCGCCGACCCGCCGCCCGCGCTGCCCGTGGTCATCCCCGGCGAGGACAGCGCCCTGCCGCCGGAGGACGTGCTCGGCACCACCCGGCCGCCGGTGGTGCCCATCGCCGACGCCGCCCGGCCCAAGGCGACGGTGACGGCCACGCGGACCATGCCGCCGCCGGCGACTCCGGACGGCGCGCGGACCACCTCGGTGCCCTCGCCGCCGGTCGGGGTGACCCTGCGCCCGCCGGCGGACGGGCACTGCGTGACCGGGCGGCCGAGGGACTGCCGTTCCACCCGGCCCTCACCGCCGGGACAGGCGGGACAGCCCGGCCGGCCTGGGCAGCCCGGATGGCCCGGGCAGACCCGCTCCCCGATCTCGCCCCCGGCGATCAGCCCGGAGCCGCAGTGGGGCGACGGGGAGTCGCCCCCGCCGAGCCCCAGCCCGCCGCCGGAGAGCCCGCCGCCCAGCGTGGTGGCCACGCCCGCGCCGTCCATCCCCTGAAACGCGGTCTCGATCGGGTGCCTCGATGCAGCATGCTGTGTGTTCATGGACGCAGCTCTCGAACTTGACGACGTGACCGTCCGCGTGGTCGGCCGGACCCTGGTGACCGGGGCCGACTGGCGGGTGGAGCACGGCCAGCACTGGGTGATCCTCGGCCCCAACGGCGCCGGGAAGACGACGATGCTCTCGGTCGCCGCGGCCGTACGGCACCCGAGTTCGGGGACGGCCACGGTGCTCGGGCGGCGGCTCGGCCGGGTCGACCTGCGGGAGCTGCGCCGGAGCATCGGCCTGGTCGCGGCCAGCCAGCGGCTCGTGGACGAGTCGCTGCTGGAGGAGGAGGGCGCCACCGCGCTGACCGTCGTGCTCACCGGGCACACCGGGACGAGCGCGCCGTTGTGGGACCGGTACGGCGACGAGGAGCGGGAGCGGGCGCATCGGCTGCTGGCCGACCTCGGCTGCAAGGACCTGGCCGACCGGAGGTTCCAGGTGTGCTCGCAGGGGGAGCGGGCCCGGATCCGGGTGGCCAGGGCGCTGATGGCCGACCCGGCGATCCTGCTGCTCGACGAGCCGTTCGCGGGCCTCGACCTGCCGGCGCGGGAGGACCTGATCGAGGCGCTGGAGGACCTGGCCCGCACCCGGCAGGGGCTCACGACCGTGATGGTCACGCACCACCTGGAGGAGGTGCCGGCCACCACCACGCACGCCCTGCTGATGCGGGACACCCGCATCCTGACCGCCGGTCCCGTGGGGGAGGTGCTCACCGGGCGGAACCTGTCCGACTGCTTCGGCCGGCGGCTGCGCATCGACTCGCTGGACGGCCGCTGGTACGCCCGCGCGCTGCGCGTCTGACCGGCCCCGCGTACGGCGAGGCCCCGCCGCCGATCCGTCAGATCCCCGGGGGTGACCTGCGGATGGGCGGCGGGGCCCGCCACCGACCTGTGTCCGAGATGTCCGCTGTGGTTAGTGAGCCCCGGCGAACTGCGCCTCCTCCGTCGAGCCCTTCAGGGCCGTCGTGGAGGAGTCCGGCGCGACGGCCGTGCTGACCAGGTCGAAGTATCCGGTGCCGACCTCGCGCTGGTGGCGGGTGGCGGTGTAGCCGCGCTGCTCGGCGGCGAACTCGGCCTCCTGGAGCCCGACGTACGCCGTCATGCCCTCCTCGGCGTAGCCGCGGGCCAGGTCGAACATCGAGTAGTTCAGCGAGTGGAAGCCGGCCAGGGTGATGAACTGGAACTTGTATCCCATGTGGCCCAGCTCGCGCTGGAACTTGGCGATCGTCGCGTCGTCCAGGTGCTTCTTCCAGTTGAACGACGGCGAGCAGTTGTAGGCCAGCATCTGGTCGGGGTACTCCCGCTTGACCGCCTCCGCGAACTCGCGGGCCACGTCGAGGTCGGGCGTGGAGGTCTCCATCCACAGCAGGTCGGCGAACGGCGCGTAGGCGAGGCCCCTGGCGATGCAGGCGTCGACGCCGTTGCGGACCCGGTAGAAGCCCTCGGGGGTGCGGTCGCCGGTGCAGAAGGCGCGGTCGCGGGGGTCCACGTCGCTGGTCAGGAGCGTCGCGGCCTGGGCGTCGGTCCGCGCGATGACCAGGGAGGGGACGCCCGCCACGTCGGCCGCGAGGCGGGCCGCGTTGAGGGTCTTGATGTGCTGGCCGGTGGGGATCAGCACCTTGCCGCCGAGGTGGCCGCACTTCTTCTCCGAGGCGAGCTGGTCCTCCCAGTGCACGCCCGCCGCGCCGGCCGCGATCATGGCCTTCATCAGCTCGAACGCGTTGAGCACGCCCCCGAAGCCGGCCTCCGCGTCGGCCACGATGGGCGCCAGCCAGTGCGGGGCGTCCTCGTCGCCCTCCGCCCAGCTGATCTGGTCGGCCCGCAGCAGCGCGTTGTTGATCCGGCGGACCACGGCGGGGACCGAGTTGGCCGGGTAGAGGCTCTGGTCGGGGTAGGTGTGACCGCTGAGGTTGGCGTCGGCCGCCACCTGCCAGCCGGACAGGTAGATGGCCTTGAGGCCCGCCTTCACCTGCTGGACCGCCTGGTTGCCGGTCAGCGCGCCCAGGGCGTGGACGTAGTCCTCGTGGTGCAGCAGACTCCACAGGCGCTCCGCGCCGAGCCTGGCCAGCGTGTGCTCCTCCTGCACCGAGCCGCGCAGGCGGATCACGTCCTCGGCCGTGTAGGTCCGCTCGACGTTCGTCCACCGCGGATTGCTGTCCCAGTCTTGCTGCAGCCGCTGGGCGGCTGTGGTGAGGCGATCCGACATCTCCGGTCACTCCCTTGTTGCGTGCGTTGTCGTCACCTGGGGCTTGCTTCCGAGTTTGTGTCGATATCAAGACACTCACAAGGTGCTTCCAGCCGAAAGAACGCCAAAATTTCTGCTTCTGGGAAGACTGGTGGGTATTCGACAGTGAAGAATTGCAGAGTTTTCGCTATGGACTAGACCAATCCGTGTGAGGTGGATCACGTGCGGTTGGAAGAAACGCCGATTTTCCGCATAAGATCGGGTTATGACCTCCGTCCTGGGCGAAGAACCGCTGTCTTTGACGCACGAGCTCGATCTCCTGGCCTTCGGTCAGCGGCTCAAGCACCTGCGCAAGCAGCGTGGTCTCACGCTCTCCGAGCTCGGGGAGCGCGTCGGGCGCGCGCCCAGCCAGCTGTCGTTGCTGGAGAACGGCAAGCGCGAGCCCAAGCTCTCGCTGCTGAAGTCGCTGGCCGCCGCGCTCAACGTGCCGGTGGAGGAGCTGCTGCGCAGGCAGGCGCCGAACCGGCGGGCCCAGCTCGAGATCGCCCTGGAGGAGGCCCAGCGCGACCCGCTCTACGCGGGGCTCGGACTGAGCCGGCTGAAGGTCTCCTCACGGGTGCCCAACGACGTGCTGGAGCACATCCTGAGCCTGTTCGAGGAGCTCAAGGCCCGGGAGGCGAAGGGCACGGCCACCCCGGAGGAGGCGCGGGCGGCCAACGCCGAGCTGCGGCGCAAGCAGCGCGAGCTGGGCAACTACTTCGAGGAGATCGAGAAGGCCGCCGCCGAGGCGCTGACCGCCGTCGGCTACCGGACCGGCGCGCTGTCGGAGAGCACGGTGCAGGCGCTGGTGTCGCACTTCGGGTTCGCCGTGCACACCGCCCCCGACCTGCCGCGGTCGGCGCGGTCGGTGACCGACCTGCGCAACCGGCGCATCTACGTCAAACGCCAGCAACTGGGCATGCACACGCCGCGTACCGTGCTGCTGCAGACGCTCGGGCACATCGCGCTCCAGCACCACAAGCCGCGCGACTTCGCCGACTTCCTGCGCCAGCGGGTGGAGGCCAACTACTTCGCCGCGGCCGTCCTCGTGCCCGAGGCGGCGGCCGTGCCCTACCTGCGGGAGGCCAAGCAGGACAAGGCGCTGTCGGTGGAGGACCTGCGCGACGTGTTCGCGGTGTCCTACGAGATGGCGGCGCACCGGTTCACCAACCTCGCCACCCGCCACCTCGACCTCGTCTGCCACTTCGTGCGCAACGACGCCGGAGGGATCATCTACAAGGCGTACGAGAACGACGGCATCGTCTTCCCGGCCGACGAGCAGGGGGCGATCGAGGGCCAGCGGATGTGCCAGCAGTGGTCGGGCCGCCAGGTGTTCCACTCGCCCGACCGGTTCTCGCTGTACTACCAGTACTCCGACTCGCCCACCGGCACGTACTTCTGCGTCGCCCACGTGGACCCGTCGCAGGAGAAGGACTTCGCGATCACGCTGGGCGTGCCGTACCGGGAGTCGCGGTGGTTCCGCGGGCGCGAGACCACCCACCGCACCAAGTCGAACTGCCCGAACGGCGAGTGCTGCCGCCGCCCGCCGGCCGAGCTCGCGCAGCGCTGGGAGGGCTACGCCTGGCCGTCGGCCCGCGCCAACTCCCACGTGCTCGCCGCGCTGCCGCCCGGGTCGTTCCCGGGTGTCGACGAGGCCGACGTGTACGCGTTCCTGGAGCGCCACGCCGCCCACGGCTGAAGCCTCAGGCGTGGCCCGCCACGCCGCCCCGTCGTCCCGCTCAAGGTTCAGCCGGCTCCCGGGCGTACCGCACCGGATTCGTAGGCGTACACCACGGCCTGGACCCGGTCGCGCAGGCCGAGCTTGGACAGTATCCGGCTGACGTGCGTCTTGACGGTGCCCTCGGTGAGGTGCAGGAGGCCGGCGATCTCGCTGTTGGAAAGGCCGCGGGCGATGAGCGCGAGCACTTCGCGTTCGCGTTCGGTCAGGGCGTCGGGACGGGTGGCGGATGCGGCAGGCGGGGGGCCGGTGCCGACGTAGCGCTCGAGGAGCCGGCGGGTCACGCTGGGCGCGACGACCGCGTCGCCGCGGGCGACCACGCGGATCGCCGACAGCAGATCGGGCGCGAGGGTGTCTTTGAGCAGGAAGCCGCTCGCGCCGGCGTGAAGGGCGGCGTAGACGTATTCGTCCAAATCGAAGGTCGTCAGCATCAGAATCCGGACAGTTGTTCCAGGACCGTCCTCGGCGCCGGCGCAGATGCGGCGGGTCGCCTCGACGCCGTCCACATCCGGCATGCGCACGTCCATCAGCACGATGTCCGGCCGCAGCTCGCGCGCCATCACGGCCGCTTGGGCGCCGTCGCCGGCCTCGCCGACCACCTCCATGTCGGGGGCGTTCTCCAGGATCATGCGGAAGCCGGTGCGGACCAGGGCCTGGTCATCGGCGAGCAGGACGCGGATCATGCGCGTGGCCCGTCAACCGGCTCGTCCACCGGCAGCGCCGCCCGCACGGTGAAGCCGGCCCGGGCCGCCGGCCCGGTGCGGAGGGTGCCGCCGAGCAGCTTCACGCGCTCGTGCATGCCGCGCAGTCCGTTGCCGTGGCGCGGGTCGTGTCGTGGGCCCTGCCCGTCATCGGTGACCTCGATGTTCACTGCCGTGTCGCCATAGGTCAGGACCACGTCGGCGCTCGCGCCGGCGCCAGCGTGCTTCATGGTGTTGGTCAGCGCCTCCTGGACGATCCGGTATGCCGTCAGGTCCACCGGGGCGGTCAGGGTGGCGGGGACACCGTCGACGCGCAGCCGCACCGGTGTGCCCGCTCGCCGTACCCGAGCCAGCAGGGCGGGGAGCTGGGCCAGCCCGGGCTGGGGATGCCAGGCGTCGTCCACCTCGCCGAGTGCGCCGAGCGCCCGTCGCATGTCGGCCAGGCTGGCCCGCCCGGTCGTGACGATGGTCTCCAGGGCGGCGCGGGTGTCGGCGGGCCGCTGGTCCAGCGCGGCGGCGGCGCCCTGGGCCTGGATGACGATCAGCGACAGGCCGTGCGCCACGACGTCGTGCATCTCCCGGCTGATCCGCCCGCGCTCGGCGGCCACGGCCAGCGCCGCCTGCTGGTCGCGTTCGCGTTCCAGGTCGCGGGCGCGTTCGTGGAGCTGTTTCAGGTAGGCGCGGCGGCTGCGCGCGCTCGATCCGATCGCCCAGGCGGACACCAGCCCCGAGCCCAGGACGAACACGCCGCTCCAGGCGACCCGCCCGTCTTCTCGGCCCGCGGTCGCCGCCTGCTCGGGCCCGGGCGGCGGGTTCTGAGCGTGGCGCACCTGGAAGACCGGGGTCGGCAGACCGGCGAGCCCCTGGTACAGGCTCCACGCCGTGACGAGCAGCAGCAGGGCGGCCAGCACCGCAGCGGAGACGATCCGAGTGGTGCGGGCGGCGACCGTGTAGAGCGCGATCAGCACCCCCAGATCGACGATCATCGGGGGCACATTCGCGGCCAGGTGCACCCCGGCCGCTGCCGTGGACAGCGCCAGCATCGGCAGCGGCAGGCTCCGGCGCAACGCGACACCGGTCACGATGAGCGCCGTCATGCCCCACCACACCCACAGGCCGGCCATGCCATGGGCGCCGGGCGCGGCCTCCACCGTGGCCTGCGGGCGGTTCACCGTCACGCAGGCCGCCAGCAGCCCGGCCCCCAGCGCGGTGTCCTGCACCACTGCCCGGCGCACCCAACCGCGCAGGACGGCCGCACTGTGCTCTGTCGTGGTGTGGGGCTTTGTCATGGTTTTGCCAAGTCTAGGGTCCGCTCGTGTGCCGTCACGTCTGCCTCAGGAGGGACATCTCGCCCCTCGCGTACATCCTCGGACAGAGGCGTTCATGTGACCGCCGCCAGACGCGGGCAGGGCCGCGCGGCCACCAAGGTGATCACATGATTCGACGCGAACTCTCAAGGGCGGCCCGGGCGGCCGCTCTGTCCTGCGCGGTCCTGACACTGGGCACCGCGGTGCCCGCGACCGCCGCCACTACAACGACTGGGACCAAGCCGCGGGTGGGCGACGTTCAGCAGGCCATGGAGACCCTGGCCAAGACCTCCGGCGTCGTCGGCGCCATCGGCGAGGTGTACGTCGACGGCAAACGCGTCGGCGCGGGCTCGGCCGGCTCCCGCCTGCTCGGCGGCAAGGGCGGCAAGATTCCTTCCGGTGCCCGCTACCGGATCGGCTCGCAGACCAAGCAGATGACGGCCACGCTGCTGTTGCAACTCGTGGAGGAAGGAAAGATCAGTCTGGATGACAAGCTTGCCGACGTCCTGCCGGACGTGGTGACGAAGAACCAGGTGGAGCGGGCGGGAGAGATCACGGTACGGCATCTGCTCCGGCACCTCAGCGGCATTCCCGACTACATGCCGGTGGGCCTGTTCGACTTCACCACCCGCTACAGCCCGGCCGACCTGCTGGCGCTCTCGCGGAAGAAGTCCCGGACCGTCGAGATCGGGACCTACCAGTACTCCAACACCAACTACATCCTCCTCGGCCTCATCATCGAGAAGTTGACCGGCCACAGCCTGGCAACCGAGTTCAAGCGGCGGCTGTTCACTCCACTTGGGATGAAGGACACCTACCTGCCTGTCGCGCCGCCGCAGGGAATCACCGGCCCGCACGGGCACGGCTACGCCGCCGACGACACGGGCAGGATGCGCGACGTCGACCGGGTCAACGCCAGCTTCCTGCTGGGCGCCGGGGGTGTGGTGTCCACCGCGCACGACATGAGCGCCTTCCAGCGCGCCTTCCGGCGGGGCAAGCTGCTGCCGGCGTCGCTGCAGAAGGTGATCACGGATCCGCCGGAGGGGCTGCCCCCGCTGCCGACCGGCGGCATGTGCGGCGGCAGTCCCGAGATCGCCCCCGCGATCGCGGGTAGCTTCCCCGGGTTCGTCTCCGTCACCTACACGTCGGCCGACGGCCGCATGCAGTTCGCCGTGTCTACCACGCTGGCCATGTCCGACGGCGAACGCAACGCCATGAACGACGTCACCCGGCAAGCGGCCAAGACGGTGCTCTGCCCGCAGGCATAGGGGCGAGTGGCCGTTTTATAGGGACGGCCCGCCCGCCGCGCGACGGCGGGGGCCGAACAGCGAGGTCTCCGGCGGACGGATCGTAGACCGGGACGACCGTCAGCTCGGAGACCTCGTGGCAACCCAATCCCCCGGACTGTGCGGGGCGACCTGGCCGCCGCGCGTCGCGGAACGCGCCTCAGGGCCGGCCCCCGACGGCGGAGAGGCCGTCCCCGGCCCGGCCCTCCACGGCGGCGCGGACGAACGCCACGAGGTGCTCGCGCAGCGCCTCGCGGCCCTCGGGGGTCGCCGCCTCCTCCCCGACCGTGATCCGGGCGAGCTGCGGCATGACACTCGGCCACATCGCCATGCCCACCAACGTGAACACCATCCGGGCGACCGAGACGTCCGGCTCCCGGCCGAGGCCCTCGGCGAGCGATTCGGTCTTCGACCGGCACTTGTCCACCCGGAGCTCCTGGCCGGGCAGTAGGTCGTCCTCGCCCCGGTAGTGCAGGGCCTCCCACATCAGCAGGCGTACCAGGTCGGGGTGGGTGGAGTAGAAGTCGAAGAGGTTGCTGACGTACTCCGCCGGGTCCTTGCCCGGCAGCGCCACCGCCGCGGCGACCTCGTCCATCGCCGACTTGATGACGGTGTCGAACAGCTTCTCCTTGCTGCCGAAGTGCCCGTAGATCCGCTCCTTGTTGACGCCGGCCCGCTCGGCGATGCGGTCCACCCGGGCGCCCGCCACGCCGTACGCCGCGAACTCCGTCCGCGCGGCCTCCAGCAGGGCGGCCTTGGTGGCGGCGGTGGGGTCCTTGGCGTCTTTGCGGGGCGACATCGGCTTCCTCCGTGTTCATGGGCGGACGGGGCTCACGGGTGTTCCCTCAGCATACCCACACCTGCCACCAACTAGTTGGTTGACATCCAACTGGTTGGTTGGTTACCGTCCTCGCCATGAGCACATCGACGCCCGTCCTCCTCCCACCCGCGGCCGGCGAGACCTACGCCCCGGCGCGGCGCACCGTGGCCGCGTTCGTGCCGGCCGGCCTGCTCGCCACCGGGCACCTCTACGTCGTGATCCCCCTGCTGGCCCGGATGTCGGCCGATTGGGGCGCCCCCGCCGCCGTCCTCACCTGGCTCGTCAGCGCGTTCGGCCTCGGTTACGCGGGCGGCTTCCTGCTGTTCGGCCCGCTGTCCGACCTGTGCGGCAGGCGCCGCGTGATGACCTGGGGCATGGCGGCCACGGCGGTGACGACCTCGCTGGTCGCGCTGAGCCCCGGGCCCGGGGTGGCGCTCGCCCTGCGGGTGGTCGAGGGCGTCACCACCGCCGTCTTCGCCCCCACCGCGTTCGCGTACATCGCCGAGCGCGTCGAACCGCGCCGCCGGGCCGTGACGATGACCTCCGTGGTCAGCGCGCTGTTCGCCTCGGCCGTGGTCGCCCAGCTCGCCGCCAAGGCCCTCGCCGACCTGCTCGGGTGGCGGCCGGTCTTCCTGCTCGGCGGCGCCGCGTTCGCCGTCGTGACCGTGGTGCTGCGCCGGGTGATGCTGCCCGACACCGCCCCCAGGGCCGGAACGAACCCCTACGCCGCCGTCCCGGTGCTGCTGCGCGACCCGCGCCTGGTCCTGGTGTACGCCGCCACGCTGACGGTCCTCGGCGCGTTCGTCGCCCTCTACACCGCGTTGCAGCTCGAAGGCCCCGCGGGCATCGCCGGCGACCCCTCCGCGCTGCTGACGCTGCGCGCCACCGCGCTGCCGGCGATCATCGCCATCCCGTTCACCACGCCGTACCTGGCCCGGATCTCCCCGGCCCGCAGGGCGGCCCTGGCCCTCGGGCTCGCCGCGGCGCTCGCGCTGGTGGTCGGGCTGGCCGCCCCCGGTGTCGCCGCACTGGCGGTGCTGCTGGCCGTCTTCGCCTTCGCGATCGGCGTCGCCGCCCCCGCCGTGATCGAGACCGTGGGCCTGCTGGCCGGTCCCGCGCGGGGCACGGCCGTCTCCCTGTTCACCTTCTTCCTGTTCACCGGAGCCAGCGTCGGCCCGGTCGCGGCCTCGGCCGCCGCGCCGTACGGCTTCGCCGCCCTCATGTACGGCGTGGCGGGGGTGCTCGCGCTGGGAGGGGGGCTCGTGCTGATCGCCTCCTCCGGCCGCCGCATAAGGTGATGCCAGTGAACGTGGCGGACAGGGGGAGGACGGGCGTGCTGCCTGAGGTGGAGGCCTGGCTGAGTCGGCGTACCTCGTCGGCGGCCGACTGGCCGGCCCGCACCCTGCTGTCAGCCAAGCGAGGCGCCACCATCTCGGTGGTGCTGCCGGCCAGGAACGAGGAGGAGACGGTCGGGGAGATCGTCTCCGCCGTGCGCCGCGACCTCGTCGAGGCCGTGCCGCTGGTGGACGAGCTGGTCGTGATCGACTCCCGGTCGGCCGACGACACGGCGGCCCGGGCCTTACGCGCCGGGGCGAAGGTCTTCGCGCAGGACGAGATCCTGCCCGAGCTGCACGATCCGCGCTACGACGGCAAGGGCGAGGCGCTGTGGAAGTCCCTCGCGGTGACGACCGGCGACCTGGTGGTGTTCGTCGACGCCGACCTGCGCGAGTTCCGCACCTCGTTCGTGACCGGCCTGCTGGGGCCCCTGCTGGCCGACCCCGCCGTCGGATACGTGAAGGCGTGCTACGACCGGCCGCTGCTCGGCGCGGCGGAACCGAACGCCGGGGGCAGGGTCACCGAGCTGGTCGCCCGGCCGCTGCTCAACCTGCACTGGCCGCTGCTCGCCGGGTTCGTGCAGCCGCTCGCGGGCGAGTACGCCGGCCGCCGCGCGGTCCTGGAGCGGGTGCCGTTCGTCACCGGGTACGGCGTGGAGCTGGGGCTCCTCATCGACCTGCTTGACCTGGTGGGACTCGACGCGCTCGCCCAGGTCGACCTGGGCCGCCGCGTCCACTCCCACCAGTCGACGGAGGCGCTCGGCGGGATGGCCGGGCAGATCATGCACACCGCCTGGGCTCGGCTGGAGCGCCAGGACAAGATCGTTCCGTTGCACGAGCCGTCCGCGCGGCTCGTCCAGTTCGAGCGCGGCCCCGCCGGGCACCGCCCGCTGACGCGAGACGTCGGGGTGGCCGAGCGCCCGCCGATGGCGACGATCCCGCAGTACGCGTCCCGGCTGCGCTGACCGGCACCTCCGGCCGAGGTGTTACCGTTGGTAACACCAAGGAGAGGAGAGCCCCCGATGACCTTCTGCCCCGAGTTGAGCGACGACGTCCGCGAGCTGCGCGACTGGGTTCACGAGTTCGCCCGGGACGTCATCCGCCCGGCGGGAGCGGAGTGGGACGAGCGTGAGGAGACGCCCTGGCCGGTCATCCAGGAGGCCGCCAAGATCGGGCTGTACTCGCTGGACTTCTTCGCGCAGCAGTGGTTCGAGGAGTCGGGACTCGGCCTGCCCGTGGCGTTCGAGGAGTTGTTCTGGGGGGACGCCGGCATCGGCCTGTCGATCGTGGGCACCGGCCTCGCCGCCGCCTCCATCGCCGCGAACGGCACCCCCGAGCAGATGGGGGAGTGGCTGCCCCAGATGTTCGGCACTCCCGACGACGTCAAGCTCGGCGCGTTCTGCTCCTCGGAGCCGGACGCCGGCAGTGACGTCGGCGCGATCAGGACGCGGGCCGTCTACGACGAGGCCAAGGACGAGTGGGTCCTCAACGGCGTGAAGACCTGGGCCACCAACGGCGGCATCGCCAACGTCCACGTCATCGTGGCCTCGGTCGACCCCTCGCTGGGCACCCGGGGCCAGGCGTCCTTCGTGGTCCCGCCCGGCACGCGCGGCCTGTCCCAGGGGCAGAAGTTCAAGAAGCACGGCATCCGCGCCTCGCACACCGCCGAGGTCGTCCTGGACGACGTACGGGTGCCCGGCCGGTGCCTGGTGGGCGGCAAGGAGAAGCTGGACGAGCGGCTCGCCCGGGTGCGCGCCGGCGCGCGGTCCGGCGAGCAGGCCGCGATGCGGACCTTCGAGACCACTCGCCCCCTCGTCGCCGCGATGGCCGTCGGCGTCGCCCGCGCCGCCTTCGAGTACGCGCGGGACTACGCCCGTGAACGTGAGCAGTTCGGCCGCAGGATCGGGGAGAACCAGGCGGTCGCGTTCCTGCTGGCCGACATGGCCACCCGGGTGGACGTCGCCCGGCTGATGACCTGGCGGGCGGCGTGGATGGCCCGGCACGGCCGGCGGTTCGAGCAGGCCGAAGGCTCGATGAGCAAGCTGGTCGCGAGCGAGACGGCCGTCTGGGCGACCGAGCAGGCCATCCAGATCCTCGGCGGGGCCGGATACACCCGCGAGCACCCGGTCGAGCGCTTCCACCGCGACGCCAAGATTTTCACGATCTTCGAGGGCACCAGCGAGATCCAGCGCCTCATCATCGGCCGCGCCGTCACCGGCCTCCCCGTCCGCTAGCCACTCCGGCCGTAGATCACGATCTTGCCCATGTGCCTGTGCCGGTCAAGGCGGCCCGCACCCGCTCAGTGCCGCCGATGCGGGCCCACCGGTTCCCCTGTGGACCCGCCGACGCGGGGACATCATCACTGTCAGGCGGTGGCGCCGCCGTCCGCGAGCAGCGTGCTGCCGGTCATGAAGGCCGACAGGTCCGAGGCGCAGAACAGGACGACGCGTGCGATGTCGTCAGGGACGCCGCTGCGGCCGATGGGGCTGGTCGCCATGAGGTCGGTGGGCGGGATGTCGCCGGGGTTCACGCCCGCGGCCGCGGCCGCCATCATGTTGCCTTCCGTGGGAACGTAGCTGGGTGCGACCCCGAGTACGCGGATGCCCAGCGGGGCGAGTTCGAGGGCCAGTTCCCGGGTGAGGCCGCGGGCGGCGTGTTTGGATCCGACGTAGGCGGCCAGGCCCGGAGCGCTGCCACGGAAGCCGGCGGTCGAGACGATGTTCACGATGACGCCGCCCCTGCCACCGTCGGGGCCCGCGGCCGCCATGCGGCGTGCCGCCTCACGCGCGCCCGTGAAAACCCCGCGGGCGTTCACCGCGAACACCTTGTCCCAGGCCTCCTCGCTCATCTCCAGCAGGGGGATGTTCGGGAAGACGCCGGCGTTGTTCACCCAGACGTCCAGGCCGCCGAACTCGGCGACCGCGCGGTCCGCCGCCGCGGCGACGGACGCCGCGTCGGTGACGTCCATGGCGACGCCGATCGCGCGCACTCCGTGACGTTCGGCGAGCTGCTCGGCGGCGGTCACGGCTGGTTCTTCGTCGATGTCACCGATCAGCAGGTCGGCGCCGGCCTCGGCGAGGCGGAGCGCGATGGCCTTGCCCAGCCCCCGGCCGCCTCCGGTCACAACCGCACATCGCCCTCGCAGGGAAACGAGGTCGGTCAGGGACTTGCCGGACACATCGGCAGTGGACATGAAGGATCTCCTTCGGTTCTTCCGTGAAATGGGGTGATTCCGTGTGCCGCGCCGTGGGCCGGCTCGTCACAGGGGCGACGTCACAGGGGCGACGTCACAGGGGCGATGAGGGGCCCGTCGGCCGCGCGCCGCTTCGGCTCCAGCCGCTTCCGCCGGTGGAAAGAGCCCTGCTGATCGGGGTGCACAGGTTGACGGAGACGGCGGCGGGCTGGAGTCCGTCGGCGTGGACGGTGACCGTCACCACACCTTCGGCGCCGGTGGGGCGGAGCACGGCAAGCGCCTGGCCTTCGTAGGTGGTGCAGGAGGTGGCCAGGAAGGACTCCTCGGTCGACGGTCGTGCGGTGCCCAGGGCTTGCAGGGTGGCCGGGCCGTCAAGCGTGACGGTGATGACGCGGTCGCTGATCGGGTTGATGGTGCCGTGCTCGTCGATCAAGGCGATGTCGAGGTAGGCGAGGTCCTGCTGGTCCGCGCTCACCTGCTCGCGGTCAGGGGTGAGCCGCAGTCGCGAGGGTGCTGCCGCGGTGACGAGCCGGCACCGGCCGGTCTCGGCGCCGTCCCGGTAGGCGACGGCCTCCAGCGTGCCGGGCCGGTACGGTAGCTCGGCCGTGGCCACGAACGCCTTGCCGCCGCCGACAGGGACGCGGGCCGCGACGTCACGGTTGAGGAGGAACTCGATTTCGTCCGCGTCGGCGTAGGCCTCCACACAGACAGGCGTGCCGACCGGGATGTCCCAGGTCCAGCTTGCCATCGAGTCGGTCCAGGACCAGGCGTTGGCCTCGAAGGGATGCTCGCGGTGTTCGGGGCGTTGCACCGCCAGGTACGGGGTGCCGCGCAGGCCGAAGACGATCTCGCGGTAGTAGGAGACAGGGCGTCGCCGGCCGGTGATGTCGAGATCGCCGGTCGAGGCGGTGAGCCATGGGTACGGAGCGCCGAAGGAGGGACCCTCCCCGGGGTAGACGGGACGGCCGATGCCGCTCTCGCCCAGGTAGTCCCAGCCCGTCCAGGTGAAGTCGCCGATGATGTGCCCGTGCTCGGTGACCAGCTTCCAGTACCGGTCGATCAATGTCGGGAACGTCTCCGAGCCCACCACCACCCGGTTGGGGAAGGTGTCCTGGTCGCTGAGGTAACGGGAATCGCCGTAGTTGAGACCGACGACGTCCAGCACCGCGGCGGACTCGGCGAGCCGTTCGCCGACTTCGGGCAGGGCCGTGAGCCCGGCCACGACCTCGGCCATGGACCCCAGCGCGTCGTTGAAACCGCCGCCGGAGACACCGTCCCCGGTGGAGTCGTCACGCCCCTGAGCCATGAGCTCGGGCATCTTGTCCAGCACCGCCAGCATGCCGTTGAGGGCATTGGTGAGCAGGCGCGTAGGGTCCTGGGCCCGTACGCGCTCGGCGAGCAGGCGCCCCAGGCGGGCGCCGTGCGGGGTGCCGGCTTCGAGGATCTCGTTGCCGATCGAGTAGAAGATCACGCTGGGATGGTTGAAGTCCTTGGCGACCAGGGCGTCGATGTCGCGTTCCCACCACTGCGGGAACCGGCGCGAGTAGTCGTCGTTGCTCTTCGACTGCGCCCACATGTCGAACGTCTCGTCCATGACGAGCATGCCGAGCCTGTCGCAGGCTTCCAGCATGGCGGTGCTGATCGGGTTGTGCGCGGAGCGGATGGCGTTGAACCCGGCCTCCTTGAGGAGCCGCACGCGACGCTCCTCGGCCCGGCCGATGGCAGCGGCTCCGAGGGGACCGTTGTCGTGGTGCACGCATGCGCCGCGCAGTTTGACGGTGGCGCCGTTGATGCGCAGGCCCCGGATCGGGTCCACCGACACGCTGCGGATGCCGAACGTCGTGCGGGCCTCGTCGGCCTGCCCGTCCGCGTCGACCAGGCGCACGGTGGCCGTGTACAGATGCGGCTCCTCCACGCTCCACAGGGCGGGGTTGCGGATGTAGGCCCGCTGGCGGACGACTGCCCGCTCACCGGCGAGCACGGTAAGCGGGGCGCGGTCGCAGGCCACGACCGCTCCGGCGCCGTCGTGCACCTCCAGCATCACCTCGACGGTCCGGGTGGTGATGTCCTCGTTCGCCACTTCCGTGCAGACCGCCGCGACGGCGAGCTCGTCGTCGATCTGCGGGGTGGTCACCCGCAGTCCCGCCGGTGTGACGTGCAGCAGGCCACCGATCAGCAGGTGCACGGGACGGTGGATGCCGCCGCCGCTGTACCAGCGCGAGTCCTGGTGTGCCTGGGCCTCCACCCGGATGGTGTTGGTCTGGCCGTATCGCAGGTACGGGTCGGCGGCGATGTGGAAGGTGGAGTAGCCTCCAGCCCACTGCCCGGCGAACGCGCCGTTGATGAACACCATGGCGTCGCGGTAGACGCCCTCGAACTCGAGGGTGACCCGCTTGCGCACCCACGCGGCGGGCACCTCGAGGTCTTTCTGGTACTGCCATGCGCCGGGCCGGTGGTAGCCGGTGTGGGAGCCGTCCGAGCCCTCGGCCGACCTGCCGCCGGCGAGCATCGCGTCGTGCGGCAGTGTCACCGGGACCGCCTGGGCGTTGCCGGCTCCGCCCAGTTGCTCGAAGACGGACGTACGCGCGGCGACGCGCCATCCGTCGTTCAACGATTCGCGAATCATGGCTCTCCTGGGAAACGATGCCGCGCCCCAACCGTGGGCGGGCGGGGGGACGTGCCCGTCAGCGGACACCTTTGATGAGGCGCACCGGCAGGGCCGGGCCCAGCGCGGCTACGGATGCGGCCGCTCCTGGCCGTATCGGCGTCGGTGGCAGCCGCTGCCGCCGGGTCGGGTGGAGGTGGGATCGGCCACGAAGGGCACCTTTCGATCTTGTTCACGCGCGTGAACACGCGCGTGAACAGCGAGCGTAGGCGGTGGCCGACCGTGCCGTCTAGCATCTGACCGAGAGAAAAACGGCGAGGAGCGCGGAAGAAGGAGATGATCGTTGACGGTCAGTAGCGAAGACGTCGCCCGTCGCGCGGGCGTGTCCCGCTCGACCGTGAGCTACATCCTCAACGGGCACGGCGACCGGTTCAGTCCGGCAACCCGCGAGGCCGTCGAGCGAGCTGTGGCCGAACTCGGTTACCGCCCCCAAGCCGCCGGGCGTGCGCTCGCACGGGGGCAGAGCGATCTGGTCCTCCTCGTGATGCCCATCGCGGCGAACGGCCGGTTCGGGGAGGCGATCGACGTGTTGACCGACGCGCTGGCCGAGCAGGGCCTGTCCTTGCTCATGCGCTCGGCCACCTCCTCCCCGGAGTCCTTCCGTGCCATGATCACCACTGTCCGGCCTCGAGCGGTCATCGCCCTTTCGGATCTGACCGAGGCGGAGCGCGCCGTGGTGGACTCGACGGGGGTACGCACCCTCGACGTCGCCCGGGCGACCTCCCGCCCCGGCGGCTGGAACTGGACCATGGGACGTGTACAGGCTGAGCACCTGATAGGGCGCGGATATCGGCGCATCGTCTATGCCCGGCTCTCCGAAGCCCGCAACGACGTTCTCATGCACGCTCGCGAGCTGGGCGTGCGCGAGGCGTGCAGGCTCGCCGGCCTGGCCGAGCCCCAGGTGATCACCGTGGCGCTCCGCGCTGACGCCGACCTGGAGGTGATCGCCTCGTTGCCGGCCGGCACGGGCATCGCCTGTTACAACGACGACACCGCCGCCGCGGCACTGGGAGCCGCACGGGTGATCGGCAGGCGGGTGCCACAGGACCTGGGCTTCGTCGGGGTGGACGACACCCCGGTGGCCACCCAGACCACCCCCCGCCTGACCACCATCGGCTTCGACATGGACACGGACATGCGGAGCCTCGCGCGAGCCGTCACCCAGCAGGACGACACAACCGACGACGGTCTCACAGGGGTGGGCGAATACTGGCTCGTACAGGGCGAATCGACCTGAGCTGATTCCGGTGACGGGAGCAATGCTCAATCAACTGCCGATCTGTGCGCGCGACCATCTCACGCTCCTGATCCGGAAATCGGGTTGTCCGCGGGCAGGCGGCGGCGGACCTCGGCACATGGGAACCGCCGGGCGGGTGACCGGCGCCCGGCGCCGGGGCCGTACGGCGCTTCGCGTCGCGGGGCGACGCCGTACGGCCCCGCGGGGTCATCCGCGGAACGGACCCGTCACGCAGTAGGTGATCCCTCCGGAGGAGGAGCCGGACGTGCCGCGCTGGGACGAGAAGTACAGGCGGTCGCCCGCCGGGTTGAAGGCCGGTCCGGTGATCTCGGAGGAGCTCTGGCCGTTGATCCGCAGGAACGGTGAGACGGTGTCGTCCGGGGTGATCAGGCAGATCTCCATGTTGCCGCCGTCCTCGGCCACGTACAGGTCTCCGGACGACGAGCCGGTCACGTTGTCGACGCCGGTGAGCGGGGGAGTGCCCGGACTGACGAGGCTGTCGTCGTAGGCGAGCTCGTAGGTGCCGGCGGCCAGGTTCACCTGCCAGACGCGGTTGTCGCCCTTGGTCGTGAACCACACGGTGTCGTCGGCGTAGTAGCAGCCCTCACCGCCGTTGAAGGACTTCGAAGCGCTCACCTGGTTGCGGGTGGCGGTCGGGGAGCCGTCGGGGTCGGGAACGTCGGCCCAGGTGAACGTGCCGGAGGTGGCCGACCCGGCGCACAGCACCTGCAGCCGGCCGGACGACAGGTCGCCCCAGGTGTTCGGGATGAACCGGTAGAAGCGGCCGTTGGTCTCGTCCTCGGTCAGGTAGACCACCTTGCGGACCGGGTCGGCCGCGGCGGCCTCGTGCTTGAAGCGGCCCATCGCGGGCCGCCGCACCGCCGCGCCGCCGAACGGGTAGGTCTCGTACACGTAGCCGAGGCTGACCTCCTCGCACGACAGCCAGGTGTTCCACGGCGTCGCGCCGCCGGCGCAGTTCTGCCGGGTGCCCGACAGGATCGAGGCCGCCGACAGGACGCTGCCCGCCGAGTCGAAGCGGATCGCCGAGGCGCCGCCGCCCGGGTCGACCTCGGAGTTGGACACGTAGATCCAGCCGCTGCCGTCGGCGAAGCAGGCGCCGCCGTCGGGTGCCGGGTGCCATCGGTACGAGGTGCCGGGCACCGGCTGACCGGATCGGGCGATCACGGTGCTGGTGAAGCCGGCCGGGAGCTGGATGCCGTTGGCGTCAGCGGCCAGCAGCGGGCCGTAGGGGCCGGGGGCGTTCTGCGCCGGGGCCGCGAGGGCCTCCTGCCAGAGGCTGCCGGTGAAGGCCAGGGCGCTCGCGCCGAGCACCGACGAACGGAGGAAGGTACGGCGTTCCATGGGGGGCGCCTCCAATACGGAGTTCAGGGGGACCGTACTCAGAGCGGCTGCAACGGTAGAAGGGCCGTTCGACGCGCTCCGGTGCGCCGGGTGAACGGAGGCTGTCCTGCCCGTGTGATCCGGTCTTCCGTCCCGCACGGCAGGGGAGGCCGGGCCGATGCGGGACCTGCCCGCCGCCTGGTGGGCGTCACGGCACCCCCGTCCTCGCCCCCTTTTGCCCTCTCGTGATGGCGGCGAAAGACGGCGCATGGGCCCGTACGGGTAGGAAGGGGGACCGGGGCCGGGGGAGCGTGGGGAAGCGGCCGATGACGACGGCGTTCATCCTGTGGGGAGGCGGCAGCCTGGGAGCCGCGCAGGTCGGCATGCTCCGCGCGCTCACCGCTCACGGGATCCGCGCCGACATGGTGGTGGGCGCCTCCATCGGTGCGCTCAACGGCGCCTACTACGCCTCACGCCCCGACGCCGCGGGGGTGGAGGAACTGGCCCGGCTGTGGCTGTCGGTGAGCAGCCACGACGTGTACCCGGTGAGCGGGCCCGACGTGCTCCGCACGCTGGCGGGAAGCCTGCCCTTCCATCCCCTGCGGGGAGCCCTGCAGGCGCTGGGCATGCTCAACTACACCTTCCCGCTCAATCCGGCCACCCTGGCCGCGGCCGCGCTCGGCCGTCGCAACTACCTGTTCGACAACTCCTCCCTGCGGCGGTTCCTCGAACGCATCCTGCCGATCCGCGCCCTGGAGGAGACGCTGACCCCGCTGTCGGTGCTCACCGCGGATGTGCGGACGGGGCGGCCGGTGGTCCTGTCGCGAGGGCCCGCGCTGCCGGCCCTGCTGGCCAGCACCGCGATCCCGGCCCTGTATCCCACGGTGACGATAGGGGACCACGTGCTCATGGACGGCGGCGTCGCGGACCTGACCACCCTGGACTACGCCGTCGACGCGGGGGCCGACGAGGCGTACCTGCTGGCGCCCGGATTCTCCTGCCACCTGCCGGCCGCGCCCTCGACGGCGATCGCCATGGCCCTGCACGGTTACAACCTGCTCAGTGAGCAGCGCATCAGCGCCTCGATCCGGCAGAACAGGCGGCGCACCCGCCTGCACGTGCTGCCGCCGCTCTGCCCGGTCGAGGTGCTGCCCGTCGACTTCCGTGGTACGGCCGACATGATCGAGCGAGCCACCCTGTCGACCGCCCACTGGCTGGAGCGGCACGAGCCCCACCCCGGTCTCGCCCGCCCGCTCGGCCCCCCGCACGGCGCGGACCACCGGCGGCACCGGCCCGGCTAATTCAGTTGTGCTCAGGTGCGGGCGAGGCTTTCATGAGCAGTGCCAGAGCCGGGGAGGGAGACGACGGTGAGACGTGCCGGAGCATAAGCGACCGAGACCGAGGACCGCGGGCGACGATGGGGATCGCCTCAAGCTGCACCGCCGTCCGCTGCGGGCGGACCGGCGCGACTACAGCGTCATCACCCTGAGGCCCGGCACGCGGGCCCGTTTCTCCACCAACCGCTTCCACGAGACCTGGCACATCCTGTCCGACCGGCACGGCGCCCTGCTGCTGAGCCGCCTGCTGTGGGGCCTGTCCTTCCAGCGCCTGCCGGGCACCGTGGTCGTCATCGACCGGCCGCACCTCGACCCGAACCCGTTCGACGCCGAACCTGCCGACCCGATCGTGCTGGTCCCCGCCCATCTGACGACCCTTACCCGGCAGGGCATCCGGGAGCTGCGCCGCCGACTCCCGACGCGGGCGGCCTCGCTGGGAACCGTACGGTGGCACACGTGGGGGCTGGACAGCGAGGTGGCCCGCGTTCGCGAGCGCCAGGAGCAGCGCCGCTGGCCCGCCTGGGAGCCGCCCGTGGACGACAGGGGCGCGGCCGTGGAACGGGCCGGCGGCGCGCTGGTCTTCCGTGCCCCGCCGTCCCGGCTGCGCCTGTGGGCCGTCGACGCGGCCATGCTCGGCGAGCACTGGTACCACGGCATGGACTACGTCTATCTCGACGGCTCCAATCGCATGGGGCCATATCGCAGCGAAGGCGAGATGCAGATTTTCCGCGACTACCGGCGGCGAGTCGCCGTGGCCCGCATTTCGCGCCGGGAGGTCCTGGCAGAACTGCCGAGGGGATCGGCGCCCGCCGATGTCAATCCTCGTGTCTGGCAGCACAACCAGATCGTCCGCGCCCGCCGCGGCCCCGCCGCCAGGGTCTGACGCCGGCCGGCCGCGGAAGGCGCGGCACGGGTTGCGCCGACCTGCGAACCGTCCCCCGCCTGGGCAAGTACGATCGACCCGTGACCGAAATGACCGAAACGACGCCAGGCTGGCTCGCTCCCGACGAGATCGAGTCGGTGCGGGGCCGGATGCCGATCCTGTACGTGGACGCCGTGCCGGTGCGCGTGGACGACACGGGCACCGTGACCCGCGTCGGCCTGCTGCTGCGGATCGGCGCCGACGGCACCGTGAGCCGGGCGCTGGTGTCCGGGCGGGTGTACTACCACGAGCGCATCCGCGACGCCCTCCTGCGCCACCTGGAGAAGGACCTCGGGCCGGTGGCGCTGCCGAGCGTGCCGGTCTCGCCGACGCCGTTCACCGTGGCGGAGTACTTCCCCACCCCGGGGGTCACGCCGTTCCACGATCCCCGCCAGCACGCGGTCTCCCTGGCGTACATCGTCCCGGTTCGCGGAGACTGCCGGCCCCGCCAGGACGCGCTGGACCTGGAGTGGTTCACGCCCGAGGAGGCGGCCTCCCCGATCGTGCAGCAGGAGATGACCGGCGGCCAGGGGGTGCTGCTCAAGCAGGCCCTCGCCCACGTCGGCCGCCTGACCTGATCGGTTCATTCCACTGCGAAGGCAGGGCCGAGCGCGTCGCGCGGAACCCCGTGAAGAAGGTCGCGGGGCAGCGGCACGCGCTCGGCGTACCTTCCCGGCAGTTCTAGGCCAGCTCGCGGTCCAGCACGGTGGGGGAAAGGGCGTGCTGGACGACCATCGCAGCGGCGCCGACGACGCCCGCGTTCTCGCCGGCCTGTGAGGTGACGATGCGCAGGCGCTCGGTGGCCAGCGGCAGCGAGCGACGGTAGATCGATTCCCGCACGCCCGCCAGCAGCATCTCGCCGGCCTGCGCGAGCGCCCCGCCGACCACGATCAGCGATGGGTTGAACAGGCTGACGCCGGCGGCCAGCACCTCGCCGATGTCCCGGCCCGCCTGCCGCACCGCCTGGCCGGCGATCGGGTCGCCGGCCTGCAGGAGGGCCACGACGTCGGCGTTGGTCGTCGCATCGAGGCCGGCGGCGCGGAGCTTGGCGGCGATGGCGGGCCCGCCGGCCACGGCCTCCAGGCAGCCGCTGTTGCCACAGCGGCAGCGCACGTCGCCGGCGTGCGGGGCCAGGATGTGCCCGAGGTCGCCGGCCGCGCCGACGTCGCCTCGATGCAACCGGCCGTTGCTGATCAGGCCGGAGCCGATGCCGGTCGCGACCTTGACAAAGATCATGTTCTCTTCGTCGGGGAAGCAGCGGACGTGCTCCCCGAGCGCCATCAGATTGACCTCGTTGTCCACCAGGACCGGCACGGCGAAGTCGGCGGCGATCCGCGCGGGCACGTCGTATCCGTTCCAGCCCGGCATGATGGGCGGATGGGCCGGCTTGCCGGTCGAGTGCTCGACCGGGCCGGGCAGCCCGATGCCGACGCCGGCCACGGGAGCGGTGGGGCCGTGGTCGGCGCGCATGCGTCGCCAGGTGTCGATGAGCAGGCCCAGCACCGCGTCAGGGCCGTCGGCGATGTCCAGCGCGAGCCTCTCGACGGCCAGCGGCTCACTGATCAGGTCGGCGATGGCGACGGTGGCGTGGGTGGCCCCGACGTCGGCCGCCAGCACCACTCGCGCGCGGGCGTTGAACGCGAACCTGCTCGCGGGCCGGCCGCCGGTGACGGCGTCGCCCCACTCGGCGACCAGTCCGGCGTTCATGAGCGCGTCGAGACGCAGGCGTATGGTCGACCGGGCCAATCCGGTCTCGGTTGCCAGCTCGGTACGGGTGCGTGCCTGCCCGTCCCGCAGCAGCCAAAGCAGCTCGCCAGGCGACGTTGAGGTGGCACTTTGCCCGTGGCTCACCCCTCAATTAAAGCGAAGCGACCCTAGTTCGTCGGAAGCAGGGCCACTTAAAACGTTGATCACAAAAAGTTCTAGCTTTTATGCAGGAACTTTCGTTGACCGTCGACATAAGTTGGCTTACCGTCAACGCATGTCTGTAACCGATCTATTACGGGCGTCTGGTGGGACCAAGTCGGAGCAACCGCCGCTGCGCGTGGCGGTTGTAGGCGCGGGGTTCATGGGACAGGTGCACGCGGAGGCGGCCAGGCACGCCGGGGCGAGCGTCGTGGCAGCGGTGGCGTCCCGCCCCGAGGGGGCCGCCACCGCGGCACGCGCGGTCGGTGCGGACGAGGGCTACCCGGACCTGGCGGCCCTGCTCGACGACGCCGAGATCGACGTGCTGCATGTCTGTACGCCCAACGCGTCGCATGCCCCCGTCGCCGCCGCCGCGCTCGCCGCCGGTGTGCACGTCATCTGCGAAAAGCCGCTCGCCACAGGGAGCGCGGAGGCCGTCGCGCTCGTCGAGGCGGCCGGCGACCGGGTGGCCATGGTGCCGTTCGTCTACCGCTTCCACCCGATGGTGCGTGAGTTGCGGGCGCGGCTGGCCGCGGGTGAGGCCGGCGTCGTCGCCAGCGTGACCGGCGGCTACCTGCAGGACTGGCTGTCTCGCCCGTCAGACGACGACTGGCGGGTCGATGCCGCGCTCGGCGGGCCGTCGCGGGCGTTCGCCGACATCGGTTCGCATTGGTGCGACCTTTTCGAGTTCGTTACGGGCGACCGGATCGCGCGCCTGTCCGCGCGCACCGCGGTCGTGCACGAGCGCGCCCGCGGGAACGGGAAGCCCACCGAGGACCTGGCCTCCGTGCACTTCACCACCGCCGCCGGCATGGTCGGCACCCTGGTGGTGTCGCAGGTCGCCGCGGGTCGCAAGAACCGGTTGCACCTGGAGCTTTCCGGCACCGAGGCGAGCTTCGGCTTCGACCAGGAGGACCCGGAGCGGCTGTGGGTCGGCCGGCGCGAGGGCGGCCAGACGCTGCTGCGTGACCCCGGAACGCTGCACCCCTCCGCCGCGCGCTACGTCCGGCTGCCGGCCGGGCACGCGCAGGGCTACCAGGACTGCTTCAACGCGTTCGTCGCCGACACCTACCGGGCGGTGCGCGGCGAGGACATGCCGGACGGCCTGCCCACTTTCGCGGCCGGCCTGCGCGCCGTCCGGATCACCGAGGCGGTGCTGGCCTCGGCGGCCGCGGATGGCGCGTGGAGAGAGGTGCCGGTATGACGTCCGGCATCGCGACGAACGTGCGGCTGACCGGGATCTCCAAGTCCTTCCTCGGCGTGCCGGTGCTGCAGGGTGTGGACCTGGAGCTGCGCGGGGGCGAGGTGCACGCGCTGATGGGCGAGAACGGCGCGGGCAAGTCCACGCTGCTCAAGGTTCTGGCCGGGGTGCACCGCCCAGACGGCGGCACCATCGAGGTCGACGGCGCCGAGGTGTCCTTCGCCGGCCCGACCGACGCGCAGCGGGCCGGCATCGCGATCATCCACCAGGAGTTCACCCTGTTGCCGCATCGCAGTGTCGCCGAGAACGTCTACCTCGGCCGCGAGCCCGTGCGGGGGATGCAGGTCGACCGGCGGCGCATGGTGGCCGACACCCGCGAGCTGCTGGACTGGCTCGGCGAGGAGGGAATCGATCCAACCGACGCCGTGTCGTCGTTGTCGGTCGCTCAGCGGCAGGTCGTGGAGATCGTCAAGGCGCTGTCGACCGACGCTCGGGTGCTGGGCATGGACGAGCCGACCGCAGCGCTCGCCGATCACGAGGTCGAGCTGCTCTACGACCTGGTGCGCCGGCTGCGCGAGCGGGGCATCGCGATCCTCTACGTCTCGCACCGCATGCGGGAGGTGTTCGACCTCTCCGACCGGATCACCGTGCTCAAGGACGGCCGGTTCGTCACCTGCGCCCCGACCGGCGAGCTGACCTCCGAGGACCTCGTCCGGCACATGGTGGGCCGCGACCTGGGCGAGTATTACCCGGACCGGGCCGCCCCCGGCGACCTCGGGCCGGTCCGTCTCGCGTTGCGCGGCGCCGGCAACGACCGCGTCCACGACCTGGACATCGAGGTGCGCGCCGGAGAGATCGTCGGACTGGCCGGGCTGCAGGGATCCGGCCGCTCGGCGGTCGCACGCGCGGTGTTCGGCGTCGAGCCGTTCACCCGTGGCGTGCTGGAGGTGGACGGGGTGGCACAGCGGGTCACCCGGCCCCGGATCGCGGTGCGCCTCGGGATCGCGCTGGTCACCGAGGACCGCAAGGGGGACGGGCTGGCACTCCGCCAGTCCGTACGCGACAACACGCTGCTGGTGCGCCGCGCCGCACTGCGTGGCGCACGCTCCCGCGCGAAGTCGGACGTCAAGGCGTTGCTCGACATGGTGACCGTGGTGGCCCACGGCGAGCACCAGGAGGTGCGCTACCTGTCCGGCGGCAACCAGCAGAAGGTCGTGCTCGCCAAGTGGCTGGCGGTCGAGCCGAAGGTGCTGGTCGTCGACGAGCCGACGCGCGGCATCGACGTCGGCGCGAAGCGGGCCGTACACGAGCTGCTGCGCGATCTCGCGCGGCGCGGCGTGGCGGTGCTGATGATCTCTTCGGAGCTCCCCGAGCTGATCGGAATGAGCGACCGGATCCTCGTCATGCACGACGGTGCGCCGGCCGGTGAACTGCCCGCCGGTGCGAGCGAGGAGGCCGTGATGGCGCTGGCCACCGGTCACGGGGTCGGTGAGGCGGCGTGAGCGCGAGGAGTGAGGCGGGTCCGGCCGGGTCTGCCGGCCCGCGGTCGCGAACAGCAGGTGAGGCGGCGTGAGCGCTCTCGAGGGGAACACCGTACCGGTCACGCGGAAGGTCAGGCGGCCGGCGGTTCACCGGCGACTCACCCCGGTCGCCATCGTCTACATCGCACTCGCCGCACTTCTGATCGTCGGCAGCGTGCTCGTCGGGCTCCGCGGCGAGGTCCTCCTCGACCAGGGCGGCATCCTCAACATCTTCACCCGGGCCACCGCGCTCGGCCTCGTCGCCATAGGACAGACGATGGCGATCCTCACCGGATCCCTCGACCTGTCCGTCGCCTATCTGGTCGGCCTCACCTCACTGATCGCCGCGGAGACGATGGCCGGGCGGGACGGCATGATCGTGCCCGGAGTGCTGCTCGCGCTCGGCGTGGCCGCCGGCGTCGGTCTGGTCAACGGGCTGGTCATCACCGTCCTCAAGGCCAACGCGTTCATCGCGACGCTCGGCGTGGCGCTGGTCCTGCGCGGCTACCTCGAGGACAACTACACCGGTCCGGCCGGCGACGTACCGCGGGGCTTCCAGCACCTCGGCTACGACCGGATCGGCCCGGTGCCGGTCGCGGCGCTGCTCATGCTGGCCGTCGCCGCCCTGTCCTGGTGGTACCTGTCGCGGACCCGCCCCGGCTACCACATGTACGCCGTCGGCGGCGACATCGAGGTGGCCCGGCTGTCGGGGGTGCCGACCCGCCGGGTCATCGTCACCGCGCACGTGCTGTGCTCGGTCGCCGCCGGCCTCACCGGGATCTACCTCGCCAGCCGGCTCGGGTCGGGCGCCCCGTACGTCGGCACCGACGCCGGGTACGACCTGGAGTCGATCGCCGCCGTCGTGCTCGGCGGGACGCTGCTGGCCGGTGGCCGGGGCGGCGTCGTCGGCACCATCGGCGGCGTCTTCATCCTGGCCACCCTGGACACGATCTTCGACGACCTCGAGGTCGATCCGTTCTTCAAGGACGTGGTGCGCGGCGTCGTGCTCGTGACCGCGGTCGCGCTCTACGCGCGGCGCATGATGGCCGATCGCGCTCGCGGGAGGTTGACATGACCTGGCGTCCACGCCTGGCCGAGGGCACCGCGCCGGTGCTCGTCGTGCTCCTTCTGCTGCTCGTGGGCCTGGCGATCGTAGGCCCGGCCTACCACGAGCCGTCCGGTTACCTGGCGCTCCTCAAACGCGCCGCGCCGCTCATGGTCCTCGCGGTCGGGCAGTACTTCGTCATCGTCTCCGGCGGATTCGACCTGTCGGTCGGCGCGCTGGTGACCGCGGGCGTGGTCATCGCGGCCCGGCTCATCAACGGGAGCGAGTCGGCGACGGTGTGGGTGATCCTGCTCGTGCTCGGGTTCGGCGTGCTGGTCGGCCTGGTGAACGGTCTGGTCACGACGAAGCTCCTGGTGCCGTCGTTCATCGTCACGCTCGGCATGCTGCTCGTGCTCGACGGCGCGGTCTTCCTGTGGACCGGTGGCGCGCCACGCGGCGCGCTGTCCGCCGGGTTCCGGATGTTCGGGCGCGGCGCCGTGGATGTCCCGGTGCTCGGCAAGGTCCCGTGGTCGGTGCTCATCCTGCTGGCGGTCCTGGTGGCGGCGGCGCTGTTCATGCGCGGCGGCACCGGCCGGGCGCTGGTCGCGGCCGGTGACAACGAGGCCGCCGTGCGCCTTTCCGGTGGCCGGGTCGACCGGCTCCGGCTGCTCGCGTTCGTCCTCTCCGGACTGCTCGCCGCGGTCGCCTCGATCCTGCTCGGCGGGTTCGCCAGCGTCTCGGCGCAGGTCGGCAACGGCCTGGAGTTCCGGGCGATCACCGCTGTCGTGCTGGGCGGTGTGCTCCTCGGCGGTGGGCGCGGGTCGGTCGTCGCGGCCGCCGCCGGCGCACTGTCCCTGGAGGCCCTGTTCACGCTGCTGAACCTGCTCGGCGTCAGCGGCGCCCTCGAGTCGGCCGTGCAGGGCGTGATCATCATCGCCGCCGTCGCCTACGCCTCCCTCGGCAGCGGCGTACGGCAGCGGCTGGGGTTGCGGCCGAAACAGCGAAACCCCGCGCGACCGGCGCAACCCGTCTCCTCCTGAAGTCCCCCCGGTAGCAAGGAGATCAACGATATGACCAGACGATGGGCCGCGGTGGTCGTGGCGGGCGCGCTCGCGCTCGCAGGGTGCTCAAGCGACCTGCCCGACGACAAGGCGGCCCCGAGCGGGGGATCGACCAGTTCGAGCGGGGCATCGTCCAGTTCGGACGCGAGCAAGTCCAAGTTCTTCGACCAGGCCGAGTACGACCGTCAGCTGGCGTTCCGTACCGCCACGCCGGAAGGCCCGGACGGCAAGCCGTGGGAGCAGATGCTCCAGCCGGAAATGGTCGACACCGCGAAGTTCGCGAAGCCGGGCGGGAACTACACCCTCTGCTTCTCCAACGCCTCCGTGGACAACCCCTGGCGGCAGGTGGGTTACAAGACCATGCAGCAGGAGGTGAAGCTGCACCCGGAGATCACCAAGTTCACCGTGCTGGACGCGGAGGCGAAGGACGACAAGCAGATCAGTGACATCCAGTCGCTGTCGGGCCAGAACTGTTCCGCGATCATCATCTCGCCGAACACGACCGCCACGCTGACGCCGGCCGTGGAGCAGGCGTGCAAGACCGGCGTGCCGGTGATCGTGTTCGACCGAGGCGTCAACACCGGCTGCCCGGCCACCTTCATCCACCCCATCGGCGGCTTCGCCTTTGGCGCGGACGGTGCGGAGTTCCTGAAGGAGAAGGTCAAGCCGGGCGGCAAGGTCCTCGCCCTGCGCATTCTGCCGGGCGTGGACGTGCTCGAGCAGCGCTGGGCGGCCGCCAACGAGATCTTCGCCGGCAGCGAGCTCAAGGTGGTCGGCGTGGAGTTCACCGACGGCGACGCCGCCAAGACCAAGAGCATCGTGACCGACTACATCCAGCGCGAGGGGCAGATCGACGGCGTGTGGATGGACGCCGGTGCCACCGCCGTCGCCGCGGCGGAGGCGTTCCAGGACGCCGGGGTCGATGTCCCCGCCATCGTCGGCGAGGACCAGCAGGACTTCCTGCGGCTGTGGGCCGACGAGGGCCTGACCGCGGTCGCGCCGACCTATCCCACCTATCAGTGGCGGACTCCGATCATCGCGGCGCTGAAGGTCCTCAAGGGCGAGCAGGTACCGAAGGAGTGGGTGCTGCCGCAGCCGCGGATCACCGGCGACAGCGTCAAGGACTACGTCAAGCAGGACATGCCGCCATTGCACTACGCGATGTGCGGCTGCGAGGACATGCCGGGCTACCCGGGGCCGTGGAAGTGACCAGACATCCGCTCGGGGTCAACACCTGGGTGTGGACCTCGCCGCTGACCGACGCGACCTTGGGCGCCCTCGCGGCCAAGGTCGCGGGGTGGGGCTTCGACGTGCTCGAACTCCCGGTGGAGAACCTGGGCGACTGGGAGCCGCGACGGGCCGCCCAGGTGCTCGCCGATCACGGTCTCGGCGCCACCGTATGCCTGGTGATGCCGGCCGGTCGTGAGCTGACCGCGGCCGACCCGGCCACCATCCGGTCCACACAGGACTATTTGCTCGGCGTGGTGGACGCCGCCGCGACGGTCGGCTCGCCGGTGATCGCCGGGCCGGCGTACGCCTCGGTCGGCCGGACCTGGCGGATGTCACCGGCCGAGCGGGCCTCCGCGTACGCGCAACTGCGGGACAGCCTCGCCCCCGTGGTCGAGTACGCGGGCGCGGCCGGCGTGACGGTGGCCGTCGAACCGCTCAACCGCTACGAGACGAGCCTGCTCAACACCGTCGGCCAGACCCTCGATGCGATCGGCGACCTGCCGCACTGCGGCGTCGCGCTGGACCTCTACCACCAGAACATCGAGGAGACGGACATCCCGGCGGCGATCCGCGCGGCCGCCGGCCGGGTGGCGCACGTCCAGGTGTGCGGCAACGACCGGGGCACGCCCGGCGCCGACCACCTGGACTGGCCGGCCATCCTCGCCGCGATCGACGACGCGGGCTACGCCGGCCCGCTGTGCATCGAGTCGTTCACGGCGGAGAACGCGACGATCGCGACAGCCGCCTCCATCTGGCGCCCACTCGCCGTGAGCCAGGACGCGATCGCCGCGGACGGACTCGAGTTCCTTCGGGGGGTGATGCCCTAGGGAGTTGTCCCGTGACCTTTTTCCGCAGCGACCGCAGCAGGCGAGAAAGATCACGGGACACGACCTGGACCCGACGGCCAACTCAACACCAGCCCGACGGCGCCGGCACGCCGCACGGTCACGACCACACCAGTAGTTCCTCGCGTCATGGAGGTACCGCATCTCATGAACGTGACCTGGCGTCCCCGGTGGGGACGGTGGTTCGCGATACCCGTGGCCGGCGCGCTGGCGCTGACCATGATCGGCTCGACGCCGGCGACCGCGCACGAGGGCACGCAGGATGAAGCCCGCGTGCTGATCTTCACGAAGACCACTCAGTTCCGGCACACCGAGGCGATCGAGCAGGGCGTTCCCGTGCTGGAGGCCGCCTTCGCCGAGGCCGGCATCACCTCGGAGCACACCGAGGACTCGTCTGTCTTCAACGACGAGGACCTCGCGCGTTTCGACGCGCTGGTGATGTTCCAGGCCTCGGGCGACCCGTGGACCGCCGACCAGAAGGCGGCCATGGAGCGTTACATGCGGGCCGGCCACGGCATCGTCGCCATCCACAACGCCACCGACATGCGTGGCAACTACGCGTGGTGGGACAACATGATCGGCACGCTGATGCCCGGTCACGCCGCCACCGGCACCAGCCCCGGCCTGCCCGGCACCGTCCGGGTGGAGGATCAGGTCCACCCGTCCACCAAGCACCTGCCGCAGCGGTGGGGGCGCGCCGACGAGTGGTACAACTACGCGCTCAACGTCCGCGGCAACGCGCACGTGCTCGCCACGATGGACGAGACGACGTACGCCCCGGGCGGCAACGCCATGGGTTACGACCACCCGATCTCCTGGTGCAAGCCGTACGACGGCGGCCGCGCCTGGATGACCGGCATGGGCCACTTCGGCGCCCACTACACGGGCGAGGCGGCGCTGGTGCAGCACATCGTGGGTGGCGTGAAGTGGGCCGCCGGGATGGAGAAGGGCGACTGCGGCGGCACCAACTGGGACAATTTCGAGCGGGTCCCGCTGGACCAGAACACCAGCGCCCCGTACGCCATGGACGTCGCGCCCGACGGCCGAGTCTTCTTCACCGAACTGGTGCGCGGCCAGATCCGCGTCTACGACCCGCGGACCAGGACCACCTCCACGGCGATCACGATCCCGGTGTACTCCGGCGGTGAGGACGGGCTGCTCGGCATCGCGCTCGACCCGGACTTCGCCAAGAACGGCTACCTCTACATCTACTACTCACCGGCGAGTGCGAACGACAGCGACCCGGCGAACTTCGTCAACCGCCTGTCCCGCCTCACGGTCGGGCCGGGTTCGCAGATCGACCGCGCCACGGAGAAGGTCCTGCTGGAGGTGCCGGCGCGCCGGCTCCCCGACGAGCCCGGTCACACCGGCGGCGGCCTCGCGTTCGGTCCGGGCGGGAACCTCTACCTGGGCGTCGGCGACGACGTGAACCCGCACTCCGAGCCGTCCGGCGGCTACGCACCGCTGTCCGAGCGGGACGGAACCTTCCACGACGCGCGGGCGACCTCGGCCAACACCAACGACCTCCGGGGCAAGCTCCTGCGGATCCACCCGGAGTCGGACGGCACCTACTCCATCCCCGAGGGCAACATGTTCGCGCCGGGCACGCCGAAGACCCGGCCGGAGATCTACGCGATGGGCTTCCGCAACCCGTTCAGGTTCTCGATCGACCGGAAGACCGGGGCCGTCGGGCTGGCGGACTACTCGCCGGACAACAGCAACGACAGCCCGGACACCCGGGGGCCCGCCGGTATCGCCGAGTGGAACCTCATCACCGAGCCCGGCTTCTACGGCTGGCCGCTGTGCATGGGCAACAACGAGCCGTTCCGCGACGTCGACTACCGGACGAACCCGGTAACCGTCGGCCCGTACTTCGACTGCGCCAAGCCGATCAACGACTCGATTCGCAACACCGGCCTGACCGAGCTGCCGCCGGCCAAGCCGGCCAAGATGTGGTACGGCTACAAGCGGTCCTCCGTGCCGTCGGTCATCCCGCAGGGTGGCGGCCTGGCTCCGATGGGCGGCCCGTTCTACGACTACGACCCGAAGCTGCAGTCGGACACCAAGTTCCCGGCGTACTACGACGGGAAGCCGTTCTTCTACGAGTGGTCGCGGAACAAGATGTACTCGATCATCCCGAACGGGCAGGGTGGGGTCGAGAAGGTCAATCCGTTCCTGCCGCAGCAGCAGTTCCTCGCGCCGATCGACTCGAAGTTCGGTCCTGAGGGCTCGATGTACGTGCTGGACTGGGGTGGCGGGTTCGGCCGCGACAACCCGAACTCGGGGCTCTACCGGGTCGACTACATCTCCGGCTCGCGTTCGCCGACGGCGAGGATCATCGCCTCGCCGGACTCCGGCCAGGCGCCGCTGCGGGTCCGCTTCGACGGCTCGGGCAGCACCGACCCGGAGAAGGAGCAACTGCGGTACGAGTGGGACTTCACCGACGACGGCGTCGTCGACTCGACCGAGGTGAAGCCGGAGTTCACCTACACCGCGAACGGCGTCTACAACGCCCGGCTCACGGTGACCGACCCGGCCGGCAAGACCGGGATGACGACGGCGCCGATCACGGTCGGCAACACCCGTCCCGAGGTGAAGTTCAACCAGCCGCCCAACGGCGCGTTCTTCGACTTCGGTGACGAGGTGAGCTGGGACCTGTCGGTCACCGACGCCGAGGACACCAAGATCGATGACGCCGACGTGGTGATCCAGCCGGCGATGGGCCACGACGAGCACGCGCACCCGGCCGAGCCGCTGCACGGGCGCACCGGCTCCGCGGTCGCCGCTCTCGGCGGCGGGCACGGCGAGGACATGAACGTCTTCTACGCGCTCGACGGCCGCTACTCCGACTCCGGCGGCGCGGGTGGCACCCCGAGCCTGACGGGTTCGGACACCACACTGATATTCCCGAAGCAGCGGGAGGCGGAGTTCTTCGACGACTCGTCGAACGTGACGGTCGGCCCGTCGCGGGACATCGAGGGGCACGGGAACTCCATCACCGGTCAGAACGGCGCCTGGGCGTCGTACGACCCGGTCAACCTGCACAACGTCGACCGGCTGGTCCTGCGTGTGTCGGCTGCCGGCGCGAGCAAGATCGAGCTGCGGCGGGGCGCGCCGGACGGTGAGCTGCTCGGCACCGCGCAGGTGCCGGCGACCGCGAGCGGCGGCTACGCCGACGTCCCGGTCGACGTGTCCGACCCCGGCGAGACGTTCACCCTGTACGCGGTGTTCCCGGGTGCGGGTGAGCGGCGGCTGAACTTCATCGAGGCCGACGGCAAGGGCGTCTCACCGACGAGCAAGCCGAAGGTCGCCGTGACCTCTCCGACGCCGGCCGACAAGCTGGAGCCGGGCGAGATCCAGGTGACCGCGGACGCGAGCGACGCGGAGAACAAGATCACCAAGGTGGAGTTCTTCGCCGACGGCACGTCGATCGGCACCGACACCACGGCGCCGTACTCGGTGACCTGGAACGCCTCCGCCGAGAAGCGCTACCAGCTGACCGCGGTCGCGACCAGCGACAAGGGTTACCGCACGAAGTCCCGCGTCGTGCAGGTCGAGGTCGGCGACCTCTTCGGCGCCTGGCAGACCTACGCCAACACCACCGCGAGCTTCGACCGGCCGGACCAGGACACCTGGATCGTCAAGGCCGGCGGAGAGAACATGTGGCAGGGCACGGACCAGTACGGCTCGGTGTACCTGCCGGCAGCGGCCGGCGACACCTGGACCGCCACGGTGAAGATCGAGAGTCAGACGAACACGAACAACTCCGCCAAGGCCGGCCTGATCGTCCGCAACGACATCACCCGTCCCGGCGTGTCGCCCGGGTACGCGGCGATGACGATGCGGGCGGGCCTCGGGTTCGAGTGGCTGCGCGACACCGACGGCAACGGCCAGCTCGACGCCAGCACCGGCGCCGGCACGACGAGCTATCCGTCCTGGGTGCGGATCGTGCGGGACGGCGGGAAGTACTACGGCTACTGGAGCAAGGACGGGAAGTCGTTCACCCTGGTCGGCGACCCGGTGACGCTGCCCGGCGCGGCCGGCCCGCAGGACGTCGGCCTCGCGGTCACCGCGCACAACGCGTCCGCCACCAGCGAGGTGAAGTTCAGCGGCTTCTCGCTGGTCGACCGGGCCATCCACCCGTCACCACCGGAGACCGCGCCGATCTGCGCGATCCGCGGCTCGGACACCTTCGACGGTGACACGCTGAACACCAGCCGGTGGAGCACGGTGCGGAACGCGCCGAACCTGCCCGTACGGGTCGCCAACGGCGGGCTGGTGCTGCCGGTCACGAACGGTGACATCAACGAGGGTGCCGCCGGGCCGATCAGCTACGTCGGCCAGCGTGCCAGGACCGGGCCGTGGACGATCACCACGAAGGTGACCATCCCGCACAACCGCGAGTGGCAGCACGCCGGTCTGCTCATGCACGGCACCGACAACGACTACGTCAAGCTGGCGTTCACCCGTAACTCGTCCGGCGGTCGGATCATGGAGTTCCAGACCGAGGCCGGCGGGACGCGGACCTGGCACGCCAACGTGGGTGTGCCGGCGGACTTCCCGTCCACCGCGCACCTGCGGCTGGTCAGCGACGGTCAGAAGCTGACCGCGGCGTACTCCGCCGACGGCCAGGCCTGGACGGCACTCGCCGGCTCCGCGAACGTCGTCCCGAACGCGACCGTCGGCCTCGTGGCCGCCGGGGACACCGGGGCGGCGCAGGTCAACGCCGTGTTCGACCACTTCACCATCACGCCGGACGGCACGGACGACGGTGTCCGCGCGCCCGGCGACGAGTTCGACGGCAGCGCTGTCGACGGCTGCCGGTGGAACTCGGTGGTGCGATACGACTCATCCAAGGTCGCGGTGAGCGGCGGTGCGCTGCGCATCGAGACCCAGCCGGGCGACATCAACGGCACCGACAACGCCTCGCCGCGGAACTTCATCCTGCAGAAGATCCCCGCGGACGTCGCCGCCGGCAACTGGACGATCGAGACCAGGCTGACGCCGACGATGCTGCACAAGTGGCAGCTGGCCGGCTTCCTGGTCTACAACAACGACGACAACTACGTGAAGTTCGACGTCGTCGCCAACAATGACGCCGGAACGCCGGCCAACCTGCGTGCCGAGCTGGTTTCGGAACGCAACGCGCAGTTCGGCAACGGCGGCAACCGGTCGATCGACATCGCCGACTCGTCCGAGAGCGGCTGGTACTACCTGCGGCTGAGCCGGAGTGGGAACACCTACTCGGCCCAGATCAGCGACGGGGGGGTCAACTGGACCTCACTCGGCCAGCCGGTCACCAACGACGCCGCGATGACCTCGTTCGGCCTGATGGCGATTGGTCCGCAGCAGGCGCAGCCGGTCACGGTCGCGTTCGACTACTTCCGGGTCCTCGACACGACGGCGCCGCGCCTGACCGTGTCGGTCGATCCGGCGCAGCCGAACGGCCGGCGTGGCTGGTACACCTCGCCGGCGACGGTCACCGCGTCGGCGAGCGACGACCGCGATGGCGCGGTCCGCATCGAGTTCGCCCAAGGCGACGGCACCTGGACCCAGTACCGCGAGCCGGTCCGGGTCGCCGAGGACGGCCTGCGGGAGCTGCGGTTCCGGGCGATCGACGAGGCCGGCAACGTCTCCGCCCCGGCAGCGGTGTCCCTGCGCGTCGACACCACGGCCCCGGTCGTGAGCGTGGACGGCGTGGCGAAGGGCGGCAAGTACGACGTCGGTACCTCACTGCCGATCGCCGCCGCGGCGCGGGACGCCACGTCGGGCGTCGACTCGGTGGCCCTCCGCCTGGACGGGGTGGCGATCGAGAGCGGTGCGGGTGCCGAGCCCACGGCGGGCGGTCACAAGCTGACCGTCGTGGCGACCGACCTGGCCGGCAACGACACGGAGGTGACGGTCGCCTTCGAGATCGTCGCCACCTACGACAAGACCCAGGCGCTGGTGCGGCGATACCAGGCGGAGGGTCTGCTCGGCGACGAGCTCGCCGACCGCCTGTTCGGCCAGCTCCAGGCGGCCAAGGCCACGGCGGCGGCAGGCCGGACGGCCCAGGCCAAGGCTGCCCTGGACCGGTTCACGGCGGCGGCTCGTACCGCCACCGACGAGTCGGTCCGCGCACAACTGCTCGCGGCCGGTGCCTACCTGAGGGCCCGCCTGTGAGTTGATGACGGGGAGCCGGTGCCGGCCGGCTCCCGACCGGTGCCGGAGCACGCCACGCGTGCTCCGGCACGTGGTCTTCCGGTGCGGCGCCGTCTTCTGGGGCGGCACCGGGCACGTGCCAGGAGGTGGCGGGTCAGGGCGAGAGTGGCGAGCAGCGCGACGAGCGCGCACACGCCCCGCCAGCCGGCCGCGCCCCAGACGCGGACCCCGAGCCAGGACCCCGCGCTGCCCCCGAGGTAGGCGCAGGTCATGTAGGCGGTGTTGAGCCTGCCGCGCGCGTCGGGACGCAGGGCGTAGACGCGGGCCTGGTTGGCGACCATGCCGGACTGCATCGCGACGTCGAGCAGCAGCGTGCCGAGGGTCAGCGCGGCCAGGCCCGCCGTGCCGCCGAGCGACCCCGCGGCGAGGACCGCCGCCGAGAGGAGAACCCCGAGCATGCAGACGAGGTTCACCGGATCGGGCCCCAGGCGGTCCACCAGGCGGCCGGCGACGGGAGTGCACAGCATGGTGGCCGCGCCGACCAGGGCGAGCATGCCGACGGCCTGGGCGCCCAGGCCGTACGCCGGGCCGGTGAGCAGGAGCGCCAGGCAGGTCCAGACGGCCGAGAACCCGGCGAAGACGGCCGCCTGGTAGACGCAGGAGCGGCGCAGGTCCGGCTCGGCGCGCAGCAGGCGCAGCGGTTCGGCCAGGAGCGCCGGGTATCGGCGGTGGGTGGACGCGGGCGTGACCGGCACCGTGACGGCCAGGCCCGCCGAGAGGAGCAGCGCCAGCGCCGCGGCCACCAGGTACGGGGCCCGCCAGCCCAGCCATTCGCCGAGGGTTCCGCTGAAGGTGCGGGCCAGCAGCATGCCGCCGGTCGATCCGCTCAGCAGCGTGCCGAGCACCGCTCCCCGGCGGTCGGCGGCCACGAGACCGGCCGCCAGCGGGCCGACGACCTGCGCGCCCACGGTGGTGAGGCCGACCAGGGCACTGGCGGCGACGAGGGGCGGCAGGGCCGGCGCGCAGCCCGCGGCGAGCAGGCCCAGGCCGGTGAGGGCGAGCAGGACCACGAGGAACGTGCGGTGCGGGAAGCGGTCGCCGAGCGGCACCAGCAGGACGATCCCGGCCGTGTAACCGGCCTGGGTTGCGGTCACCACCAGGGCGCCCGCGTCCGGCGGCAGGTGCAGCCCGGCGGCGACCAGCGGAGCGACCGCCTGCGGGAAGTAGACGTTGCCCACGGCCACCGCGCAGGCGACGGTCAGGATCGCGAGCACGCGGCGGCTCATGCTTCGGCCACCGGCGCCGATCGACGTGCGCCGTGCAAGGGACGCGTGGGTCGATTCGTGGGTCGATTCGTGGGTCGATGCGTGGGTCATGGACCGAAGTCCACGCCACGGGCCTACCGGCGCCAATGGATGTAGCGTATGGCTTAATGATCAGTTTTGTGCTCGGCGTCGAGGATCTCGCGGACACGAGGTTCGCCCTCTCGCCGTTGACCGAGACGGTGCTCAGCCTGCGGGTGCTGCGCGATCCGGGCCTGTCGGCGGTGCATCTCCCATGGCGCAGGTCCGTTCTCGGCAGGCTCGGCACGCTCGACACGGGCCTGCTGATGTCACTGGTGGCGGAGAGGTTCACCGTCCCCGACTTCCTGACCCCGAGGCCCGGGACCTTCGCCCCCGACTTCGAGGATGAGCTGGCGGTGGTCCGCCGGACCCCTCCCGGCCTGGTCCGCCGCGACCTGCGGGCCACGCACGCGCCGGACCCGCCGCCCGGGCCGCTGCGCGACGCCGCCGCCACCGAGGACGCACCGGTCGCCCGGCTCAGGGACGCCGTCTGCGATCTCCTGGAACGGTATTGGGAGATCGCCGTCAGGCCCATATGGCCGCAGATGCGGCTGGTGCTGGAGGCCGACATGACCTACCGGGCGCGGCAGCTGGCCGTGGGCGGCGCCCGCCTGCTGTTCGCGGGCATGCACCCGAACCTGCGCTGGGACGACGGTGTGCTGCACGTCGACAAGATGATCAGCAGCTTCCGGGTCGCGGCGGCCGGGCGGGGACTGCTGCTCGTGCCCTCGGTGTTCGCGCACAAGCCCGCGCCCCCGGTCCTCCCGGAGGAGCCTCCCTCGCTGGTCTATCCCAGCCGTGGCGTCGCGACGCTCTGGGCTCCGGCGCCCGTCGCGGACGAGACCGCCCTCGTGTCGCTTCTCGGCGCGCCGAGGGCGAGGCTGCTCGGCCTCCTCGGCGAGCCGCTGCCCACCGTCGAGATCGCCCGCCGGCTCAGGGTCACCCCGAGCGCCGTGTCCCAGCACCTGCGCGTGCTGTACGCCACGGGCCTGGTCACCCGGGCCCGCGACGGGCGGCAGGTCCTCTACCGGCGCAGTTCCCTGGGCGACCGGTTGACCGGAGCGGGAGCCGCATGAGCCCGAGCCGCATGAGCAGGGTTATCGCCGCGCCCGCGCGTCGCTGCCCGCCTTGGCCCGGAGGAGTTCGCCGAACAGGTTCTCCCACAGCGGCATGACGTTCTCCGGCGCGTACTCCCTGGCGGTGGCCGCCGCGGCGGCGCCCATGCGCAGGCGCAGGTCGCGGTCGGCGATGAGCCGGTTGAGCGCCGCGGCGAGGGCGTCCACGTCCTCGCAGGGCACCAGGACGCCGTCGGTCCCGTCGGTGAGCACGTCGCGCGGGCCGGTCGGGCAGTCGAAGGCCACGATCGGCAGCGCGTGGGTCATCGCCTCGATCATGACCATCGGCAGGCCCTCGAATCGGCTGCTCAGCGCGTAGACGGAGGCCCGGGCGAGCTCGTCGTCGAGACGGTTGGTCCTGCCCATCAACGTCACGTGCGCGGACAGGCCGTGCTCGCCGATCAGCGCGCGCAGGGCGGCCTTCCTCGGGCCGGTGCCGAAGACGCGCAGGCGCCATTCCGGATGTTCCTTCACCACCTGGGCGAAGGCCGGGAGCAGCAGGTCGAAGCCCTTCTGCCTGACCAGGCGGCCGGCGGCGACCACGATGGGGTGCTCCTGCCGGGACGGCTCCTGGTTCACCGAGTGCACCGCGTTCGGGATGCGCACGATCCTGGTGCCGGGCAGCGCGCGCTCGTACTCGCGCCGGTCGCCGGCCGTCAGCACGGCGACCGCGTCGAACGCGCCGTAGTGCCGCACCATCTCCTCGCGCAGCGGGGCGGGATAGGTGCCGAGGTTCATGTGCTCCTGCGCCACCCGCACGACGTTCTTGGAGGCGCGGCGCGCGGAGATGAGGTTCAGCCCCGGTCGTGTGGTGACGAGGATTCCGTCGTCCACCGAGGCGACGTAGTCGATGACCGCCTTCTCGACCCGCTCGGTGAAGTAGCCGGCGGCGAACTCGCCGTACGGCACGATCTTGCCGCGCAGCCGCCGCCACACGCGCCGGCCGAGGGAGTCGGCCCGCACGCCGGTCCGCTGGTCCACCAGCGTGTGGAGCGCCACGCCGGGACGCAGGCGGAACTGCGGCTCGTCCCGGCGGCGCACCACGCTGACGATCTCCACCTCGTGGCCGAGCGCCGCCATCGCGTTCGCCTGGTTGACCACGGTGCGGATCGTGCCGCCCATGCCGTACGCGTGCAGGAGCATGTAACGGATCCTCATCGGCCCTCCTCCTTGGGGAGGTAGCCCCAGCTGCGGCAGATGGGTTTGAGCAGGTCGGGTATCTGGTCCGGCCCGGGCAGGTCGCGTCCCGGCTGCACCGTGCCCGACCGGATCTTGTCGCTCCAGTCGCCCAGGCCCTTCCGCACCACCTTCTGCTCGCCGTACGCCAGCATGCCGGGCTCCCACTCCACCTCGAGAAAGTCGCAGATGGCGCGGGTCGTCTTCTCCGGCTCGGCGGTCAGATCCTCGTATCGCACGGTCAGGCCGGTGAGGGCCTTCCTGGCCCGCTGCACCGCCTTCATGTAGCGCAGCGCGTCGGCGGCGGCCTCCTCCCGGGTGCGCTTTACGGGGTCGGCCTCGTACCAGGAGGCGGCGATGGAGGCGGGGTGGCGCAGCAGGAAGACATACCGGGCGTCGGGCCAGCAGGCGGAGATCCGGGCGTACGCGAAGGCGTTGGCGGGGGTCTTGTCCACGATGGTCCGCTTGCCGCTCCGCACCAGTTCGCGGTGGAGCACCCGGTCCCACAACATGTGCTCCAGGTCGGCCTGGTTGTGGCCGAGCGCCTCCATGGCCTCGCGGGCCAGCGGCGTCCCGAACCCGACGGTCAGCCGCCGGACGTGCAGCTCATGCGGGGCGTGCATGTCGGGGTGGGCGTTCAGGATCGACCGCAGCAGGGTGGAGCCCGAGCGCACCGGGGACATGATGAACACCGGCGCGACGAGGAGGCGGTCGGTGCGAGGGTCGGCGGGAGGACGCACCAGTTCCTCCGGCGCCGGAGCCGGGGCGGGACTCTGCGGCGAGGACGGGGCGGCGGGCCGGACACGGGTGAGCTGGACTCCTGTGAACTTGACGAGTGCGCCGTTGATCCTCCGCTGCCATGTCATGGCCCGCGAGATTACCGGGGCTTCCGGGGAATTCCCTGAGAATCCACCCCCTGCTCACCTGCGACCCCACCACGCGTCACCAGGCGGCTCGCGCTCCCCGCGCGATCAGCCACCGGCGGGCCGCGTCCAGGTGGGCGTCGCCCAGCCCGTCCCTGGGGTCGACGGCCACGACCAGGAACTCGCCGACCCCCGGATGGCCGCGCAGGAACTCCAGATCGCTCGGCCCGAGATCGTCGTCGAACCACACGAACGGCCGCCCCCGGACGTACTCGGCGACGTGCCAGGTCTTGAGGTTCACCCCGGGCGGGCGGGGAGGGTCGCCGTCGATCGGGATCACCGGCAGCGGGGGCAGCCCGATCCTGGGGCCGATCTCCTCGTTGGCGCGCTCACCCCAGGTCGTCGCCCAGGTCAGCGCCGCGCCGGTCTCCCGGCGCAGCGCGGTCAGCTTGGCGCCGTGCCGGGGATCGAGCAGCAGGCGGAACCCCTCGCCCTCCAGCACGCACTCGAAGCGGCGGAAGCGCGGCGAGGAGCGCCTTATGGGGTTGAGCACCCCGTCGACGTCCAGCAGCAGCAGAGTCCCGTCCATCAGACGACCATCATCCCGCCGCCGGCGCCCGCTCCTCCACCCGGTATGTGGCTGCGACAACGCGAAACGGATCCGGCCGGACATCGTCCGAACCGGATCCGGTTTCGTCAGGGGTCAGGGGTCAGGGATCAGGGGCTGGTGCAGGTGACGGACGGGGTGGCCGCGGTGCCATTGGCGGTGAAGCCGAAGGTGGTGGACGAGCCGGCCGCGATGGAGCCGTTGTAGGGGGCGTTGCGGACCGTCACGGAGGAGCCGGACACGCTCTGCGTGCCGTTCCACAGGCTGCTGAAGGTCTGCCCGCCGGGCCAGGTCCACTTCACGGTCCAGCCGTTGATGGCCGAACTGCCCGCGCGGACCGTGACCTCGGACTGGAAGCCGCCGGGCCAGCTGTTGATCGTCGTGAGGGTCGCCGAGCACGCCCCCGTAACCGGCGACGACGACGGCGACGGCGACGGCGACACGGGTGGGGTGGGGCTGGGGCTGACCGGTGGGGTGGGGCTGGGTGAGGTGTTCGGGCCGGCGGCGTTGAGGGCGTCGAGGACCGCGGTGTAGGCGGGCTTCTTGTTGCCGTCGCCGTCGAACAGCAGCGGGGTTTGACTCGAGCGCCAGGAGTCGCTGTCGCGCACGCCCCAGGTGGTGATGCCGACGCATCGCGAGACCGCGAGGCAGTCGTTGACGATGTTGGCGTAGGTGGTGGCCGAGGCGCCCTCGACGTCCAGCTCGGTGATGGCCACGTCCACGCCCAGAGCGGCGAAGCTCTGCAGTGTGGTGCGGAAGTTGCTGTTGTAGGCGCTGCCGCTGTTGAAGTGGCCCTGGAGCCCGACGCAGTCGATGGGCACGCCGCGCTGCTTGAAGTCCTTGACCATGTTGTAGACGCCCTGGGTCTTGGCCCAGGTCCAGTTGTCGATGTTGTAGTCGTTGTAGCACAGCTTTGCCGCCGGGTCGGCGGCCCGCGCGGTGCGGAAGGCGACCTCGATCCAGTCGTCGCCGGTGCGCTGGAGGTTGGAGTCGCGCCGGCCGCCGCTGCCGTCGTCGAAGGCCTCGTTGACCACGTCCCAGGCGTAGATCTTGCCCTTGTAGTGGGCCATCACGCCGTTGATGTGGTTGATCATGGCCTGGCGCAGCGCGCTGCCGCTGAGGGACTGCATCCAGCCCGGCTGCTGGGAGTGCCAGGCCAGCGTGTGGCCGCGCACCTGCTTGCCGTTCTGCACCGCCCAGTTGTAGATCTGGTCGGCGCTGGTGAAGTTGAACTGCCCCTGGTTGGGCTCAGTGGCGTCGATCTTCATCTCGTTCTCGGCCGTCACCATGGTGAACTCGCGGTTCGCGATCGTGGTGTACGCCGAGTCACCCAGCTTGCTCGCACTGATCGCGGTGCCGAAGTAGCGGCCGCTCTGCGCGGCCGCCGCACCCAGGGTGCTCGCCGCGGCGTCGGCGGGAACCGACACCGCCACGGCGGTGATCGCGCCGAGAACGCCGAGGGCGCCGGCGAGCAGCACCCGGCCGCGGCGCGGTCGCCGGAGCCGAGAGGGGGTGGCGTCTGTATCCATGCCTGAGCCTCCAACTGAAACACGTAAAGCGAGACATCCGCGGGATCGGCACCGCGTCCCAGCACGGAACGCACGCCACTGGGGCGTCGCGGACGGCGACCCCCTGCCACTTCACCACCGACCTGGCAGGGGGGACCGCCTCGGGGACTCAGTCTGGAAACCTCGCCGAAATGTGTCAAGACTATCCTGAAACTTTCGGAGATCCTGCTCTCAAGGCGAGCCCAATGTGCGTTCTGATGAGGGCTCCAGCCACCGAAAACAGGGAGATAGCCTCGCCAAGCGAGAAGATTCGTCGATGAAAGTTTCAGGACGATACCGTCCCGATCGAGGCCCGGCCATCGCCGATAACCCCAGTTGGGCGACGTCCGCCTCGCCTGCCGGCGTGGAACGGCCTGCGCCGGGGGCCCTTGACGGCGCCTCCCCGCGTCGGATTTGCTCCGGCGCACCACCACCGGCCGGTCGCCACGAGGAGCTTCCAGTTTATGTTAGCGCTAACAGAGCTGACAAGCGCTTGAGTCCCCTCCGGTGACCGGCCCTCCGGCCTCTCCCCGGGAGGGCCGGCACTTGTCGGGCCGATCTCGGTCACCTCCGACCGGCCACCCGCCTGTGGCTGAACAGGCATCCGCGTCATCACGATGGAAGGACATGGCGTGAAACGAAGGCTCAGAGCGATACTGGCGGCCGCTGCCCTGCCTCTGGTGGTGGCGGGAATGCTCCTCGGGGTCCGGCCCGCGGCGGCGGCGTCGCTGACCCGGGTGACCGGTTTCGGCACCAATCCGACCAACCTGAACATGTACCTCTACGTGCCGGACAGGGTCGCGGCACGGCCGGCGCTGCTGGTGCTGGTCCACTACTGCGGCGGCTCGGCCAGTGCGATCTTCAACGGCAACGGGCACGACTACGTCACCGCGGCCGACCGGTACGGGTACCTCATCGTGCTCCCCGAGGCCACCCGCAGCGAGAAGTGCTTCGACGTGTCCACCCCGGCCGCGCTCAGGCGCGACGGCGGCGGCGACTCCACCGGCATCATGTCGAT
>NZ_JBEYWW010000035.1:0-101336 GCF_040644635.1 Microbispora sp. NPDC046933 | reverse complement strand
GATGCGCACTCCGGTCGAATACGAGATGCTCTACGCAAACACCCAGCTGGCATGACGGCCAACCAAGCCGACTCCACAGAACCCGAGGCACATCAGGGCCTCCACGAAAGCCGGAGCGGTTCAGCCGCCACGCGGTCCCCACCGACGTTGATCCGTAAGCTCGAAAGACCTGGCCTCTGTCAGCTGCTCGGGCAGGTATCAGGCGTGCGGTGACGCGCCCAGTCGAGTCAGGAGCTGTCGGCTCTGGCCTGCCCAGTAGTCCAGGCCCAGGCGCAGATGAATCTCGTGGGCCCGCCGGGCGTGGTCGAGGGCCCGCTCCCGGTCACCCATCGCCGCCGCCAGTTTCGCCAGCACCTGGTGCGTCGAGCCCCAGCTCACGATTTGACCGCTGCCCGCATCCACCAACCGGTCACCGTGCGGCGAGAGCCTGCGGTACAGCTCCGCGAGGTCGGGTGCGCCCAGCTCGACCGCCACATGTCCCCACACTACGAAGTGGAACTCGGCCAACCAGTCGTCGCGGACGTCCGTGCCCCAGCGGCCCATCAGCTCGCGAGCCTGGTCCGGGTCGCCGACATCCAGAGCGGCGAGGACGGCGAGGGGGCGCAGCGGGTACATGTCGGGCTCGGCCGCCCGCGCGATCAACTCCTCCGCGATGTCCGTGACGCGGCCCTGCGCCCTGCGGCAGGTGAAGATCGTGCAGAACCTCACGAAGTCACGTATGACTATCCACCACCTGCTGAGAAGCTCGTCCGCTTCGAGCACGAGACGCTCCGCCTCGGCCCACCGGCCGTGCAGGGTGGCGTAGGCGGCCTCCGCGGTCCACATCATCGCGGTCAGCTCCGGCCGTCGGACCTCCTGCGCCAACTGTTCGACGCGCAGGCGGTCACGCTGCCAGTCGGCGAACTCGCCGTCCTTCAGCAGGTGGGACATGCGGATGGTGAGGGCCACGATCTGCGCGGCCGCGGACAGGCCCGGCAGACCCAGCATCTCGTCTGCGGCGCTGCGCTGCTCCTTCTCTCGCCCGCAAACCCGGGTGGCGAGAGCGTAGTTGTTGAGGACCCGGAAGAGCAGCGCAGGATCGCCCACTCGCCGGGCGATCTGCACGGCCTCGGCCGCCAGCCGTTCGCCCTCGGCGCGGCGCGGCCCGTAGTACAGTTCCAGGCCGAGCGTGCCGAGCAGCGCGGCGCGGTCGGGGTCGTCCAGCGGTTCCTTCAGCAGGCTCTCCAGGAGGGCGACCCTGCGCTCCTCCACGACTCCGTAGGGACGCCACATCCAGACGCTGTGGCCACCGAACACGATGACCGCCTCGACGACCGCCATCTTGTCGCCGATCTCCGCCGCCAGCTCTATCGCCTCGTCGAGAACCATGCGGCCGCGATCCACGTCCCCGATGACGCGCAGCGCCCGGCCCAGCTCGATCAGCAGCCGGCAGCGCCTGGCCGGGTCGCGCTGTCCGAGGGCGAGCAGCGCCTTGTCCCACAGCTCCACGGCCTCGTCATAGGCGCGCTGGGCCGTCGCCTGCCGAGCCGCCCTGGCCGCGTACTCCACGGCCTTGTCGGCTCCCCCGACACGCGCGCCCATGGCGAAATGATGGGCCAGGATCGGCAGGAGAGAGGCATTGTCCCCACCGGGAAGACCCTCCAACGCCTGTCCCGCGCGCAGGTGCAGCCTGGCCTTCTCAAGGCGGCTGAGACCCGCGTAGAGCGCGTCACGAACCAGGGCATGCGAGAAGCGGTAGTCGAAGCCGCCAACCGTCTCGATCAGCACCCCTGTGGCGACAGCAGGCTCAAGCGCCGACATCACCTGCTCGGCCGGCACCCCGGCAAGGGTCGTCAACACATCGAGACTCACGTCCCGCCCGAGTACGGCGCACTGGCCGAGCAGTTCGCGGGTCTGATCCGGCAGCCGCGACACACGCCGGCCGATCACCTCCCGGACTCCTTGCGGGATGCCGGATGAGACGGAGTCGAGCCGGTGCTCGCTGCCCAACAGTCTCAGCAGCTCGACCAGGTAGAACGGATTGCCCCCGGTTCTCTCGTAGAGAATGCGGGCGAACGCCGGGTCGGTCACGCCGCGCGGTTCGAGAAACGCACGTACGTCACGCAACGTGAAGGGAGGCAGCGGCAGAAGCTCGGTTCCCGGCTCCCGCACCAGGGCGGCAAGGGTGTCGCCCAGATGCTCCGGCTCTCTCCCCGGCTCCGGCCGCAGGGTGGCCAAGACGAGTATCGGCCTGCGGTGCAACTCGGACGCCAGGAAGGTGAGGAGCCGGAGCGAGGACGCGTCGGCCGAGTGCAGGTCGTCCAGGATGAGCATCGTCGGGGTTCCCACACCGGTCAGCGCGGACAGGACATGCTCATATAGCTCGAACAGCGCCCTCCCGGGGTCGGCGGTCGTGTCGGTGCCCTCGCCCGCCATGAGCCGGGCGGCAACCCGGCCCCGCTCTCCCAGCTCGCGCAATGCCTGCAACCAGGGCCAGAACGGCGGCGCCGCCTCCGCTTCCACGCAGCGGCCCCACACCACGGTGATTCCCTGGCTCTCGGCCTCCGAGGCCGCGAGCCGGGCCAGGTGGGTCTTGCCGACACCCGCCTCTCCGGTCAGCGACAGCACTCCACCACGCCCCTGCCGCAGGGCACTGAAACGTTCGGCGAGCCGGCCAAGCTGTTCGTCCCGCGCGATGGGGGCATCAGCACGGGCCCGTGTAATGTGCCGGCGGTCCGCAGTGAGAGTCAGCGGCGGTGACACCTCCGAGAGCACGGGCGACGAGACGTCCAGGTCCGCGGACTGCTCCAGGACGGCCTGCTCCAGCCGCCGCAGCTCCGGTCCCGGCTCCAGCCCCATCTCCTCCGCCAGCAGGGCGCGCGCTCTGCGCAGTGCCCCGAGGGCGTCGGTCTGCCTGCCCGACCGGTAAAGCGCAAGCACCAGCAGGCCCCACAGCCGCTCGCGGAACGGATACACCTCGACGAGCCGCTCCAGGTCGGCCACGCATGAGAGGCTGTCGCCCATCGCGAGCCTGGCCTCGAACCGGTCCTCAACGGCAACCGCGCGGAACTCGGCGAGACGCGCGATGACCGGCTGGGCGAACTCATAGACGGAGAACTCGGCCAGAGGCTCGCCCCGCCACATGCCCAGCGCCTGGTCCAGCACCTCGAGAACCTTGCCGTACTCGCGCCGGGCCAGCGTCTTGCGCCCGTCTTCCACCGAGGTGGTGAAGCGGACCAGGTCCACCTGATCGGGAGCGACGGCCAACTGGTAACCGGGTTCGCGTGTGAGCAGCACCTTGGGGGGTGTCCGCCGCTGCCGGCCGGGCTCAAGCACCTTACGGAGGTTGGAGATGTACACCTGGAGCGTTGTGGTGGCACTCGACGGGGGCTGGTCCGCCCACAGCTCGTCGATCAGCCGATCGAGCGAGACCACCCTCCCCGGATTCAGAGCTAGGAGCGCCAAGACCGCCCGCTGCATCCGGGGCCCGATGTCGAGGGTCCGCCCCGCCTTGTCACTGACTTCGAAGGGACCGAAAAGGCGGAAGAACAGCGAGCCCATGACCCTCCCCATCTAACGCATCAGAAGCATAAAGGTCCTGCGACCGGTCCCGGAACGGTCCACTTGTCCCGGCTTGGAAGGCTGTCCAATCCGCCTCCAGCCCCTGGCCAAAAGCCCTGGTCCACGGTGGAGCCACGCAATGGAACATCCACCAGGGAGGACACATGAACGGGATCACTGCGCTGGGCGCCGACCTTCGCCGGGTGGTGCGCGGCCGGGTGCGGGTGCACGGCGACAAAGGTTTCGACGAGGCCCGCCGCCCCTGGGACTCCGCCGTAAACCAGCGGGTCGCGGCGGTGGTGGAGGCGGAGGACGCCCACGACGTCGCGGCCGTGGTCAGCTACGCGGAGATCGCCGGGCTGCCCGTCGCCACCCAGCCGAACGGCCACGCTCCAGCGGCCTTCGACGACGCCATCTTGCTGCGGACCGGCGCGCTGCAGGGCCTCCAGGTCCGCCCACAGAACCGGGTCGCCCGGGTGGAGGCCGGCGTCTCCTGGAGCGAGGTCCTGACAGCCACCAGCGAGCACGGCCTGACCGCGCTGGTCGGCAGCACCTCGGCCGTCAGCGCCACCGGCTTCACGCTGGGGGGCGGGCTCAGCTGGTTCGGCCGCAAGTACGGTTTCGCGGCCAACAGCGTCCGCTCCTTCGAGATCGTGGACGCCGCCGGCGACCAGGCGACCGTCACGGCCGACAGCGACCCCGAGCTGTTCTGGGCGCTGCGCGGGGGCGGCGGCGACTTCGCCGTGGTGACCGCGATGGAGTTCGACCTCCACCCGGCGCCCGAGCTGTACGGCGGCCGGATCATCTGGCCGGCCAGACGGGCCGAGGAGGTGCTGGCCGCCTTCCGCGCGACCACCGCCGAGGCCCCCGAGGAGCTCACCGTATGGTTCCACCTCCTGCAGTTCCCGCCCTTCCCCGAGCTGCCCGAGACGCTGCGTGGCCTGTCCGCCGTGACGATCGACGTCACCTACCTGGGCGGCCCGGACCAGGCGCGGGAGCTGCTCCACCGGTTCGACCGCATCGACGGCCCGATCCTCGACACCCGGACCCGGATGCCGGTCGCCAACCTCGCCGACATCTGCGCCGAGCCGACCGAACCGAACGCCGCCATGTTCCACGGCGAACTGCTGACCGGGCTCGACGCCGCCGCAGCCCTGCTGGCCGCCGCCGGCCCCGGCACCATCGCACCGCTCGCCTACGTGCAGATCCGCCACCTCGGCGGGGCGCTCGCCCAGGTGAGCGAGAACGGCGGGGCCTGCGGCCACATCGAGGAGCCGTACCTGCTCTTCCTGCTCGGCGTGCTCGCCGCCCCCGGAATGGAAGAGGCCATCGAGGAGCGCCAGGCGTCCATGGCCCGGGCCGTGGAGCCATACACCAGCGGCCGCAAGCCCTTCACCTTCCTCAGCCACGGCGAATCGGCCGCTTTCGCGTTCCCCCCCGACATCCTGGGCCGCCTACGGGAGATCAAGCGCCGCCGCGACCCGCACGGCGTCCTCGTCAGCAACCACCCCGTCCTGCTCTAGGTGCACTCCCCATCAGGGAGGTTGGTGACGCGGCTGATGGGTGGCTGGCCTTTCAGGGCGCGGCGTTCGGCCTTTGAGGCGTACGGGCGGGCGTAGGCCCATTCGTCGGCCAGGGTGCGGTGGAAGCGTTCGACCTTGCCGTTGGTCTGCGGCCGGTAGGGGCGGGTGCGCTCGTGAACGATGCCCAGGCGGGTACAGGTGGCCGCCCACAGATGGGACTTGTAGCAAGCGCCGTTGTCGGTGAGCACGCGCTAAACGGCGACGTTGTGGGCGGCGAACCAGGCGGTGGCGCGGGCCAGGAAGCCGGTCGCGGTGTCTTTGCGCTCGTCAGGGAGGATCTCGGTGTAGGCCAGGCGGGAGTGGTCGTCCAAGGCGGTGTGCGGGTAGCTGTAGCCGATTACGGGTTTGCTGTTGCGCCGCCGGGTCGTGCTGGCCTGCTTGTTCTTGTCGCCCTGGGCGCGGCCGACGATGCGGTGGCCGCCGCCGTCGGGGATGTTGCCCGTTCGGCCGCGCGGCGGATGCTCCAGCCGTTCTCGACGATGCAGCGGGCCAGGCGAAGACGCCCGGTCTCGGTCAGTGGGGCGTTACGGTGGGGCATTGAGGGCTTTCTGGTCGGTGCTGCGGTTTGGTCGCTACACACCGAGCCATGAAAGCCCTCACCCATGCAACCGGTTCAACCTCACCGGGCAGCCCTGTCACCAACGTCCATGGTCAGTACAGGTTGATCAGCTTCAATCCGTCGTTCCAGGGGGTGCCCGCTACTCGGCGCCCACCCGATGGATCGGCGCCACCGTCAGCGTGGTCGAGACCGGCGGCCGGCTGCTGATCTTTGATCAGACCACCGGCGAACGCCCCGGCGCCATACCTCGATTGCCGATGAGCACTACGACGGTCCCCGGCTCGCGCCCCGGCGCGCCGCCCGCCCGAGGACCGAGACCGAGAAGGCGTTCTTGGCGCTCGACCGATCCTGAGACCTTCCTGGCCGGCTCGGCTGCCTCGGGCAACAGCCGCCTGGCCGCCGATCTGGTCGAGTTGGCCGCACTACGCGCCGCCCACGGAGACGAGCAGGTGCGGGCGGCGCTGGAACGGGCGGTGGCCTTCCGCCGCTGGCGGACCGACGGCGGGCGCTCAATCCTGGCCGCCGGTGCCGGAACAGCACAGGTCTGCCCACCCGGGACCGCCTTGGTGCTGGAACTGCCGCAGGTGCCGATCCGGCCGCCATCAGACTACAGAGTCGACAAGCTCGACGCGATCGGGGACGTCTTATGACCGCGCCCGATGCTCCCACCCTGGCCGCCGACATCGACATGAGGGTCTCGGAGGCCTGGTAGGCGGACGAGGCCTCGACCGGGCCGAACTGCTTTCCGAGGCACACCGCCCACAGGACGGCGGCGGTCAGGCCGGCACCGCCGATGCCCTTGTTCGTGGTCACCCCTTCGTTCCAAGTCTCCAAGCGGCCGTTCCTTAGTCAGCTCCAAGCTCCGGCCAAGTGCCCGCTGCCACTGTCGTCCTGTCGCCGGAACCTCTGGCGACGGGATCAGAGAGGAGCACTTCGGTGCGGAAGAACATCCAGATCGCCGACCTCCCGGCCGCCGCCGTGGAGCTGGCCGACGACCAGCTCGACATCATCGCCGGCGCCCAGCGCCCCGAGTCGGGTTTCGTCTGCAGCGCCCTCAACGGCTCGTCCAGCGGCGACTGCTGGGACATGTGACCGGGCGGGTGCGGCCGGGCACCCCGCCCGGCCGCACCCGGGGCTGAAGGGACGCCACATGCTGTTGATCATCAGTGATCGCCGGGACGACTCGGTGAGCATGGTCGTGCGCCGGCTCGACGAGCGAGGCGTGCCGGTGCTCTGGTGGGACGAGGCCGACTTCCCTGAGCGGACCGTTCTCTGCACCCGGCTGTCCGGCACGGGCTGCCGCCAGACCCTCGTCCACCAGGGCGTCTCCCACGACCTCGCCGAGGTCACCGCGGTCTGGCACCGGCGCCCCAACCCGCCGGAGGCGTCCTCCGTGGTTGATCCGAGCCAGCGCGCGTACGCCGAGGAGATGGCCCGTCAGATGCTCCATGGCGTCTACGAGCTGATGCCCACCGACCGCTGGCTGCCGGCCAGACCCCGGCACATGGCCCGCGTCGACAACAAGCTGCTCCACCTGAGGCGCGCGGCCGAGCTGGGTTTCACGATTCCCGAAACGGTGATCGGCAACGACCCCGGGCAGCTCGTCCCCGCGTGGCGGCGGGCCCAGGGACGGCTGATCTCCAAGGCGCTCGGCTTCCGGCCGTTCTTCATCGACGGCGAGGACCACCACGTCTACACCACGAAGATCGAGCGGAGGGATCTGGCCGGGCGGCACCGCATCCGGCACGCTCCGGTGATCCTGCAGCCCAACCTGGCGAAGGCCGTCGAGCTGCGGGTCACGATCGTCGGGGAGCGCGTCTTCAGCGCCGAGATCGACTCCCAATCGTCCCGCCTGACCAGTCAGGACTGGCGGCACTACGAAGACCTGGGCGTCGCCTACCGTCCCCATCCCCTGCCGGAGGACGTCGAGAAGCGGTGTCTGCGGCTCGTGGCCTCGCTCGGGCTCAACTACGGCGCGATCGACCTGATCCTCGCACCGGACGGCGAGTACGTGTTCCTGGAGCTCAACGTCAGCGGCCAATGGGCGTTCGTCGAGCTGCGCGCCGGCCTGCCGATCGGGGACGCGATCGCCGACTGGCTCACCGAAGGAAGATCACGATGACAGACGTCTTCGGCGCCGACCTGGCGTCCGCCGTACGGTTCCTGCGTACCCTTCCGCGGCGCAGAGAGGATGTCGGGCAGGCGGAGGAGCGGGCCAGTGCCTGGTCTGCCGCCCATCCCCGGCTCGACGCGGAGCTCGTCGTGGACGAGCCGCCCGGCAGCCTCCACGTCGGATACGACCTGCTGCTGACCTACCCCGAGGGCGGCACGGTGGCGATCTCCGCGCAGGCCGGGGACGGCGTGCCCTGGCTGGTCGACCACTCGACCCACTGGGCTGCGGGGCAGGTCGTCAGCGTGGACGGCATCGGGTTGTCCGTCCCCGCCGCCCTGTACGCCCTGCGCTCGCTGGGCGCCCGTGACCGCACCGTCCACGAGCAGCTGGTGGACTACCGGATCCTGCTGTCGGAGATCGCCGACGACCGGGAGCCGGTCACCGACGCGGAGCTCCAGGAGGCCATGGACGACTTCCGGCGCCGGCGCGGCCTGTTCAGCCGTGAGCGGACACTGAGGTGGCTGGACGAGATCGGCCTGCCCGAGGACGCCTTCGCCGGCTTCATGGAGACGACGGCGCGGATGAATCGCGTGCGCCGGAGATTCACCGGCGAGCCGGCGAAGACCTATCTCCACACGCACGCCCAGGAGCTCTCCCGGACGCGGGCGGCCTGGGTCGCCGGCCACGACCGGGCGGCGATCGAGGAGATCGCCCGGGCCGACTCGCCGGCGGAACTGCTCCTGCGGGCCCAGCGTGCCGTACAGGAGGGCTCGGGACGGCTGCGGTTCACGCTGTGCTCCGGATTCGCCCGCGAGCTGCCGCGACCGCTGCGCGCGGCCCAGCCGGGCCGGGTCGTCGGGCCCGCCGAGTCGGAGGACGGCCTGCTGGCCGGGGCGGTGCTACACCGTGCCGTTCCCGACCCGGACGATCCCACCGACCTGGCCGCGGCCGCGGAGGCGGCCTACTCCGCCTGGCTGGCCGACCGGCGGGCGGCCGCCGAGATCAGGTGGCACTGGCTATGAGACGACGAGTCCCCCTGCGCATGCAGCAGACGCAGACCGACTGCGGAGCCGCCTGCCTCGCCATGGTGCTCAGCGCCCTGGGACGCCGTACGAGCGTCGCGGAGGTGTGGCGTCACCTGCCCGAGGGCGCGGACGGAGCGACGCTCCGTGATCTCATCGGCGCCGCCGCCGCATTCGGCCTGCGGTTGCGGGCGTTCCGGCTCACGGCCGACCGGCTCGGCGGGATGCCCACGCCGTTCGTCGCCCACTGGGAGCAGAACCACTTCGTCGTGGTCGAGCGGGTGGACGGGGGCCACATGGTGCTGGCCGATCCTGCCTTCGGCCGGACGCGGCTCACCCGCGAGCGTTTCGCCGACGGCTACGGCGGCACCCTGCTCGTCCCGGACGTCCCGGACCGGCTAGCCCCACCCGAGCGGGGCCGGTCCGCGGCCCGGGCCGTGCTGTCCCTGCTGGCCGGAGCGTTCACCGAGCGGCGGCTCATCGTCGCGGTCGTCCTGGCGACGGCGGTGGTCCAACTGCTCGGCCTGGCCGTGCCGCTGTTCACCAAGCTCGTGGTGGACGGCGGCGCCCTCGCGCCGGGGGCACTGGGCCTCGCCGCGGTGGCCGCCGTGGCCGCGCACCTGCTGACCTCCCGCGCCAGGTCGCTCCTCCTCATCCGGCTCCAGACCGGAGTGGCGGCCCGGCTGATGCGACGGCTCGTCGGGCACGTCATGACCCTGCCGTACCGGTTCTTCCAACGGCGGACCAGCGGCGATCTGCTGAGCAGGCTGAGCGCGGTCTCTGGGATCCGCAACATGATCGCCGAACGGTCGCTAGCCCTGGTCTTCGACCTGCTCACCGCCGCCTCGTACGTGATCGCCCTGGCGGTGACCACACCGTCCATCGCGGTCGTGACGGTCCTGGTCGCCGGTGCGCAGGCGATCACGGTGGCGCTGTTTGCCGGGCGGTCGGTGCAGCTCGCGTACGCGGGGCTGCACGCGACCTCCGCCACGCAGACCAGCCTGGTGGAGAGCCTGTCCGGCATCGAGGCGCTCAAGGCGAGCGGCGCCGAGGAGGGGGCGTTCGAGCGCTGGCAAACCAGTCATCAGCGCGAGCTCGCCGCGAGCGCGGAACGGGACCGCACGGTGGTCGCCGTCCAGGCCGCCACCGAGGCGCTCCAGCTCGCGCTCTCACTCGGCCTGCTCGTCGTGATCTACTCGCGGATGCCGGGTTCGTCGAGCCTGGGCGACCTGCTGGCCCTCGCGGCGATGGCGGGCTCGGCGATCGCCCCCCTCTCGTCGCTGCTTGGCACCGTACAGCAGATCCACCTCGCCTTCGCCCACCTCGACCGGGTAGCCGACCTGCTGGCCGCGGACCCGGAGCCGTCCGGTGGCCTGCGGCCCACGCTGCGCGGCGAAGTGGAGATCCGGGGCGTGTCCGCGGGCTACGACTCGCGCTTCCCGATCCTGCACAACATCGACCTGCGGATCCCCGCGGGGGCGCGGGTCGCGGTCGTCGGGGGATCCGGATCGGGCAAGACCACGCTCGGCCGGGTGCTGCTGGGTCTCGTCGAGCCCCTGGCGGGGGAGGTCCGCTTCGACGGCGTACCCCTGCGCGACCTGGACCCACCGCACCTTCGCCGGCAGATAGGCGTGGTCACGCAGCAGCCCCATCTGTTCTCCGGGACAGTCCGCGACACGATCGCGTTCGGGGACGGATCCGTCGGACGTCACGTGATCGAGGAGGCCGCCCGGCTGGCCGAAATCCACGACGAGATCTCCGCCATGCCGCTCGGGTACGGCACACACATCGGCGAGAGCGGCGGCCGTCTATCCGGCGGACAGCGCCAGCGACTCGCCCTCGCCCGGGCGCTGGCCCGCCGCCCCCGCATCCTGCTGCTCGACGAGCCGACCTCGAGCCTCGACGCGCTGACCGAGGAACGCATCCGGGAGAATCTCAGCGGCCTGGGAATCACGCAGATCGTAATCGCCCACCGCCTCTCCACGATCCGGGACGCCGACCTGATCGTCGTGCTGCAGGAGGGACGCGTCGTGGAGACGGGTTCGCACGACAACCTGATCTCCCGCGGCGGCCGGTACGCGGATCTGGTGTCCCTGCAGGCGCCGGTCGGCTGAGCAACGGTTCCGGTCCATTGAAGAATTTCGGGCGTGCCGCAGACACCCGCGTCGCCGACACCTCCGCCGGCAGCGCTACCGTCAGCGGCACCCCGCCGACTTGGTGGAACACAGCGGCCTGCTGCGCGCCTTGGCCGCGGTCCCGGATCCGCGTGACCCGCATGGGGTGCGCTACCCGCCTTGCTGCGCGTGGCCCAGGCGGCGTCTCGCTGCGTTCTCGTCGTCGCCCATAGCTCCGTGGCCTCCTCCTCGGCCTTGCGATACATCCACCTGGATCCACGCTCGCGACGGGCAGCATTTGTCAGACACTCCCTAGCTAGTCCATCGAGAAGCTTCCGGAATGCGGCGGAAGGTGCGCGCCGTGGCCGGGATTGACTGTGATGCCCGGGGTGAGGCAGAGCGGGTCGGCGTACACGACGACGGGGGCGTCGGTCTGGTTGTCCAGGGAGTGGGCGGTGATGGGCAGCTTGGTGCAGCCGGTGGGGTCGGTGTAGATGCCCAGCGGTTGGATCTCGGTGGAGAAGACCACGACTTGGCCGGTGGCGGCGTGGGCCAGCGACGTCCGCGCGTACCTGGAGGCAGCGCGCGTGGCCGACCACCTGCACGGCGGCCCGGCCGAGTGGCTGGCCACCGCCCGGCAGGCGTTCGCCGTGCTGGAACGGCGCCGCCTCCATCCCCTGCGGCCCCGCGAGGACATCGGGCGGTACTTCGTCCGCACGGTCTACTCTGCCGGGATCGACCTCACCGGCCTGGCCGCCCACCTGATCCGCGAGGGCGCCGGGGAGGGCCCGGGCACCGAGTGCGTGGCCAGCGCCCGCGAGCGCGGGCAGGCGGTCGAGTGCGTGGTCGACCTGACACCCGGGAGGGGCGCGCTGGACGCGCTGGAGCTGCTGGGCGACGCCAGCGCGGCGTGGTTCCTGCGGCAGTCGCACGCCAACCGCGTCCCGTGCGGGGTGCAACCGGCCGGCGTGATAGCGCTGCCGTCGAGCCCGTGGGGCCGCAGTCCGCCGGTCCCCGACCAACAGGAGTGAGCAGTGATCAACGGGGAGACGGTCCCGCACCTGGTGCGGGCGCCGACGTGGCCGTCCACGTCGCCTGAGGCTCCGCACCCTGGTTACCGCTGGCGATCCGGCCCATCCTTGGGGTGGAGGTGCCGGCATGCTCTACCGGATCCTGGCGGACACGATCACGAGCTGGGTGGACGCGGACATCCCCCGCGACGACGGCGAGAGGCCCTCGGGCACGCGGCTGCGCGGGGCGTGGGCGTCGGGCGGTCCGTGCTCCTCGCTGGACGGGCTGCGCCTGCCGCCGCTGAACAACCGCCGGGTCCGGTTCTGGTACACCGAGGAGGGCTGGCGCGTGTACGGCCGCGCCCACTGGGCCGAGCTGCGCGAGGCGGGTCACACTGTACGGGTGATCCGCGTCAAGAACGCCCCCGGCTCCCGGGTGGCCTACCGCGACCGCTACCAGGTCGCCCTTCTCCCTCCGTCGCCGGGAAGGCGCTGACGATCGCCGCCGGTTCCAGGCGAGGCGATCCCACACCCGGTTCGGGGGGCGAGACCCCTGGACCAGGGGGGAAGACCCGCCCGAGCGCGCTGCCACTGCGCGTGATTCGTGCCCACGTTCTTATGCGTGTTCGTGCTCAGGTTCGCGAGTGTGCAAGTACTGCGTGCACCAGTACCTAGTAACTTAAGCCTGTTTTGCGTTCCGGGACTGCCAGGAGCGCGGCATCCGCATGACTTTCGCTGCAGCGAAAATTCGTCACATGAAGCAGGTCCAGCCGGGACCGCTTGGTGGTGTCGTGAGATGCGGTGACGTAACCAGTGGTCGACCCTCTGTCAGGACCTGCCGACCACCCAGAGCAGAAGGTGTACTGGCGGCTGGCTCGCCGCGCGCCTATGGCGTAGACACGACGGCCTGGACATCCGAGCGCCCGGACCGGTGGTGCAGCAGCAGCTCATCACCAACGACAAGGACAACTGGCGTACCCACACCGGGGCGTACAGCGTGCCGGCCGGGCGGACGACCACCCGCTTCGCCTTCCGTTCGGTCTCGGCCGCGCGCAACACGCCAAACTTCGGCAACCTGCTGAACGCTGTCTCGCTGCAGACCACGCCGTGTGTGATCGTGAGCAAGACCGCCAGCCCGCAGGGCCCGGTGAACGTGGGAGACGTGATCACCTACCGGGTCACCGCAGTCACCAAGGGCGGCGCCGCCGACAACGTCCGGCTCCGTGCCTCACCCGGAGAAGGTGAAACCTTGCAGTTGCAAAGGCCGACGCGGCAGTCCTCAACCAGATCAGGTCGGCTGGAGGATGGCACCCATGACGGGATAGTCCTTCGGTCAGAGTTGGACAAGGTCGAGGTGGTTGTATCCCGTCCACCTGGCGGGGTCGGCGGTCAGGATGGGCCAGTCGCGGGCGCCCGCGAGGTAGGCGGTCTGGGCGTCGTGGAGGTGGACTTCGTACGGTCGGTCGGCGAAGCGGGACTGTGCCGCGACGTTGAACGCCTCACGGCCTGTGTGGTCGGCGACCTCGCAGGCGCGGAACCCGTACAACCACATCACCCGGTCGGAGGTGGGGTCGGCGATGATGAGCGCCTGCGTGAACACTGTGGCCGGGATGAGGAGCGTGTGACCCGCGTCGGCGATGTCGTCCAGCGCCATGCGCGCGCCGCTCTTGTCGCCCGTGTCGAGCAGGTGCAACACGGCCGTCAGGTCGGCGACGAACCCGGCGATCACGCGGAGTTGCTCCCTGCGCCGTTGCTCCCTGCGGCGCGGGCGGCGGCCTTACGGCCTGCCGACTCCAGCGCGGCGCGCATACGAGCCCGCAGTGCGGCGCGCTGCCGGTCGAATCCTTCGGGGTCGGCCGCGCGTATCGCGTCGAGCTCGGCCTTGAGCTGCTCGCGCGACCAGCGGTCGGCGTCGAGCCTGGTACGGGCCAGGGCCGCGAAGAAGCCGGAGACGCTTTCGCCGCTCTGGTCGGTGATGGCCTTGATCTCTTCGTGGAGGTCGTCGGGGAGGCTGATAGTTATCTTCACGGTCATACCAGCACCCTACCTCGGTAGGAACGGCGTGTCAGGGGAAACACGCAGGCGCGAGCCGTACGGGATGTACGGCTCGCGCCCCGAGGGTCGGCTACGGCGCGGGCGGCCCTACGGCTCGCCGCTGGGCTTGATGTTGCCCCGGTCTTGTGGACACCTGAGTGCTTGGGACGATGTGTCCCGGGAGGAGTGCACAAGTGCCGATGTCACGTCCGCCGTACCCGCCGGAGTTCCGGCGGCAGATGGTGGAGCTGGTCCGCGCCGGCCGGGACGCCGGAGGAACTGGCCAAGGAGTTCGAGCCGACCGCGCAGTCGATCCGGAACTGGGTGGTCCAGGCCGAGCGCGATGAGGGCCGCCGCGAGGACGGTCTGACCAGTGCCGAACGGGAGGAACTGGCGCGGCTGCGGCGGGAGGTCCGTCAGTTGCGGGAAGAGCGGGAGATCCTGAAGAAGGCCGCCGCTCAAGATCACGGTCGTCGACTCCGCCACGTGCGCGCCGATCTCCGGCGCCGCGGTGGAGATCTGGCACGCGGACGCGCTCGGGGAGTATTCGGGCTTTGTGGGAGGCAACGGGCATTCCGAGCCCGACGACGGAACTTTCCTGCGGGGCGCACAGATCACCGACGCGAAGGACCAACACCGTCGCCAGGACGACGCTCGCGCAGGACTCGATCTACGACGGCGCGGGCGCCTCCTCGGGCCTGCTCGCCGTAACCGGCTCCACCTCCGCGGGCTTCACCGGCGCCATCACAGTGGGAGTCAACCCCGGCAACGTCGCCAGGGGCTGACCCTCCCCTGTCAGCTGAAGCCGCCGTCCTGACCACGGCGGACCCGGGATCCGGCCCCACTCGCGGCCGGATCCCGTACGACCGGACCCGGCTCTCACGCAAGCGCGAGCACAGACGAGCACGCCGCAGCCGCGCGGTCATCAGGCGGCGCACCGCGCTCCTCGTGCTGATCAGCGGCCGTTTTCGCGTCGAGTTTCCTGGGCGAAGCGTGCTGTTGGCGGACCAGGGCGATTACGTGGTGTGGGGCCACGGGGTCGATCACTCCTGGCACGCCGAAGAGGAGTCGGTGGTGCTCACCGTCCGGTGGCCGTCGATTCCGGGGTATGCGGTCCCCGGCACGGGTTCTGTTCAACGCCTGGACCGAGCCGGGTCGGCGGCGGGCGCCCAAGTGGCGGTGCGGTGCTTCGGCCGGAGGGAGCCGGGAAGTCGCCTCTAGAATCTTGTTTCATGGCGATGTACGTCCCCCTCGGCCAGGGCCGGTTCCAGGCGACGGAGCACACGCAGGGGCCGTGGGATCCACGGCATCAGCACATGGGACCCGTCACCGCGCTGCTGGTGCACGAGCTCGCCCGCGTTCCCAGCCGTTTCCCCGGCCTCCCTCCGGCGCGGCTGGCGGTGGACGTGTTCGCCCCCGTCCCGGTCGCGGAGGTGGAGGTCCGCACCGACATGATCCGGGACGGCAGGCGCGTCCAGTGTCTCGGCGCCTCCGTCGTCTCCGGCGGACGTGAGCTGGTCAGGGCGACCGCGTGGCGCATCAGGGAGGCCGAAAGCCCGGCGAGCGAGGCCGTGCCACCGCCCGCGCCGGTCCCGCCGCCCGCCCCGGGCGACGCGGACTCCTGGATCGCGCGGGGATTCGGGTACGGCAGGGCCACGGACTGGCGGTTTGTCAAGGGCTCCCCGGACGAGGCCGGGCCGTCCGTCGCGTGGGGCAGGGCGCGGGTGCCGCTGGTGGAGGGCGAGGAGATCACGCCGCTGGAACGGCTCGCGATGTTCGCCGACAGCGGCAACGGCATCAGCGGCGTCCTGGACTTCGACGCCTACCTGTTCGCCAACGTGGATCTCACGATCTCGCTGTTCCGTGCCCCGGAGGGGGAGTGGATCTGCCTGGACGCGGCCACGACGATCGGTCCCAGGGGGCGGGGGCTCACCCGCACCACGCTGTTCGACCAGTCCGGCGAGGTCGGCGCGGCCACGCAGACCCTGTTCGTCGGGCCACGCTGACTCGAGCAGGGCGTCAGGCCGCCGTGCAGGTGACGGGCGACGGCGTACCGTTTGCGCCGCCGGACCAGCTGCCGGTGAAGCCGGCCGTCGTCGACGCGTTCGGGGCCAGCGCGCCGTTCCAGGACTCGTTGGTGACGGTCACCGTGGATCCCGACTGGGTGTAGCGGCCACCCCACAGCTGAGTGATGCTCTGGCCGTTGGGGAAGGCGAAGGTGACGGTCCAGGAGGAGATGGCTGCCGTTCCCGAGTTCCGCACCGTCAGCTCGCCCTGGAAGCCGCCCGGCCACTGGTTGGCGATCCGGTAGGCCGCGGAGCATGCGCGCGGACCGGCCGGCGGCGACGCGCTGGCGGAGGGCGAGGGGCTGGGGGAGAACGAGGGGTTGGCGGAGGGCGAGACGCTCGGCGACGCTGAGGGGCTGGGCGACGTCCCGCCCGCGGGCGGGACGCGGATGACGCGGTCGTCGTCGGCGGCCGGGGTCCCCCTGCCGTCGCGGTTGTTCGTCATCACCCAGAGCCAGCCGTCCGGGCCGACGGTCGCGGTCCGCAGCCGTCCGTACGTCCCTTGGAACTCGGCCACCGGAGTGCCCGTCCTGCTGCCGGCGCTGACCGGCACCGTCCACAGCCGCTTACCTGCGAGGGCCGCGGCGAAGAGCGTGCCGTTGGCGTACGCGACACCGCTCGGCGAGGCCTCGGAGGTGCTCCAGGTCTGGATGGGATTGGTGAAGCGAGAGTCGCCGCACATGCCCTCGCAGGCCGGCCAGCCGTAGTTGCGACCCGGCTGGATGTAGTTGATCTCGTCCCAGGTGTTCTGGCCGAACTCCGTGGCGTACAGGCGCCCGCCCTCGTCCCAGGCGAGCCCCTGGACGTTGCGGTGGCCGTAGCTGTAGACGCGCGAGCCGGAGAACGGGTTGTCCGGGGGGACCGTGCCGTCGGGCCGCATCCGCAGGATCTTGCCGCCCGGGCTGTTCAGGTCCTGGGCGTTCGCGGAGGTCCCGGCATCGCCCGTGGTCACGTACAGCATCCCGTCGGGGCCGAACGCGATGCGCCCGCCGTTGTGGAACTGGGCGCGAGGAATGCCGGAGAGGATCACCTGCTGAGTCTGCGGGGTGCTGAGCCGGAACCGGACCACCCGGTTGTCGGATGCCGAGCTGAAGTACGCGTAGACCCACTGGTCCTGGGCGTAGGTGGGGGAGATCGCGATGCCGAGCAGGCCGCCCTCGCCCTGCGGTGACACGTTCGGGACGGTGGCCACCCTCGTCGGCGCGGATCCGGGACGCACCTGCGCGATGGTCGCGGTGTCGCGTTCGGACACGATGGCGCTGCCGTCGGGAAGGAAGGCGATGCTCCAGGGCGCCTGCAGACCGGTGGTGGCGACCTGCGCGCGCGTGAAGTCGAACCCACCGGTCGCCGCGGTCGCGGAAGGCGGCTGGGTCACGACCAGCGCGGCGGCGGTCACGGCGCTGAGGGTGGTTGCGAGTGCCACGGCGAGACGCTTGGGCATCAGAGGCTCCAGGTCGAGACGTCGGGTTCCAGCTCATGACTCATCGAACGCTGCGCCGCGCCGCCTGCGATCACCCGTGCAATCACCCGTGCCATCAGCCGGGTGATCACTCGCGCGCCGCGCTCTCGCGGTCTCCCGCTGACAGCCGGCCGGGCGCGGGCACGTCGGACAGGCGTCAGGTGGCCGTGCAGGTGACCACCGGCACCTCGACGGCGCCACCGGACCAGCCGACCGCGAATTCCAGCGTCACCGACGCGCCCGGCGGCAGCACGCCGTTCCATGACTGGTTGTTGGCGGTCACCGTGGCTCCCGGCTGGGCGTAGTGCCCGTCCCACATCTGCACGTAGTTCAGCCCGTTGGGGACCTTGAAGGTGACGGTCCACGAGGAGATGGGCAGGGTTCCCGTGTTCCGCACCGTCAGCTCGCCCCGGGAGGCCGCCGTCCACGAGAGGCTGAGCCGGATCGTCGCCTCGCACGATCGTGTACCTGACGGGCTGGGCGACGGTGTGGGCGACGGTGTGGGCGACGGTGTGGGCGAAGGGCTGGCCGACGGCGACGGGCTGGGGGACGGTGAGGGTGACGGTGAGGGGCACGGTGACGGGCTCGGTGATGGGTTCGGTGATGGCGAGGAGCTGGGTGACGCTGAAGCGCTGAGCGAAGGGGAGGGGCACGGCGAGGGACTGGCCGGCGGCGTGGGCGAGGGGCTGGGCCCCGGGGGGCACGGCGACGCGCTGGGCGACGGCGAGGGACTGGGGGGCGGTGCGGGGCTGGGCGACGGTGAAGCGCTGAGCGACGGTGAGGCGCTGGGGGACGGTGAGGGGCTGGGTGACGGCGAGGGTGAAGGGCTGAGCGAAGGGGAGGGGCACGGCGAGGGACTGGGCGACGGCGAGAGCGAGGGGCCGGCCGACGGCGAGAGCGAGGGACCGGCCGACGGTGAGGCCGACGAGCCGGCCGACGGTGAGGGCGACGAGCTGGATGGCGGCCACGGGTAGCCGGCGGGCGGGATCCGGATGATCAGATCGTCGCCGGAGCCCGGGGTCCCCCTGCCGTCGCGGTTGCTCGTCGCCACCCAGAGCCAGCCGTCCGGGCCGACGGCCACGGTGCGCAGCCGACCGATCCTTCCTTGGAGCTCGGCCACCGGAGTGCCCGTCCTGTAGCCGCCGCTGACCGGCACCGTCCACAGCCGCTTACCTGCGAGGGCCGCGGCGAAGAGCGTGCCGTTGGCGTGCGCCAGGCCGCTCGGCGACGCCTCGCTCGCGCTCCAGGTCACCAGGGGGTTCGCGAAGTTCGTGTTGCCGCACACGCCCTCGCAGGCCGGCCAGCCGTAGTTGCGACCCGGCTGGATGTAGTTGATCTCGTCTGTGGCGTTCTGGCCGAACTCCGTGGCGTACAGGCGCCCGCCCTCGTCCCAGGCGAGCCCCTGGACATTGCTGTGACCGTAGCTGTAGACCGGCGAGCCGGGGAACGGGTTGCCCGTGGGGATCGTGCCGTCGCGCGTGATGCGCAGGATCTTGCCGCCCAGGCTGTTGCTCTGGGCGTTCGTGGGGTTCCCGGCGTCGCCCGTGGCCACGTACAGCATGCCGTCGGGGCCGAACGCGATGCGCCCGCCGTTGCGGAACTGGCCGCGGGGGATGCCGGGGAGGATCACCTGCTGGGTCTGCGGGGCGTTGATCCGGAACCGGACCACCCTGTTGTCGTAGGCGGAGCTGATGTAGGCGTAGATCAACTGGTCCTGCACGAACGTGGGGGAGAGCGCGATGCCGAGCAGGCCGCCATCACCGGCGGGATACGCGTTGGGGACCGAAGCCACCTGTACGGGTGAATAGCCGGGACGCACCTGCGCGATGGTCGCGGTGTCGCGTTCGGAGACGAGGGCGCTGCCGTCCGGGAGGAAGGCCATCCCCCAGGGCACCCGCAGCCCCGTGGCGACGACCTGCGCCCGGGTGAAGTCGAACCCGCCGGTGGCCGCGCCCGCGGCGGCCGGCCGGGTCAGGACGAGCGCCGCGGCGGCGGTCACCGCGCTGAGAATGGCCGCGAGTGTCACGATGAGGCGCTTGGGCATCACACGCTCCCGGGACGGGACGGGGGGCAACCGGCTCGTCAACCATCGAAAGCGTCCGTGGCGGCCGAGGCAATCAACCGGCGGACGCCTCTGCGCCGGCCTGCGCGAACGTCCGCCGCCGGGGTCCGGTTGAGGAAACTTTCACGAGCGGGCGCTCGGGCGGGCTGCGCGTCAGCCGATCACCTGGGTCGTCCAGTCGCGTTCGTCGGCGCCGAGCAGGGTGATCCGGTCGAGCAGTCCCCGCGGACCGCCGATCGCGCGCAGCGACGCGGGCACCGGGCCGTCGACCTGCACGCACAGGTCGAGCCCGGTGGCGCTCGTGCAGGTGCTCTTCGGAGGCCGCGGGGAGCCTCCTGCCGGGCTGACGTTCACCGTGACGGGGAGGCCGTTCGCCGAGAGGAACACCTGGAGTTCCCACGCGCCGGTGCCCCGCAACGGCGGCCGCCACAGCTGCACTTCCTGTAGGCGGAAGCCGGCAGGCATGCCGCCGATGCGTAGCGGCAGCGGCACGGCGTGGTCCCCGACGGTCACGCCGGCCGCGACGCGCAGCAGGACCTCCTGCGGATCGGCGACGTTCAGGTAGTAGGCGTGCAGCTCGGCCCACCGGCCGCCGGCGGTCTGCCAGCGCAGGTATATGTCGCCACCGTTCAGGGGGTCGGAGGCGTCATGGGTGAGCCAGTAGGCGGGCCGGCCGTGGACCCGGGCGGGTACGGCGACCCCCTCGGCGCCGTCGGCGAACCTTCCCGGCGCCGGCTCCCGGTCATCCGGGTAGAGGCTGAGGATGATCCGCGCGCCGGAGTCGCCCCTTTCCCGCGCCAGTATCTGGTCGCCGTGCGGTCCCGCCTGGTAGCCGACTCCGGCGATCGGCTCGGGCAACCAGCCGAACGAGGCGTGCGCGATCAGCGGGGCGGGTCCGGCGGACAACGTCACCGCCGAAGCCGGCTCCGGCGCCGGCCTGACGAGCGGCATGGCCGCCAGCCCGGCCGCCAGGGCGGCGGCGCCGACGCCGATCGTCCAGGTTCGGCGACGGCGCAGTCGCCTTCGTCCTGTTGCGCGTGCACGGGCGAGATCCAGGGTCATCGGGGGCGCGGGCGCCTGCGCCAGCGCCTTGAGCTCGGCGGCCAGGTCCGGGATGTCGCCGGTCATGCTCGATACTCCTCTGGCGAAGCGACGGGACGGGTCCGGAGGAGACGGCGCAGCGTGTCGATGCCCCGTGCCGTCTGGCTCTTCACGTTGCCGGTCGAGCAGCCCAGCGTGCGGGCCGCCTCCTCGACGCTGAGGTCGCAGAAATACCGCAGGACGACGGTGGCCCGCTGGCGCGGGGGCAGAGCGGCCAGGGCCGCCCGCAGGTCGAGCGCCGCGTCGACGTCGCCCTCGTGGTCCGCGACGTCGTCGTGGGTGCCGCGCAGCACGATCAGACGCGCCCACGGCGCCCGCCGTTCGGCCAGGAACGTGTTGAGGAGCGTCGTACGGGCGTAGCCGTCGACGTTGTCCGCCCGGCCGGCGCGATGCCAGTTGGTGTAGAGCTTCGTCACGGTGGCCTGCACGAGGTCGTCGGCGGCATGCCAGTCGCCGCACAACAGGTAGGCGACTTTGCGCAGCCACAGCGCCTTCGCCGTCACGTACTCGGTGAACTCGGCGTCGCGCGCCGGACTTCCCCCCACCTGCGTCCGCCCTCCTTTCCGTACCCGCGGGCGTGCTCGCCTCTCTGATGCGCGCGACGCCGCGGAGGTTGCACGGCGGGCCGAACTCGCTTCCGCGAGCGTCTTCGTGCCCGGCCAGCGGGGGGACGGGGATCGTTCGGATCGCCCGTGGAGCTGCCGCCAACTCTCCGGCAAGCCGCCCACAAGTGGCGATGCGTACAAACAGTGGCGTGAACGACTACGACATCCGGCGGCCGACGCCCGCCGACGCGGCGGCCATCCACGAACTGGTCGCCGAGCACGACATCGAAGTGACCGGCAAGCCCGACTGGACGCTCGGCGACATCGCCGACACTCTCGGCGAGCTGGACCTGGAGCGCGACAGCTGGGTGGTCCGCTCGGGCGGGCGGCTCCTCGGCTGGGGCCACGCCAGGCGCAAGGGCACGAGCGACAACGTGGACATCGACGTGCAGGCGCGGGAGCCCGGCGCGGCCGCTCTGCTGTGGGACCTGGTGCTCGGCAGGGCCGGCGACCTCGCCCGCGAGGCCGGGCACGACCACGCGGTGGTGGACGTCAGCCTCTACGACCGGGACACGGTCATGCGCGAGGCCGCCAAGCAGCGCGGTTTCGCGCCCGCGACCAGCTTCCACCGCATGCGGGCCGACCACGCCGGCGTACGGCCGCTTTTCCTGCCCGAGGTCACGGTCGAGACCGGCTCGCCCGGCGGCGAGCAGGTGCTGCGCGCGGCGCACGCCGTCCAGCAGGAGGGCTTCGCCGAGCACTTCGGGTTCGTGCCGAAGACGTTCGAGGAGTGGGCCGACGAGATGGAGGCGTCCAGCGCGAACGACTGGACGCAGCTGCTGCTGGCCCGCGTCCACGGCGAGCCCGCGGCCATGCTGCTCGGCACGAACCATTTCGTGCCCGACGAGAACTGCGGTTATGTCCGCACGCTGGCGGTGCGGCCCGCCTTCCGCGGGCGCGGTCTCGGCCGGTTGCTGCTCACGCGGGCCTTCGAGGCCGACGAGCGGCGCGGGCGGGTGGGCACGATCCTGCACGTGGACGGCAACAACACCACTCCCGCACTCGGCCTGTACCGGTCGGTCGGCATGCGCCCGGTGCTCGTCATCGACGTCTGGCGGGCCCTCGTACGTCCCACCCGCTGAGATGAGGTTGCTCACACCCCGGATGCCTCTACTGTGAAACAGGGAGAAATCAGACAGCAAGGGAGTGTTGATGCTGCACGAAAGGCTCGAGGCCGTCTACGACAACGTCCTGCGCCGCAACCCTGGTGAGACCGAGTTCCACCAGGCCGTACGCGAGGTGCTGGAGAGCATCGGCCCGGTGCTCGGCAAGCACCCCGAGTACGCGGAGCAGAAGATCATTGAGCGGATCTTCGAGCCGGAACGGCAGATCATCTTCCGGGTGCCCTGGGAGGACGACCAGGGCGAGGTGCACATCAACCGCGGCTTCCGGGTCGAGTTCAACAGCGCGCTCGGGCCGTACAAGGGCGGGCTGCGCTTCCACCCCTCCGTCTACCTCGGCATCATCAAGTTCCTGGCGGTCGAGCAGATCTTCAAGAACAGCCTGACCGGCCTGCCGATAGGCGCGGGCAAGGGCGGCGCGGACTTCGACCCGAAGGGCCGCTCCGACCGGGAGATCATGCGCTTCTGCCAGAGCTTCATGACCGAGCTCTACCGGCACCTGGGTGAGTACACCGACGTGCCGGCGGGGGACATCGGCGTCGGGGGCCGGGAGATCGGCTACCTGTTCGGCCAGTACAAGCGCATCACCAACCGGTACGAGTCCGGCGTCATCACCGGCAAGGGGCTGACCTACGGCGGCGCCCAGGTCCGCACCGAGGCCACCGGCTACGGCTGCGCGTTCTTCGTCGAGGAGATGCTCAAGGCGCGGGGCACGTCGTTCGACGGCAAGCGCGTGGTCGTCTCGGGCTCGGGCAACGTCGCCGTCTACGCCATAGAGAAGGTGCGCGAGCTGGGCGGCGTCGTCGTCGCCTGCTCCGACTCCTCCGGCTACGTGGTGGACGAGAAGGGCATCGACCTCGACCTCCTCAAGCAGGTCAAGGAGGTCGAGCGGCGCCGCCTCAGCGACTACGCCGAGCGCCGGGGCGCCGAGGCGACGTACGTCGCCGGGCGCAGCGTGTGGGAGGTGCCCTGCGAGGTGGCGCTGCCGTCGGCCACGCAGAACGAGATCACCGGCAAGGACGCCGAGGCGCTGGTGCGGGGCGGGTGCGTCGCGGTCGGCGAGGGCGCCAACATGCCCACCATGCCCGAGGGCATCCGGGTGTTCCAGGAGGCCGGGGTGGCCTTCGGGCCCGGCAAGGCCGCCAACGCGGGCGGCGTGGCCACCAGCGCCCTGGAGATGCAGCAGAACGCCAGCCGCGACTCGTGGACGTTCGAGTTCTCGGAGCGGCGGCTCCAGGAGATCATGAGCGACATCCACGCCCGCTGCCTGGAGACCGCCGACGCGTACGGCATGCCGGGTGACTACGTGGCCGGCGCCAACATCGACGGCTTCAGGAGGGTGGCGGACGCGATGCTCGCCCTCGGCCTCATCTGAGTGCTCATTCCCGGTTCCGGCGGGTGCGCAGCAGCGGCAGCGCGCACCCGCCCGCGGCCACCGAGACCGCGGCCAGACACAGCGACGTCACCGTGGCGGCGTGCGCCGACGGGGCGAGGCTGAGAAACAGCGTGCCGAACACGGCCACGCCGACGACCTGGCCGAGCTGGAGCATCATCGCCAGCAGGCCGCTGGCGTCGGCCGCGTCGGCGGGCGCGACCCGGGCCAGCGCCACCGCCATGAGCGGGCTGAACGTGCCCGCCATGCCGGCCCCGATGGCCACGAAGCTGATCTCCAGCAGCGGCTCGCCGTGGCCGCCGCCGACCAGCGCCGCCGCCAGGGCCAGCTCGCCCCCGGCGGTGACGACGGCGGACGCGACGATCATCGGCCGGTGCAGGCGGGCCGGCAGCCGCTTCCAGTTGAGGCTGGTCAGCCCGAACGCGGCGGCCGCGGGGATGAACAGGCAGCCCGCCCGCAGGGCGCTGTCGCCGAGGCCGCCCTGCAGGTGGAGGGCCATGGCGAACAGCCAGCCGCCGTACGCCGCCATGACGAGGAAGATGCCGGACGCGGCGACGGCCACCCCGGGCGTGCGCAGCAGACGGCCGGGGACGAGCGGATGCGCCGCCCGCCGCTCCACGAGCAGGAACGCGCAGAACGCGAGAACCGACAGGCCCATCGCGATCCACCCCCACAGCGGCCAGTCCTCCTCGTGCCCGAGCACGAGCGGCACGACCAGCAGGCAGACCGCGAGCGACAGGGTGACCAGACCGGGCACGTCGAGCCCCTGCTCACGCCGCACGTGTGCGGCGGGCAGCGTCCGGGCGCCGACGACCAGCAGCGCGAGCCCGATCGGCACGTTGACCAGGAAGACCGGCCGCCAGGCCGTGCCGAACAGGTCGGCGGTCACCAGCAGCCCGCCGAGCACCTGGCCGACGACCGCGCCGGCCGAGATGACCGTGGCGTAGACGCCCAGCGCCCGTCCCCGCGCGGCGCCGTCGAAGGTGACCTGGATCAGACTGAGCACCTGGGGCACCATCAGGGCGGCTCCCGCGCCCTGCACCAGCCGGAAGGCGATCAGCACGCCGGTCGACGGGGCGAGCCCGCACATCAGCGATGCGGCCGTGAACACCGCGAGCCCGGTGAGGAACAGCCGCCGGTAGCCGAGCAGCCCCCCGAGCCGCGCCCCGGTGATCAGCAACATCGCGTACGCCACGGTGTAGCCGGAGATGACGAGTTGCAGCCCGGAGCCGGTGGCCCCGAGGTCGGCGCGCATCGTGGGCGCGGCGACGTTCACGATGGTGGCGTCGAGGATGGCCATGAACTGCCCCGCCAGAATGATGGTGAGCAGCAGAGTCGGCGAGGTTCGCCGCGCGGCCGGCGCGCGGGTGGTGACAGTGGTCATGGCGGCAACGATGCGGCCGCCGCGATACCGGTAACGAGAGCCTGCCGATACTGGTACCGACACCACCTGGCAACGCGGTCGCGCACCGGCCAAGATGGGGAGGTGACGACGGGGATTCGCACCAGGAACACCAGGCGTGAGCAGCTCGCGGCCTTCCTGCGCAGCAGGCGCGAGCGGATCCGGCCCGAGGATGTCGGCCTGCCGCCCGGCCTGCGCCGCCGCACGCCGGGCCTGCGGCGGGAGGAGGTCGCCCAGCTCGCGGGTGTGGGCGTGACCTGGTACACCTGGCTGGAGCAGGGCCGCCCCATCAACGCGTCGGTGCAGGTGCTCGACGCCATCGCCCGCACGCTGCGGCTGGACGCGGCCGAGCGGGAGCACCTCTACCGGCTGGCGGACCTGCCGGAGATCGCCGATCCTGCGGGCGACGGGGAGGGCCTCGACGCCGAGGTGCACACGATCCTGCGCCAGCTCGACCCGCTGCCCGCGTGCGTCTACAACGGGCGCTACGACCTGCTCGCCTGGAACGCCGCGTACGGCACGATCTTCGCGTCCGTGGTCGGCCGGCCGAGGCTCGAGCGCAACGTCCTGTGGCGGGTGTTCACGATGCCGGACTGCTGCTGCCCGCTCGTGAACAAGGACGAGGAGCTTCCCCAGATGGTCGCCACGCTGCGGGCGGCCTTCGGCAGGCACGTGGGAGAGCCGGCGTGGACGGGCTTCGTCACCCGGCTGTCGGCGGCCAGCCCGGAGTTCGCCCGGATGTGGGCGATGCACGAGGTGGCCAGGCCGGGCGTCCGGATGAAGCTGTTCAAGCACTCGTCGGTGGGCCTGATCCGCCTGACGTCCACCAGCATGGCGCTGGCGGCGCCGCCGGAGACCCGCATCGTGGTCTACACGCCCATGGACGACGAGAGCCGGCAGCGGATCGAATGGCTGACGGTCCATCCGGAGGTCGCCCACTGCCCGCTGCATGGGGAGCCCGTCCGCGGGTAAAGCCGCAGTCATGGCCTGTCGTATCAGTGAACTCGTCGTCGACTGCCACGACCCGGAGCGGCTCGCCGCCTTCTGGTGCGAGGTGCTGGGCTTCGAGGTGATCGAGCGCAAGGACGGCTGGGTGGAGATCGGCCCGCCCGGCACCGGTTTCGGCGGTCTCCAGCCGACGCTCATCTTCGAGCCGGTGCCCGAGCCCAAGCGGGGCAAGCTGCGCCTCCACATCGACGTCAACCCCACCGACCGCGACCAGGCGGCCGAGCTGGAGCGCCTGCTGAAGCTCGGCGCCGTACCGGTCGACGTGGGCCAGACCGGCGAGGAGGACTGGCACGTGCTCGCCGACCCGGAGGGCAACGAGTTCTGCCTGCTGCGCCGCCGCCTGTGAGCCTCCGCAGGCCCGATGCGGTAGCGTCCGGAGGGTGGCGAGGATCTTCACGGTCGACGAGGCCAGGTCGCTGATGCCGGAGGTGCTGGAGCACGCCCGCGCGTTCGTCGTCGTCCGCGCCGACCTGGCCGAGCTCACCCACGACCTGCGGCACGCGGGCGCCTCACCCCTCGGCGGCCTGCCCGAGGCCAAGGGCCTGGAGGCGCGGATGGACGAGCTGCTGAGCTGGTTCGACGCCGAGGAGATCGAGGTCAAGGGCGTCGCCCCGCTGCTCGTCGACTTCCCCGCCGTGCTCGGCGGCGTGTCCGTGCGGCTGTGCTGGCTGGAGGGGGAGACCGCCCTGGGCTGGTATCACCGCAGCGACCTCGGCTTCCCCGGCCGCCGCCCTCTGCCTTGACTTTCGGCCGCCGCCGCGCCCTCGGGTTCCGGGAGGCCGGCGCCCAGGTCAGCCTTCTCGTGCGGCGCTGACCGCCGGCGCCGCTCTCACTCCGACAGGTCGTCGAAGCCGTCGAAACCGCCGAAGGCGGCGCCGTACCGGACGCACACCATGCGGGCCACGGACTCGTGCGCGCCGAGTGGCTCGGCGCACCCGGCGCCGATCGACTCGGCGGCGGTCGTGATCCGCTCACGGTCGGTCTCGGGGCCGATGACGTACGGCACCATGGCCAGCCGGTTGGCGCCGATGTTGCGCAGGCGCTCGGCGGCGTCGCGCACGCTCGGCTGGCCGTCCAGCGCGGCGGGGACGACGGGGAGTGTCAGGCGGGCGGCCAGCAGGACGGCCGTCGCGTCGGCGCCGCGCGCGGCCTCGTCGCCCCCGGCGGTCGCGACGATGATCCCGTCGACCGGGGACGAGACGTTGAACAGGCGCATCCGGTCGGCGCGGGCCAGGCCCGCCTCGGCCAGGCGCACGTGCAGGGCCTCGGCCAGCAGCGGATGCGGGCCGAGCGGCTCGGTGATCTTCACCGCGGTCTCGCTCTGCGTCACGGCGTCCCGTACGGCGCGCAGCACGCGCGGATGGGGCCCGGTGACGAGCGGGACGACCACCGCGGCCGGCCCGTCCGCGGGCCGCTGCGCGGCGATGGAGGTGAACTCCTTGGTGAGGTCGGCGCCGCCGTCGGCCAGCGAGACGATGCGAAGGTCGATTTGCGGGTTGTCGAGCTTGACGATGGAGGCGACCTCCATGGCCACGTCCCCGCTTGGGCCCGCCGGTTCTCCGGCCTTGCCCGGCACCGCCAGGACCAGGGCGGGCGCGTCGGGCGGCAGGTCGGCGGGGAGCGGCCGTCGGTGGCGGCCGGTCCCGGGCCGAGGAGAGCGCTCTCTGGTGGGGAGCTTCGGCGGGTCCTCGTGACCTTCGTTCACATCGGCGGATTCTAGGGCGAATCTGGTCGAAGAGCAGAACCAACGCGCGGCTTGTTGCGGCTTGGTGATCTAGGCGGTTTACGTGTTCGTTACTTGACGCTCTCCGGGGGAGCCGGTTTGATATGGACTCATCCGGCCGTAAACGTTTACAGATCGCGGTGCGTTACAAGCCGGTAAACGATTACAGGACACTTTCCCCAAGTGAGGTGCCGTTGACCGAGGGTCCCACGATCACCACGATCGCGCAACGCGCCGGTGTGTCGATCGCCTCGGTGTCACGGGTGCTCAACGGGCTGCCGACACGCGAGGACACCGTGCGGCGCGTCATGCGCGCCGCCGACGAACTCGGCTACGTCCCCAACTCGGTCGCCCGCTCGCTACGCAACCGCCGCACCGACCAGATCGCCTTCGCGATGGCCGACATCGGCAACCCGGTCTACGTGGCGATGGTGCGCGAGATCCAGCCGCTGGTGAAGGAGGCCGGCTACCGGCTCCTGATCCACTCCACGGACGGTGACGCCGAGGACGAGCTCGGGGTGCTGCGCGGGCTGCGCGAGCGCTACGTGGACGGCCTCATCATCAGCCCCCTGCGGGGCGTCACCGAGGAGCACGTCGAGGCCATCGTCGCCGCGCGCGCCCCCGTCGTCGTCATCGGCTCGCTGCCGGAGGACATGCCGGAGGGCGCGCTGGTGGACAACGTGCGGACCGACTCCAGGACCGGCGTCCGGCTCGCGCTCGACCACCTGCACGCCATCGGCAGGCGGCACATCGGCTTCCTCAACGGCCCGCTCGACACCGTTCCCGGCGCCGCCCGCGCCGCCGCGTACCGGGAGGCCATGGAGGCGCTGGGCCTGCCGTACGACGAGGACCTCGTCGAGGTGGGCGACTTCTACCGCGACAGCGGCGCGCGCGCCGCGCGGGCGCTGCTGGCGCGCGTGCCCGGCGTGGACGCGCTGATGTGCGCCAACGACCTCATCGCGCTCGGCGCGCTCGACGTGCTGCGCGAGCAGGGCAGGGACGTCCCCGGCGACGTGGCGGTGGTCGGCATGGACGACACCGACCTCGCCTCGGTGACCTGGCCGACGCTGACCAGCGTCTCGCTCGGCTCGGCCGAGCGCGGCAGGGCGGCGGCCGGGCTGCTGCTCGACCGGCTGCAGAACGGCCCGCGCGAGCCGCGGGTGGCGGTGGTGCGGCCGAGCCTCACGATCCGCGGCTCGACCACTCTTCCCGGGGCATCGCCGGGAGGTGCCCGGTGACCGCGCTCGCCGAGCGGCCGTACGGCCGGGCAGGAGGCGGGTCGCGGCGTGGGCGACGGCGTGGGCCGCGGTCCGGGGGCGGGCTCGCGCTGCTGCTCCCCGCGCTCGTGCCGGTGCTGGTCTTCAGCGTGGGCCCGCTGGTCTACGGCATCCTGCTGGCCTTCACCGACGCGCGGTCCGGCCGCAACACCGAGACCTCGTTCGTGGGCCTGGAGAACTTCGCCGAGCTGCTGTCGGACGGCGACTTCTGGGAGTCGTTCCGGATCGGCATGGTCTGGGGCCTGTCGGTGACCGTGCTGCAGTTCCTGGCCTCGCTGGGGCTCGCGCTGCTGCTGAACCAGGACCTGCGCCTGCGCGGTGTCGCCCGGGTGCTGGCGGTCGTGCCGTGGGCCATGCCCCCCGTGGTGGTCGGCCTGATGTGGCGGCTGGTCTACCACCCGGACGCGGGCCTGCTCAACGGCCTGTTCGGCTCGGACGTCGACTGGCTGCACGATTTCTCTCTCGCGCTGCCCGCGGTCATCGTCGTCGGGGTCTGGACCGGCATGCCGCAGACCACGGTCGTGCTGCTCGCCGGCCTGCAGAACGTGCCCAGGGAGCTGTACGAGGCGGTCAGCGTGGACGGCGCGGGCCCCTGGCGGCGGTTCTGGAACGTCACGCTGCCGCAGCTGCGGCCGGTCATCGTGGCCATCACCTCGCTCGACTTCGTGTGGAACATCAACCAGTTCAGCCTGGTCTACGTGCTCACCCAGGGCGGGCCGGGCGGGCGGACGAGGCTGCCCATGCTGTTCGCCTACGAGGAGGCGTTCCGGTACGGCTTCTTCGGCTACGCCGCGACGCTCGGCGTGGCGATCACGATCGTCGTGCTGGCCGTGCTGGGCCTCTATCTGTGGCGGCAGGCGCGGGAGGGAGACTGACATGGCCCGCGCGCTGAAGTACCTCGCCCTGCTGGGATACGTCGTGTTCCTGGCGTTCCCGCTGCTGTGGCTGCTGTCGACGGCGCTGAAGACGCCGCAGGAGATGGCGGCCCTCGACCCCACGTGGATCCCGCGCCGGCCCACGCTGGCGAACTTCGCCGACGCCTTCGCGGAGCAGGACCTGGTCGGGGCCGGGCTGCGCAGCCTCGTCGTCGCGGTCGCCACCGCCCTGATCACGGTGGCGCTCGCGCTGCCCGCGGCGTACGCGCTGGCCCGCTTCCGCGGCGTGGCCGGAAAGATCGCGATCGGCTGGGTGCTGGTCAGCCAGGTCTTCCCGGTCGTCCTGATCATCATCCCGCTGTTCATGGTGCTGCGGCGGCTGGAGCTGGTGAACACCCTCGCCGGGCTCACGGTCGTGCACGTCACGTTCGTCCTGCCGTTCGCGCTGTGGATGCTGCGCGGATACGTGCGGGCGGTGCCGCGCGAGCTGGAGGAGGCGGCGGCCGTGGACGGCGCGGGGCGGCTGCGCGCACTGGCCGCCGTCGTCGCGCCGCTGCTCGCGCCCGGTGTGGTCGCGACGCTGCTGTTCAGCTTCATCTCGTCCTGGAACGAGTTCATGTTCGCCCTCGTGATCCTCAAGGATCCCGAGGTGGAGACCCTTCCGCTGACGCTGGTGCGCTTCGTCGGCCCGGAGGGGGTCGCCCGGCTCGGCCCGCTGGCGGCGGCGTCGCTGCTCGCGACCGTACCGAGCCTCGTCTTCTTCGCGATCATCCAGCGGCGCCTGCGGTCCGGCCTGATGGCCGGGGCCGTCAAGGGCTGACCCGCATGGCGACACCTGATTAGGAGGGGCCCAATGAAGCGATTGAGTGCCGCGCTTGCTGTGGCGGCGGTCGCGCTCGCCGCCGGATGCGGGAGCGGCGGTGGCGACGGCGGCGACGCCGCGCCCGGGCAGAACGGGGAGCCGGTGAAGCTGCGCTTCCTCAGCCTGGCCTGGCAGAAGGAGTCGATCGAGGCCAACAAGCAGATCGTCGCCGAGTGGAACACGGCCAACCCGAAGATCCAGGTCGAGTACGTCCAGGGGAGCTGGGACAACGTCAACGACCAGCTCGTGACCTCGTTCGAGGCCGGCGACCCGCCGGACGTCATCCACGACGACTCCCCGGCGCTGTCGAGCTTCGCCTCGCGGGGCTTCCTGCTCGACCTCACCGGCAAGGTCCCCGCCGAGCTGAAGAGCGACATCCCGCAGGCCGCGTGGGACACGGTCACCTTCTCCGACGGTAAGAGCGGCCAGGGCGTGTACGGCGTGCCGTTCCTGCAGGAGTCGCAGGTGCTCATCGCCAACAAGAAGCTGCTCGACGGCGCCGGCGTGCGCGTGCCCACCCCGGACTCCCCGTGGACGTGGGACGAGTTCGCCGACGTGGCGAAGAAGCTCACCAAGAAGGGCGCGTACGGCGTGGCCTGGCCGATGAAGTCGCCGGTCAACAAGGTGCTGAACCTCGCGCTCAACTTCGGCGGCACCTTCTTCGACACGCAGAACGGCAAGACCACGGTGAAGGTCGGGCCGCAGGAGCGCGAGGTGCTCCAGCGCATCCACGACCAGCTCTACACCGACAAGTCGGCCGACCCGTCCGCGCTCGGCATGGGCACCGCCGACCCGCTGCCGGGCTTCTTCGCCGGCAAGTACGCCATCATCCCGGCTGGGGTGTACCTGCGGCAGCAGGTCGCCGAGCAGGCGCCGGGCGGGTTCGAGTGGGTCACGCTGCCGCCGCTGAAGGGACAGACCGCCCAGCAGGGCGCGGTCTCCCAGACGCTGTCGGTCGCGGCCGACAGCAAGCACCCCGACGAGGCGCTGAAGTTCATCGCCTACTTCCTGAACGGCCCGAACCAGGCGAAACTGGCCAAGGGTGACTGGCTGCTGCCCACCAGCACGACCGCCGCGAAGGACCCCGCGCTCACCACGAAGGAGAACGGCTGGGACGTCGCCACCTCCTCGGCCAAGGACCTCGTCGTCGCGCCGTTCCTGAAGGTGAACGGCTTCGACGAGTGGAAGAGCAAGGTGGCCACGCCTGCGATGCAGGAGTACTTCGCCGACAAGATCAGCCTGGACGAGCTGGCCAAGCGGCTCGTCGAGGAGGGGAACAAGGTGCTGGAGCGGTACAGCCGGTGATCTCCGTCCGCGACCGCGCCCGGGGCTGCCTGCTCGGCCTCGCGGCCGGCGACGCCCTGGGCGCTCCTGCGGAGAACCTCGCTCCGGAGGAGATCGCCGCCCGCTGGGGCGTGCTCACCGAGATCGAGGGCGGCGGCACCGACGACACCGAGTACACGATCTTCGCCGCCACCGTGCTCCTGCGCCACGGCCACGCGCTCACCTCCGAGGACGTGGCGCGGGCCTGGCGCGAGGAGATCGTGGCGCGGCTCGACGGGCCGATGCGCGGCGCCGGGTTCTCCGAGCTCGGCACCGTCGAGGCCCTGCGCCGCGGCCTGGAGCCGCCGCTGACCGGCCGGTGGCACGCCCACGGCTGGTCCGACGGCCTGGCCATGCGGGCCGCGCCGTACGGGATCTTCGCGGCGGGCGACCCGGACGAGGCGGCGCGGCTGGCGGAGGCCGACGGGCGGGTGAGCCACAGCGGCGAGGGGATACTCGGCGGCCGGGCGGTGGCCGCGGCGGTCGCGGTCGCGATGACCGGCGCTCCGCCCGGCGAGGTGACCGAGGCGGCCCTGCGGGCGGTCCCGGAGGACTCCTGGACGGCCCGCAACCTCCGCGCCGCACTCGACGTCGCCGCCCGCACGCCCCGCCCCCTGCCGGGACGTGCGCTGCACGATTCCTTCGGGCGTGCGCTGCACGATTTGCTGGGGCGTGCGCTGCACGACACGGTCGTGGTCAAGCACTACCCGTGGACGGACCTGGCGCCCGAGGCGGTCGCCCTCGCGTTCGCCGCCTACGTGGCGGGCGGCGGGGAGGTCGAGGCGTCGATCGTCACGGCGGCCAACCTCGGCAGGGACGCCGACACCACCGCCGCCATCGCCGGGGCTCTCGCCGGGGCGGGCCGGGGCGAGGCGGCGGTGCCCGCACGCTGGGCCGAGCGCATCGGCCCGGTGGCGGGCCGATGCCTGCCCGTGGTCGCGGGACGGGACATCCGCGACGTCGCCGACGAGATCGTGAAGGGGATGTAGGACCACATGCCATCGGGGGACGGGCGGGACAGGCTCGACCGTGTGCGGGGGGCCTTCGCCGGTCTCGCCGCCGGCGACGCGGCCGGCTGGCCTGCGGCCCGGCACCGGTCGACGCTGCTGGCGGGCTGGAGCAGGCGGCTGCACCGCGAACTCGACGTTTTCGCCGAGGAGCACCAGGTCACCACGCTGCCGGTGCCGTTCGCGCTGAACCAGCCGGTGGCGCCGCTCGCGGTCGGCCCGTCGGACGACGCCGAGTGGCTGGCCTGGACGGCCCTGACGATCCGGGAGGACCGGGCGGAGGCGTTCGGCCGCCTCGCGGGCCGTGACGACGTGCGGGCGCGCATCTCGGTGTGGGCGGCGCTCGACAACCTGGCGGCCGGCAAGCGCCCGCCCGCCAGCGGGCACGACAACCCTCACCACTTCGACGACGCGGCGGCCGTGCGGGCCGTCGCCTTCGGCGCGGCCGGGCTGGACCCGCTGGAGGACGCCTGCGTGACCAACGCGGAGGACGGCGTGCTCGGCGCGGTCGCGACGGCCCGGGCGGTGGCGGCGCTGACCGAGGGCGCCCCGATGGCCGACGCGGTGGAGGCGGCGCTCGGCGTGCTGCCGGCCGGCACGGCCATCGGGCACGCGGCGCGGGCGGCGCTCGCGGCGGCGCGGGCGGCGGGCTCGCCCTTCGCCGCCGTCCCGGCCCTGGACGCCGCCGTGCTCGACCACGTCTACAGCTACGGCGTCGCCGCCGCGCAGACGGTGCCGATCGCGCTGGCCCTCGCGGACGCCGCCGTCTCCTCCGCCGCACGGACGGCCGGTTCGGAGGAGTTCGATGCCCAGGCCTTCGGCGCGGGCGTCTCGGCGGCGGCCTGCCTCGCGCCGGTCGCCGACTCCGCGCCCGCGCTCACGGGCGCGCTGCTCGGCTGCGCCGCCGGATACGACGCGCTGCCCGCCGCCTGGCGCGAGCGGGTCCGCACCCTGGCCGGTTGCTGCCTGCCGGAGCTCGCGGGACTCGACCTGCTGGACATCGCCGGGCGAATCGTATGACGCCCGCTGCATCACGCGTACGGACAAGGGGGAGGACTTGATGACGCCGCAGGAGGACCTGCCGGACAGCGATCTGCCGGACAGCGATCTGCCGGACAGTGATCTGCCGGACAGTGATCTGCTGGCCGATCGTGCCGTCGGGTGCGTGACGGGCGCCGCGGTGGGCGACGCGCTCGGCGGGGCCACCGAGGGCTGGACGCCCGAGCAGATCCAGGAGCGCTACGGCGGTCGGGTCCGCGGCGTCGTCCCCCCGTTCAACGAGGACTGGCGCAACGCCCGCCCGATCGCGCCGTACCACAAGGGGGACGGCCACGTCACCGACGACACGTTGATGACGCACGCCCTCATCCGGGTGTACGAGCGGGTCGGCGGCCACCTCGACGCCTACGCCGCGGCGGAGCACCTGGTGCCCGAGATGATCGGCGAGAAGCGGTGGATCCCCGAGCTGGAGGCCGAGGCGCTGCCGCTCCACCGGGTGTTCCTGGCCGAGAAGTGGCTCGTGCTGCGGCTGCACTACGGCCACGCCGACCCCCGCGAGGCCGGCGTCGGCAACATCGTCAACTGCGGCGCAGCGATGTACATGGCCCCGGTCGGCGTCGTCAACGCCGGCGACCCCGACGGCGCGTACGCCGAGGCGATCGACCTGGCCGGAGCGCACCAGTCGAGCTACGGCCGGGAGGCGGCGGGGGTGCTCGCGGCGGCGGTCGCCGAGGCGATGCGGCCGGGGGCGACGGCCGACTCGGTCGTCGCGACCTGCCTGCGGCTCGCCCGCGACGGCACCCGGGCCGCCATCGACGCGGTCTGCTCGGTCGCCCGGGGGCTGGGCCACTGGGAGGGCTCGTTCGAGGCCCTGCGGGCGGCGGTCCGGCCGTACGACACGGTGGCCGACACCTACCGCGACCAGGGCCTGGGGGCGCGCAGACCGAGCCGGCTGCACAGCATCGAGGAGCTGCCGCTCGCGCTCGCGTTCCTGGTCATGGCCAAGGGCGACTACCGCGAGACCGTGCTCGGCGGCGTCAACTACGGCCGCGACGCCGACTCGATCGCCTCGATGGGCGGGGCCGTCGCCGGGGCGCTCGGCGGGCGGGCCGCCGTCCCCGCCGACTGGCTGGAGCAGGTGGCGACGGCCAGCCGTACCGACCTGGTCGGGCCGGGGCTGGCGCTCGCGGCCGTGGCGCGGCGGGTCCACCGGGCCGACCGGGAGCGCCGCCGCGCGCACGAGGCGGCATTCGACGCCCTGCTCGCGCCGCGCGGGGAAGGGGACACCCGATGACGCCGGCTGCCCTGACGCGGCGGGGGAACCGGCGGCGACAGGGAGAGGACGCGCGATGATACGGCTGACGTGGGTGCAGCCGGAGGACCTGGTCGGCCACGAGCTGCGGCAGGCGGCCGAGGACGGACGCGGCGCGCTCGCGCAGGTGGCGGCCGTCGGCGACCGCTGGCGCGCCGCCGGGGGACACGACGCGCCGCCCCGGGCGGGCGCCTCCGCCGGGCCCGCCCCGGAAGAGCTGCGCACGCTGGCCGGGGAGCTGCTCGACGAACTCGCGGCGATCCCCTCGCCGCTGCCCGAGCCCTCGGCGCTGGAGGAGATCGTGGCGTGCTGCCCGGACTGGCCCGCCTCCCGCCCGCAGGCCCGCCCGCGGATCCGTCCAGCGCCCGGCCGCGTACGCGGGGCCTGGTGGGGCCGGGCGGCCGGATGCCTCCTCGGCAAGCCGGTGGAGAAGATCCCACGCGAGGGGATCAGGGCCATCGCCGAGGCCACCGGCAACTGGCCGATCCGCGGCTGGTTCACCGCCGAGGGGCTGCCGCCGGAGATCGCCGAGCGGTGGCCGTGGAACCGCCGCAGCGCGGCCACCAGCCTGGCCGAGAACATCGACGGCGTGCCCGAGGACGACGACCTCAACTACGCGCTGCTCGCGCTCACCGTGCTCGAACGGCACGGACGGGACTTCACGACCGAGGACGTGGCGCAGACCTGGCTTGACGCGCTGCCCGCCGGGCGGGTCTTCACCGCCGAGCGTGCGGCGTACCGCAACCTGCTCATGGGTCTCGAACCACCCGCCACCGCCACCTTCCGCAACCCGTTCCGCGAGTGGATCGGCGCGCTGATCAGGGCCGACGTGTACGGCTGGGCCAATCAGGGCGACCCGGCGACGGCCGCGTCCTGGGCGTGGCGGGACGCCCGGCTCAGCCACACGGCCAACGGGATCTACGGCGCGATGTTCGCCGCCGCGATGTGCGCGCAGGCGCTCGTGGCCGGAGGCGTGGACGAGGTCGTCGAGGCCGGGCTGTCGGTCGTGCCGCCCGGCTCGCGCCTCGCCGAAGCCGTACGGCAGGCCGTCGCGGACGCGGCGGCGGAACCGGACTTCGAGCGGGTCGTGGACCGGCTGTACGCGCGGCACGGGCACCTCCACTGGGTGCACACCATCAACAACGCGGCGCTGCTGGCGGCGGCCCTCGTCCACGGCGCCGGGGACTTCGCCGCGACCGTCGGCGCGGCCGTGGCCGGAGGCTGGGACACCGACTCGGCCGCCGCCACGGCCGGGTCGATCGCCGGGGCGCTGGCGGGCGGCGTCCCCGAGCGGTGGACGACCCGGGATCGGCTGGCCAGCAGCCTGCCCGGCTTCGACGGCGTCTCGATCGAGTCGCTCGCCGCCCGCACGCTCGCGCTTTGTGAGGGGGACCGACGGTGATCTCGGTGTTCGGCAGCGCCAACATGGACCTGGTGGCGTACGTCGCCCAGGCTCCCAAGCCGGGGGAGACCATCACGGGCCGGGAGTTCCGCACGATTCCCGGCGGCAAGGGGGCCAACCAGGCGATCGCCGCGGCCCGAGCGGGGGCGGAGGTGGCCTTCCTCGGGGCCGTGGGGGACGACGCGTTCGGGCCGGGCCTGCGCGCCGCGCTCGCCGAGGCGGGCGTCGGGGTGGCCGGGCTGCGGGTCGTCCCCGGCCCCTCGGGCGTCGCCCACATCGTCGTGCAGGACGGCGGCGACAACTCGATCATCGTGGTGCCGGGCGCGAACGGCGCCGTCACCGGGCCCGCCGGGCAGGACGCGGAGGTCATCGGCAGGTCCGACGCGCTGCTGCTGCAACTGGAGCTGCCGATGGACGCCGTGGTCGCCGCGGCTCACGTTCCCGGCGCCGGGGTGATCCTGACCCCGGCCCCGGCGGTGCCGCTGCCCGCCGAACTGCTGGAGGCCGTCGACCTCATCGTGCCCAACGAGCACGAGGCGGCGGCCCTCACCGGCCGCGACGATCCCCGGGACGCGCTGGAGGCGCTGCTCGACCTCGTCCCCGAGGCCGTCGTCACCCTGGGAGCCCGGGGCGCCCTGTACGGGTCGCGCGACGGCACCCGCCTGCGCGAGCCCGCCGTACCGGTGCGGGCGGTGGACACCACGGCGGCGGGGGACACCTTCGCGGGGGCGCTGGCCGTGGCCAGGACCGAGGGGGCCGATCCGGCGCGGGCGCTGCGCTTCGCCTCGGCCGCGGCGGCGCTGTCGGTGCAGCGGGAGGGCGCGAGCACCTCCATGCCGCACCGGCACGAGATCGACCGGCTTCTGGAGGGGCTGTGAACCTGGAGGGCGAGGGGACCCTGGAGGGCGGGGGGAGCATGGCGGGCGGGCGGAACGGGGCGCTCGACGGAGTACGGGTGATCGACGCCGCGACGCTGTTCGCCGGGCCGACCGCGGCGATGCTGCTGGGCGACTACGGCGCGGACGTCGTCAAGGTGGAGCACCCGCGCAGGCCGGACCCGTCGCGCGGGCACGGGCCCGAGGGGCTGTGGTGGAAGATGCTCGGCCGCAACAAGCGGACGATGACGCTCGACCTGTCCACGGCGGAGGGCCAGGACCTGATGGTCCGGCTGATCGAGGACGCCGACGTGCTCATCGAGAACTTCCGCCCCGGCACGCTGGAGCGCTGGAACCTGTCCTGGGACCGGCTCAGCGAGGTCAACCCCGACCTGGTGCTCGCCCGGGTCACCGGCTTCGGCCAGTTCGGCCCGTACGCCAGGCGGCCCGGCTTCGGCACCCTCGCCGAGGCGATGAGCGGGTTCGCCGCGATGACGGGGGAGCCCGGCGGGCCGCCCACGCTGCCGCCGTTCGGGCTCGCGGACGGCATCTGCGCGCTGGCCACCGCGTTCGCGGTGATGACGGCCCTGCGGTCGGGGCGCGGGCAGGTCGTCGACCTGTCGATCATCGAGCCGATCCTGACCGTGCTCGGCGCCCAGCCGACGATCTACGACCGGCTCGGCGTCGTGCCCCCGCGTACGGGCAACCGCTCGGTCAACAACGCGCCGCGCAACACCTACCGGTGCCGCGACGGCTCCTGGGTCGCGGTCTCCACCTCGGCGCAGAGCATCGCCGAACGGGTGATGCGCCTGGTCGGGCGGCCCGACCTGGTGGACGAGCCGTGGTTCGCCACCGGCGCGGGCCGGGTCGCGCACGCGGACGAGCTCGACGCGGCCGTGGCGGCGTGGGTCGGGGAGCGGACCCGGGAGGAGGTGCTGCGGGCGTTCGAGGAGGCGGAGGCCGCCGTGGCGCCGATCTACGACGTGCGCGACGTGCTGGCCGACCCGCAGCTCGCGGCGCTCGACGCGGTGACCACCGTGGAGGACCCCGAGCTGGGCCCGCTGCGGATGCAGAACGTGATGTTCCGGCTGTCGGAGACTCCGGGACGGATCCGGTGGACCGGCCGTCCGCACGGCGCCGACACCGACGAGATCCTGCACGGCCTCGGCCTGACCGGTGCGGAGATCCAGGCTCTGCGTGCCAAGGGAGTGGTGTGACATGTCACACCGCGGTGCGGGCATGAGCGAGCGAATCAACGAACACAATGCGGTTCGCGAGGTGCCGTCCTGCGCGCCTCCGGCACGACGTGACCCCGAGCCGCCAGGCGAGGGGGTGGCATGAACGGCGATCTTCCGGAAAGGGGCACGGATGATTCGCGAGGAGTTGACGCCGTGCCTTCTGCCGTGCCTGCCGCTGGGCCTTCTGCCGTGCCTTCTTCCGTGCCTTCTTCCGTGCCTTCTTCCGGCCCCCTGACGTGGTTGTACGTGCCCGCCGATCGCCCGGACCGGATCGCCAAGGCCCTCGGCGGCGAGGCGGACATGGTCGTCGTGGACCTGGAGGACGCGGTCGCCCCCGAGAACAAGGGCGCCGCCCGGGCCGAGGTCGTCGCCCTGCTGGCCACGCCGCAGCCGCGCGTGGAGGTCCGCGTCAACGACGTCCGCACGCCGTACGGCCAGGCCGACCTGCACGCGCTCGGGTCGCTGCTGCACGGCGGCGGCGGCCTGCGCATCCCCAAGGTGGAGTCGGCCGACGAGGTCCGGTGGATCGCCGACGCGGTGCCGGGCGTGCCGCTGCGCCCGATCGTCGAGTCGGCCCTCGGGCTGGAGCGCGCCTTCGAGATCGCCACCGCCTCCCCGGCCGTCGCCGGGATCGGCCTGGGCGAGGCCGACCTGCGTGCCGACCTCGGGGTGACCGACGACGCGGGCCTGGCCTGGGCGCGTTCCCGCATCGTCGTCGCGGCCCGGGCGGCGGGGCTGCCGGCCCCGGCCCAGTCCGTGTACCCGAACGTCCGCGACCTCGACGGCCTGGCCGCGTCCTGCGCCGCGGGCCGGGCCATGGGCTTTCGCGGCCGGGCGGCCATCCACCCCATCCAGCTTCCGGTGATCGCGGCGGCCTACCGCCCGACCAGGGAGGAGATCGTGGCCGCCCTGGAGGTCGTCTCCGCCGCCGACCAGGGCGCGGTCGCCCTCGCCGACGGCCGCTTCGTCGACGAGGCCGTCGTCCGCCAGGCCCGCCGCATCCTCAGCGACGCCGGCGACCGCTGACGTGCTTCACGCCGTACGCCGCGCGAGGAACACGAACTCGCGGCCCGGGCGATCGGGGGCGTCCCGCACCTCCAGCACGCGATAGCCGTTCGCGACCAGGCTCGTCTCCACCTCGTCCCGGTCGCGAAACCGGAGGGTCGAGTCCGACGTGACGACCGCGCCGTCCGCCAGGAAGGTGTAGGTGTAGCGGAAGGACACCAACGGCAGGCTCACGTCGGTGACCTCGAGGCGCTGCTCCACGACCCCGGCCTCCGGAAGGTCGAGGACGACCGGACCGGTGTCGGAAGCCCACTCCTCCCATGCCCGGCGTTCTGGACGCCTGGTCTCGAACACGAGGTGCCCCCGGGGACGAAGCGCGCCGTGGATGCCCCGGAGAGTCCGCGTCCAGTCGTCGTCGGTGAGGAAGACCTGCGCCACGTTTCCCGTCATCACGGCGAGATCGGCGCCGAACGCCGGGAGCGTGGTGGCATCGCCGTGGACCCAGGTGATGCTTCCGGTCCGATCCTTGGACCGGGCGACCCGCAGCGACGCCTCGGCGGGATCGACGCCCATGACCGTGCGTCCGCCGCCGGCGAGCAGGACCGCCAGGCACCCCGTTCCGCAGCCGACGTCGAGCACGCGGTCCGCGCCCAGTTCCTCGGTGATGTCGAGGTAGGCGCCCAGGTCGTCGCGGTCACCGTCGAAGGCGTCGTAGACGGCGGCCAGGCGAGGGTGGGCGAAGATCGGGTCGGGCACTCCGCGACCATACCCCGCGAGCCGCGCGCCGCCACGTCCGGAGGGCGATCAGTCTCCCGAGGGGAGGGGACCGAGGTCGCGGACGACCTCGTTCTCCGTCTCGCTGCGCCACACCAGCGCGTACGGCAGCGGCCCCATGTCGATGACCGGCAGGTAGGCGATGTCCGGCCTTACCCAGTAGCGGCTCATATGAGCGGGAAAGAGCACGACAAGCCCGGACATGCTGGCGAAAGTGATGGCCTCTTCCGCGTCCCGCACCACGGGGCCACGTTCGATCGGGCGGCCACGGCGGGTCTGGCGCGGAGCATAGGCGTCGTACCAGTAGCCGGGCCCGGTGTCGGCATGCGGATGCTGGAAATCGGCGACCATCTCCAGTGAGACCGACGTGTGCAGGGCGAGCTCGTGATCGGTGGCGACGGCCAGCACCCGAGGCTCGGCGAACAGGATCGGTCCGACGGTGAGGTCGGGCTCGTCGAGAGGCAGCCAGCTGACCAGGACGTCGACGTCCCCACGGCGCAGCGCGGCGAAGGCGTCGCTGAACTGTGTGCTCTGGATGCGCAGCCGCCACTGCGGGTGACGGTGGCGGAAGACCTCCCAGTAGTGGCGCAGGTCGTAGGCGTTGAGGGGCATCATGCCGACGCGCAGCGTGCCGGTGATGCCCTGGCCGGCCATCCGGGCGCGCTGCACGCTGTCCTGCAGCCCGACGTAGAGAGGCCGAAGGTCGTCGCGGAGCTGCCGCCCGACCGGCGTCAGCCGTACCGCGCGATTGTTGCGCTCGAACAGCGGGGCGCCGATCTGCCGCTCCTGCTTCTGGATCGCCTGGGTGACGCGGGCGGGCGACAGGCACAGCCGGGCGGCGGTGCGGGCGGAGTGCAGTTCGTCGGCCAGGGTCAGGAAGATCTCGATGTCGCGTAGTTCCACGCCTGACCTGCTCCGTTTACTTCCACTGAAGGTGATCTTGCGGGATCCGTCGTTGTTCGGGCGTTCACCGTACTCGATCCTCGAAACGTACGAACGGTTCGCTCGATGGAGCATGGTGATGGACATCCTCGTTTCCGGCGCCGGCGCCTGCGTCGCAGGGCCCGCCTCGGCCTACTGGCTGCGACATCACGAGCTCAGCCCATCGTGGCCTGCGGGTCCGGGTGCCGGGCGCTGCGGGCGGCCTGGTTCTTCCGCCACTCCTCGATGACCTGCCGGAAGGCCTCGCTCACGAGGACAAGGAGTTCGGCGGAGGACTCGAAGCGGGAACCCGCGGGGGTCGTGGCCCCGAGAATCTCCGCTCCGCGCTGTGACGCGGCCGCCAGGGCCTCGTTCATCCGCAAAGACGCGAGGATCGACCGGACCCAGATCTCGTCGTCGATGACGTAGCGTTCGCGTCGCGTGCCGGGAACCCGTTCCCGCCTGAGCATTCCCTGCTGTTCGAGGTAGGCGACGGCGTGCGAGACGGACGCGGGGCTGACGCGAAGCCGCTGGACCAGTTCGGCGGCGGTGAGAGCGCCGGAGTCGGTGACGTACAGGCAGGCCAGCACTCTGGCCTCCATCCGGGGCATGCCCTGCTGGACCAGGAGAGCGATGAAGGACTCAGTGAAGTCCTCGACGGCTCGGGGGTCACGCCCGTGGCCGCCGTCGGGGGCCGGCGGGGCGGGAGGCCGAGCCTGCCCGTGCCGGCGCGCACGATGCCGCGTGGCTTCGTGCGCCCGGTCCGCCCCGTAACCGTCGGGTCCGCCGTTGCGGGTGACCTCCCGCATGATGGTCGAGGCGGGCCGCCCCAGACGCCGGCCGATCTCCGCGTATCCGAGCCCCTCGGCCAGCCCTGCGGCGATGTGCTGACGGTCCTCACTGGTGAGTCTGCCTCCGGGCATCGGTGCTCGTCTCCTGTCTGCCGACATGCGCGGAGCTCTGCGCCCGCACACCCGCTGCACAGTATGCATTCACTCGGATCTCATTGCAATGCGCGGCCGATCGTCCATTGCGTTCAGCTTCATATTCATTGCAAAGCATGCTCTGTCATCCTTACGTACCAGGAGGAAAGTCGTTCTTTCTCTGTTGACTGTTTTCTGAACGCAATGTACTGTCATGGACGTTCAGGGATTTCCGAACACCGAAGACTATGCGTGAGGGGTTCATGATGAACACGAGCGGCTTCTCCCCGGCAGGGCTGCGCAGGGTGCGCGAGGTGCTGGACCGGTATGTCGACTCCGGGAGGATCCCCGGGCTGGTCGCCCTGTTCAGCCGGGGCGACGAGACGCACGTCGAAGCGATCGGGACGATGCGTCATGACGGTGGCGCGCCGATGTGCCGGGACACGATCTTCCGGATGGCCTCCACGTCGAAGCCGGTCACGATCGCGGCGGCGATGGTCCTGCTCGACGAGTGCCGGCTGCGCCTGGACGACCCCGTGGACCCGTGGCTGCCCGAGCTCGCCGACCGGCGGGTGCTGAAGCGGTTCGACGGCCCGCTGGACGACACCGTGCCGGCGCGGCGGCCGATCACCGTCCGGGACGTGCTGACCTCCACGTTCGGGCTCGGCATGGACATGACGTCGCTGGGCACTCCGATCATGAACGCGGTCTTCGAGCGGGGGCTCACGCCCAACCTGCCGGTGCCGATGCCCGAGCCGGACGAGTGGATGCGCCGCCTGGGCGAGCTCCCGCTGATGCACCAGCCCGGAGAGCGCTGGCAGTACCAGATCAGCAGTGACCTGGTCGGTGTGCTCGTCTCCCGGGTCACGGGCCGGTCGTTCGAGGAGTTCCTGCGCGAGCGCGTCTTCGGGCCGCTGGGGATGACCGACACCGGCTTCCACGTGCCCGCCGACCAGATCCACCGGCTGCCGCCCCTGTACGCCCCCGACCCGCAGACCGGCGAGTTCCTCGTCTGGGACGAGGCCGAAGGCGGACGCCACAGCGAGCCTCCGGCGTTCCAGGGCGGCGGCGGCGGGCTGAACTCCACCGCCGACGACTACCACGCCTACTTCCGGATGCTGCTCAACGGCGGGGTGCACAAGGGCGAGCGAATCCTGTCGCGGCCCGCCGTCGAGTTGATGACCACCAACCGCCTCACGCCCGAGCAGCAGGCCGCCCGGCACGCCATGGCCGTCGACAACGTCCACATCTCCCACGGCCAGGGACAGCACGGTGGCTGGGGCTTCGGTATGGCGGTGCGCACCTACCGCGGGGACTACGCGCCGATCGGCCAGTTCGGCTGGGACGGCGGAAGCGGCACCGCGACCTACGCCGACCCGGCCAACCGGCTCACCGGAATCCTGCTCACCCAGGTCGGGGCGTCCACCCCGGACTCGATGCGGCTCATCCACGACTTCTGGACCACGCTCTACCAGGCGATCGACGCCTGACATCGGGCCCGCGTCCCGGTAGGCCCGCTCTCTGCCCAGGCGGGGCGTTCCGCCATTCGCCCATCACCCGACCCTCGGAACAGTTGCAAAGGACCACACCATGTCCGTCACCCTTACCGACCAGGACAAGATCACCCTGCGGACCGCCGCCTACGGCGCCGTCTCGCTGCTGGCCGCCGCCGACGCCGCCGGCAAGCCCCACAAGGTCGCCACCGAGGGCTCCATCGCCTTGGCCTCCGCGACCGGCGTGGTCGGGCACGTGCTCGCCGACAAGTCGACGGGCGTGAACCTGTACGGCAAGTCCGTCGCCGAACTCGCCGACCAGGTGCTGCCGGCCCTGACGGCGGCCATGAATCTGCTCGGGAAGCAGGATCCGGCCGAGGCCGACAACTTCCGCAGCACCGTCAACGTCGCCGTCGAAGCAGCCGCCCGGGCCCACCAGGGGGAGCCCGGACCCGTCATGGCGGAGATGGCCCGCAAGATCGCCCAAGCCCTCGACACCGCTCCGGCTCAGTAGACACGAGCGCTACCGAACGGGCCACGTCAAGCTCGCTGAGCTTGGCGTGGCCCGTCCGCATGCGCGGACGCCGGGCCGATCTCGTCGGGAGACGAAGCCGGCCGAGGGGGTGCCTGCTCGGCGGCGGGGCGGGCGTGTGGGGCCCGATGCCCGATTGCCATCACCCTACAAATTTGGTAGGAAATACCTGTGTATTCGGCATCGTGGTTGGTCCGGCGTCGGCACGTCGACCTGTGCCGTCTGAACGGCTCGGCCTGTCGCTCCTGAACCTCGACCTCCCGGCCTGCGCGGTCACCTTCGCCGGCCGTCCTCCTTCCGTTGTCCCGCCGTGTCCGCGTTGGAGCGGCGTGGCCCGGCGCCCTCGCCTCCGGAGCGACCACTGTGACGTCATCCCCCTCCAGATCCGTCTCCGCGGGACCCCGCCCGCTCTCGCCGGACGATGTGCCCGAGACCGCCGGCCCGCAGCCCGCCGAAGGGGCGCCCGCCGCCTCGACGCCGGCCCGGCGAGGGCGCGGGGCCCGCCGGATCGGCGTGCGGGTGCTGTCGCTGCTCGCCCTGCTCGCGCTGTGGCAGCTGGCGGCCGCCGCGGCGGGCAATCCGTCGTTCGTGCCCGCGCCCCGGGCCGTGTGGGACCAGCTCGTCCTGCTGTCCACCACGCACGACGGCGTCCGCGGCTACGGCGGTCACCTGCTCGTCGAGCACCTGGGAATCAGCCTGCGCCGCATCCTCATCGGTTCGGCGCTCGGCGTGGCGGCGGGGCTCGTCCTCGGCGTCGTCCTGGGCACCGTGCCGTGGATCCGCCTCGTGGCCGAGCCGGTCGTGACCTTCGTACGGGCCCTGCCTCCGCTGGCGTACTTCAGCCTGCTCATCATCTGGTTCGGCATCGACGAGACGCCCAAGCTGTGGCTGCTCGCCATCGCCGCGCTCCCGCCGGTGGCCGTGGCCACCGCCGCGGCCGTCCACGGCGCGCCGACCGGCCTGGTGGAGGCGGCCCGGGCACTGGGCGCGTCACGCTGGGACGTGATCAAGGACGTGGTGCTGCCCGCCGCGCTGCCGGAGATCTTCACCGGTGTCCGGCTGGCCGTCGGGGTCGCGTACTCCTCGGTCGTGGCGGCGGAGACCGTCAACGGGGTGCCCGGCATCGGGGGGGTGGTCCGCGACGCGCAGCGTTACCTGCAGACCGACGTCGTGGTGCTCGGGCTGCTCGCCATCGGCCTGTCCGGACTGCTGATCGACGGCCTGCTACGCGCCGCGGAGAACCGGCTCATCCCCTGGCGCGGCCGCGTCTGAGCCCCTGTCAAGCCTCGTCAGTCCCCCTCCCACTGCAAAAGGAACTCTCCGCGATGTCACGACCACGCCTCACGCGCCTGCTTTCCGCCGCCCTGGCCGCCGCGACGGCCGCCGTCCTGGCCGCGTGCGGCAACGGCACCGCCTCCGGCGCAGGCGGTGGGGGCGGTGCGGCGGACCGTACGATCCGCATCGCCTACCAGGCGTTCCCCAGCGGGGACCTCATCGTGAAGAACAAGGGGTGGCTGGAGCAGGCGCTGCCCGGCTACACGATCAAGTGGACCAAGTTCGACTCCGGCGCCAGCATCAACACCGCCTTCGTGGCCAAGAGCGTGGACATCGCCGCCATCGGGTCGAGCCCGGTCGCGCGGGGGCTGTCCGCGCCGCTGAACATCCCCTATCAGGTGGCGTTCGTGCTGGACGTGGCCGGCGACAACGAGGCCCTGGTCGCCCGCGACGGCACCGGCGTCTCCTCCGTGGCCGACCTGCGCGGCAAGAAGGTGGCGACACCGTTCGCCTCGACGTCCCACTACAGCCTGCTCGCCGCGCTCGACAAGGCGGGGGTGCCGGAGTCCGCGGTGAACCTCGTCGACCTGGAACCGCAGGACATCCTGGCGTCCTGGACCCGCGGCGACATCGACGCCGCCTACGTCTGGCTGCCCGCGCTTGACGAGATCAAGAAGACCGGCAAGACGCTCATCAGCAGCCGCGAGCTGGCGACCGCGGGCAAGCCGACCCTCGACCTGGGCGTGGTGTCCACCGCGTTCGTCCAGGCGCACCCCGAGGCGGTCGACGCCTGGCGCAAGGCCGAAGCCAGGGCTCTCGACCTCATCGCGGACGATCCCGACGCCGCGGCCCAGGCGGTGGGCGCGGAGCTCAACCTCGGCAAGGACGAGGCCAAGGCGCAGCTCAGCCAGGGCGTCTTCCTCAAGCCGGCCGATCTGGCCTCACCCGAGTGGCTCGGCACCCCCGACAAGGTCGGCGGCCTGGCGCGGAACCTGGTGAGCGCGGCGCAGTTCCTCAAGGACCAGCAGAAGATCGACGCGGTGCCCGACCTCGCCACGGTGGAGCGGGCGATCTACACCAAGGGGCTCCCCGGTGCCCTCGCGTCCTGAGACGGCCACCGCCCCGGCCGGGGCGGGCGAGGACGTCCCCGCCGTCCACCTGCACGAGGTCGAACACGTCTACGGCGGCGCGGGAGGACCGGTCACCGCCCTGGGGCCGATCTCCCTGACCGTCCCTCCCGGCACCTTCCTCGTGCTCGTCGGGGCGTCCGGATGCGGCAAGAGCACGCTGCTGCGCCTCGTCGCGGGCTTCGAGAGGCCCACCTCCGGCACCGTGCGGACCGGCGGTGCCGAGCCCGTCCCGGGCAGGGGCGCCGGGATCGTCTTCCAGCAGCCCCGCCTGTTCCCGTGGAAGACCGTGGGCGGCAACGTCGAGCTGGCCCTGCGCTACGCCGGAGTGCCCCGTGCGGAGCGCGCCCGCCGCGTGCCGGAGCTGCTGGAAAGGGTGGGCCTGCACGACGTGGCGGACCGCCGGATCTGGCAGATCTCGGGAGGGCAGCAGCAGCGCGTGGCGATCGCCAGGGCGCTGGCCGGCGACGACCCGCTGCTGCTGCTCGACGAGCCGTTCGCCGCCCTGGACGCGCTCACCCGTGAGCGCCTGCAGGAGGACCTGCGCCGGGTGAGCGCGCAGACCGGCCGCACGTCGGTGTTCGTCACCCACAGCGTCGAGGAGGCCGTGTTCCTCGGCAGCCGGGTCGTCGTGCTCACCCGCCGGCCGGGCCGGATCTCGCTCGACCTCGACGTCGGCCTCCCGCGCGCCGGGGTGGAACCGGACGAGTTGCGCGCCCTTCCCGAGTACGCCGCGCTCCGCGCCGAGGTCGGCCACGCCGTACGCGCCGCAGCCGTGTGAAGCACCGCACCAACCACGAGGAGAGTGAGATGACCACACCGACCGCCGTGAAGCTGGACCTGCGGCCCCTCGGGCCCCACTTCGGCGCCGAGGTCGAGGGACTGGACCTGGCGACCGCCACCGACGAGGAGCTGGCCGCGGTGCGTGCCGCCCTCGTCGACCGGAAGGTGCTGTTCTTCCGCGGGCAGAGCCTTGACGACGACGGGCAGGTGGCGCTCGGCCGCCGCCTCGGCGAGCTGACCGCGTCCCACCCGGTCGTCGGGGGCGTCGACGAGGCGCATCCCGAGATCTACGCCCTCGACAGCGCCGACAACGGCTTCGCCGACGTCTGGCACACCGACGTCACGTTCATGCCCCGCCCGCCGCTCGGCTCCATCCTGCGCGCCGTGATCCTCCCGCCCACCGGCGGCGACACGAGCTGGGCCGACAGCCAGCTGGCCTACGACTCCCTGTCCGCCCCTGTGAAGGCGCTGGCCGACCAGCTCACCGCGGTCCACGACGGCAACCGCGAGTTCGGTTACTACCTGGCCCAGCGCCGCGGCGGCAGGGGGAACGTCTGGGACGGCGAGATCGTCACCCGGCTGGAGCCGGTGGAGCACCCCGTGGTCCGCGTCCACCCCGAGACCGGCCGCAAGGGAATCTTCGTCAATCCCGGGTTCACCTCCCACATCGTCGGCGTGTCCGAGGCCGAGAGCCGGGCCATCCTGGACCTGCTGTACGCCCACCTCACCAAGCCCGAGCACATCGTCCGCCATCGCTGGAGGGTCGGCGACGTCGCCATGTGGGACAACCGGAGCACCGCCCACTACGCCAACCGCGACTACGGTGACGCGCACCGCGTGATGCACCGCATCACCCTCCGCGGCGACCGCCCCTTCGGCCCCGGCCGTACGGACGGGTGACCGGGCGGCGGGGACGCGATCGCGTGCCGCCCCTGAGGAGGCCCGGTCGCGGTTCCGGCTGCCGTGACGATTCAAGCTTTCGTTCCGATCGGATCGCCGACCCGTACGCACGCGCGCGTCGGCCCCGCGACGGCCACCCCGGCTACCTACCGTGATGCCCTGCAGCTGATCAGTGTTACTGCCGCCCCTGCTGGGGCGTTCACATAGGCGGGGATGAAGTATGCGACTCAGGCCGCTCGCGTTGATGTCGGGGGCCGCGCTGGCGCTGGCCTTGCTCACCGGCCAGGCCGACGCCGCGGACACGACGGTGACCTTCACGGTCACCTCGGGCGCGTTGACGATCACGGCGCCCGCGGGTCCGGTGAGCCTGGGCAGCACGACGGCGGGCGGCACCGTCAGCGGGCCGATCGGCACCGTCACGGTGACCGACGCCCGCGGCGGTGTCCCGACCTCCGACTGGACGGCCCGGGTCTCGGCTACGGCCTTCGTGGGCCCGACCGACCCGATCCCGGCGTCCGCGGCGACGTACACGCCCGGCCCGGGCACGCTGATCGTCGGCAACGGCACGCTGACGTCGGGGCCGGGCGGGACCCTCGACGTGCAGAGGGTCGCCATGACCTACACCGGCGGCACCGGCAACAGCCAGGCGTCCTGGCACCCGACCGTCGGTATCACCGTCCCGCTGTCGGCCGACCTCGGCACCTACTCGGGGACGGTGACCCATTCCGTCGCCTGACAGACACGCGCGTCGCGCCGCGGCCGTCGTGCTGTCCGTGTTGTCCGTGTTGTCCGTGCCGGTCGTCCTGTGCTCCGGCGCGGTCACGGCAGGCGCGGTCACAGCCGGCGCGCCGTCCGCGGCCGCCGCGGCCGGCGCCATGGTCGCCGCCGGCGGGGACGGCCCCGGCGAAGGGCTCGGCATCCGGCTGGTCGACGCGCCCGTCGCCCGCCGCGACGACCCCCGCGCCCGCAAGGGAGTGGTCGACCACCTCAGCCCCGGCACCACCATCAAGCGCCGCCTGGAGGTCTCCAACAGCAGCGGGCACCCCATGCACGTCTCGCTGTACGCGGCGGCGGCCGACATCCGCAACCGGGCGTTCGTCTTCGCGCCGGACCGCACGCCCAACGAGCTGTCGAGCTGGACCACGGTCACGCCGTCCGAGATCGATCTGGCACCCGGTCGCAGCCGCATGGCCTGGTTCACCATCCGCGTGCCCCGGGACGCCTGGCGTGGTGAGCGGTATGCGGTGATCTGGGCGCAGACGATCGCCGAGCCGGACGCGACGCACAACGTCGGCCTCGCCAGCCGTGCGGGAATCCGGGCCTACCTGGACATCGGCCCCGGCGGCGAGCCCCCGTCCGACATGAGCATCGACCGTCTCACCCCGGAGCGGGACGCCGGCGGGCGGCCGACCCTGGTCGCCCAGGTGCGCAACACCGGCGGCCGCGCCCTGGACCTGTCCGGGTCGCTGTCCCTGTCGGAGGGGCCGGGCGGGCTGCGCGCCGGGCCCTACCCCGCGGAGCTGGGCGTCACATTGCGGCCTGGCGACACCGGACGGCTGGCGGTCGTGATGGACCCCCGGCTGCCCGACGGCCCCTGGAAGGCCGACCTCGTCGTCCAGAGCGGTCTCGTCAAGCGCACGGTGTCGGCCACCGTCGTCTTCCCCCGGGCGGGGGCCGGCCGGCCGATCACCATGTCCGCCGCGCCGTTGCCGCTCGTCGCCCTCGTCGCACTCATCGCCGGCGTGCTCGGACTCGCCGCCACCGGCCTCGTCGCCCGGCGCCGCAGAGCCGTCTCCCCCCATGACTCCCGAAGGGCATGAATGCTCCGACGACCCACACCCCTCACCACTGCGACCGTACTGGCGATCTCGGCTCTCCAGGGCGCACTGCCCGGCCCGCCGGCCGCCGCGGCTCTCTCGCCCGCCACCTACACCCTGACCAGGGAGGGATCACTGACGATCACCGCCCCCGTCGCGGTGTCCCTCGGCAGCGTGGTGCCCGGGGGCCGGCGCAGCGCGCCTCTGGGGACGGTGACGGTGACCGACCACCGCGACCCAGACGCCGGCGCGTGGACCGCCACGGTCTCCTCGACCGACTACACCCGGACCACCGCCCCCGTCGTGACCATCGGCCGGGCCAACATGAGCTACTGGTCAGGCCCGGTCACCGACGCCCAGGGCGGCGGCACCTTCGTTCCCGGCCAGCCCACGGCCGCGAGCAGAGTTACCCTCGCCGTCCCCAGGACGGCGTTCTCCCACACGGCGGAGGCAGGGGTCAACAGCGCCTCCTGGAATCCCACCCTCGTCCTGTCCGTCCCCTTCGCGGGAGCCTCCTCCGGCGCCTACACCGGTATCGTCACCCACTCCGTCGCCTGACCCCAGCGGGGAGTGTCAAGAAAAGGGCTCTGTCGCAGATTCTTGCTCGCTGGACAGGCCCAGAGGTACGGCCGTGCCGTCGGCTGCCACGGCAAGCTGATCAGCGGCTGTCGCCCGGTGGGTAGACGCTGAGGTCGCCGTAAGCCGAGAGAACGTCAGCCAGGTCGCCGGGTTTGTACCGCAGGGTGGTGTCCAGGAAGGCGAGCGTGGTTGCGGCGACGACGTGCGGGCTCTCGGTGCGGCCCAGGGAGCCGACTATCGAGGGCACGGGCGGCAGGTACAGGGGGCCGTCCATGAAGGTGAGGTGTGCGGCGCCGGGGATGGTGAGCCGGTAGCTCATCGTGGTGTTGAGCCTGAGGGCCTTGGTGAGGCGGGGTATGTAGCGTGGGTCGGTTCCGGGGGTGATGGCCTGGGTGAGCGCCAGCGTCGGCTGGTGGAGGGAGGGTGAGGTGGGGCCGTGGGGGTAGCCGTCGAGATCGATGACGGCGTCGAACCGGTGGTCCTGCCGGGCTGTCTGCAGGGCGGCGGCACCACCCATGGAGTGGCCGGTGACCGCGACTCGGCTGGTGTCCAGGCGTCCGGTCAGCGGGCCGGCGATCTCACCTCGGCCTAGACGGTCCAGCTGGGTGAGGACGAAGCTGAGGTCGGCGGCCCGAACAGCCGTCCAGCCAACCGCCAGCTCGTCATCCTTGACCCGGTCGCCAGTGGAGGCGATCTTGGCGTGAATCGTTCGACCGTCGGTCAGGACGACGGCGGCGGAGTCGTACGGGTGGTCGAGGGCGGCAACGACATAGCCGTGGCTGGCCAGTTCCTCCGCCCAGGCGGTGTTCTGGGTGCGCACTCCGCCCGATCCGGGAGAGAACAGCACGACCGGGAACCGTCCGCCTCTGTCGGCCACCGGGGCGTTGAAGACCGAATGAGTGTGGGCATGTGGGACGCCGTCGACCAGGAAGCCAGGCAGGCCGACCACGCGGGCGAGGGCGTCGGAAACGGTGCGCGCCTCGGACTCCGTACGTCCGAGGTACTGGGCCCGCTGCGTGCCAGCGGGGCTCTTCTGCGCGGGGTACCAGAGCTGGACCACGATCGTGCGCCGGTCGTGCGGATCGGCGGTGAAGGTCTCGGGGCGGCGTGGGTCGGTCCACTGCACCACGCGAGTGCCGACCGCGAAACGGCCCGACGGCTCGGGGAACACGGGTACAGGAAAGGCCCAGGCGGCCACCGGACCCGTGGCAATCAGGCCGACGCAGGCCACCGACCCCGGCGACGCCAGCCACCATCGGGCCCGCCACGCCGGCTGGCCGGTACGGCGTCGCAGCAGGGGAGCGAGAGCGAACGGCGACGCGACGGCAGAGCCTGCCAGTACCGGCAGCATCTGCCAGCGGATCCCCACCACAGTCAGCACGATCACAGACAGCACGAGAACCGCCCCCGCCGCAATCGTGACGCGTGGGCGGGCGGAGGGGGGAAGCCAGCGCGCCACCACCAGCGCGACGGCACCCACCAAGGCAAGGAATTCCAGGGGGGACATGTACAGCCCCGTGATGATCTCGGTCACCCGGCCATCGTCAGGGCGGGGCACGCGATCCCACATCGATCCAGGGTCGCCGTCGCATGCATCCGGAGTCGGATCCAGGCATCTCACACTGTGCAACCGGAGTCGCAATCGATCACGCCTGGTTACCGGCCGCTTTGCGACCGCGGAAGGTCGCGGGACTCCTCCTGCGGTCGTACGTCGGCGCGGCGCCATCATGCGGTGGACTCATGTGCTTCCAGGGCCCGCGGCCTACCATGACAGGGCCGCGGTACACGCCGGACAGCTCGGGGTGTGCGCTTCGCTTCCTGTACCCGACCGGCTCCGGCTGTACGCGGTGGTGGCCCCGGCCGGGGCCACCATGATGCTGGTCGACAGGGACGTGTGATGACCGAGGCGGACGCAGAGCCGGGCAATGCCCACCCGGTGCGCTACCGGGACTGCGTGCGGCGGACGAGGACAGCCGCAGGGCTGACGAGGTACGCCGACCTGACCTCCGTGCGAGCGGCGCGAGTGGTGGGAGCCGCCCGGCGCTGGGGCCTCCGGCTGCCGCCCGTGGTGTGGGACTCGCTGTTGCCGGCGCTGCTCCTGCTCAACATCATGACCACGCGCGCGCCGCAAGAGCTGCCGGTGGCCGTGGCCCTCACCGCCGCCCTTGCGCTGCCCCTGGTGTGGCGGCGCCGGGCCCCACTCACGGTGTTCGGCGCCGTGGCAGCCGTGGCCTTCGTCCAGTGGCTGATGGACATCCAGCTGCCGGCGGACATTGCCTTGCTGGTGGCTCTCTACACGGCGACCGCGAACTCGGGCTGGCGCGGCACGCTTGTCGCCGGTGCCGTCGTGGAGGGCGGGGCACTGCTGGCCTGCCTGCGCTGGGCGGCGGAAGGCGCATTTCTGACCCTTTTCGTCGCGGTGACCGCCATGGTCGTCGCCGCCGCCGTCCTGGGTGTGAATGTGCGGACCACGCGCGCCTACCTCGCGGCCCTGGAGGAACGGGCCGCCCGCCTGGAGCAACAACAGGACCAGCAGGCGCGACTGGCCGTCGCCGAGGAGAGGACACGTATCACCCGGGAGATGCACGACATCGTCACCCACAACCTGTCCGTCATGGTTGCGCTCACCGACGCCGCCGTCTACGCGCAGCACCGGTCGCCCGACAAGGCCACCACCGCGATGCTCCAGATCTCCGAGACGGGCCGGCAGGCCCTGACCGACATGCGGCGCTCGTTGGGTATCTTGCGGACCGACGAACCGGACGCGGAGCGCCACCCGCCGCCCGGCATCGCACAACTGGAGACCCTCGCCGACCAGATGTGCGCCGCCGGGCTGCCGACCCGCCTCGAGGTCCAGGGCGGCCACACCCACATCCCCGCCACGGCGCAACTGACCGTCTACCGCCTGGTACAGGAAGCCTTGACCAACACCCTCAAACACACACCCACCGGCACACACGCGAAGGTCCGGATACGGTGCTCAACCGAGACCGTCACCGTGGACGTCACCGACAGCGGCCCCTGCCCGCCACTTCCTGCCGCGACACCGTCCGGCCACGGCATCCCCGGCATGCGCGAGCGCGCGGCCGCCTACGGGGGGAAGTTGCAGGCCGGGCCGCTTCCGGGCGGCGGCTGGGGAGTCCATACCCGCCTCTTCCTCGGCAGCAGCGGAGCGGCGTCCGCATGACGATCCGCATCCTGATCGCCGACGACGAAGCGCTGCTCCGTATGGCCTTCAGCACAGTCCTGGAGGCCCAGCCCGACATGGCGCCGGTCGGCGAAGCCGCGGACGGCGCCCAGGCCATACGCCTCGCCCGGGAGTTGCGCCCCGACGTCGTCCTCATGGACGTCCGGATGCCCGGGATCGACGGGATCGAGGCGACCCGGCAGGTCATCCGGATCTCCCCGCAGAGCAGGGTGCTGATCCTCACCACCTTCGACCTGGATGAATACGCCTTCGCCGGACTCCACGCCGGAGCCTCGGGTTTCCTGCTGAAGAACATCAGGCCCGAGGAATTGCTCACCGCGATACGCAGCGTGGCCGCGGGCGACGCGGTGGTCTCCCCGCGGATCACCCGCCGGCTGCTGGAGCACCTCCGCCCCCACATCCCCGACGGCAGCAGCGCCAACCGCGACGAGCGACTGAGCCGGCTCAGCGCCCGTGAGCGCGAGGTGCTCATCCAGGTGGGCAGCGGCCTGTCCAACACCGAGATCGCGGCCACCCTGTACCTCGCGGAGGCGACCGTGAAGTCCCATCTGGGGCGAATCCTGCAAAAGCTCGAACTCCGCGACCGGATACAGGCAGTGATCTTCGCCTACGAAAGCCGCCTCATCCACCCGGCATGACGCCGCTGCACGGAGCCAACGGCGATCTCTTCGGCCCCGGGCGTCACCAGCGCTACACGATCGCCCGACGCGGCTAACGAGAAGTGTGGTGCCGCAGTAAATACCGGATTTACTACTGGGGTGTCGGTCCACGGCACGTCGTCGGGCAGCCGGTAGCGCCGGGTGCGGTAACGGTGATACAGCCGGCGGCCGCTGAGCCGGCGGAGCGTCGTCACGGCGCTACCGCCGCCGCTCCAGTCCAGTCCAGCAGCGCCTGCTGCTCGGCCTCGATCGGCCCTGCCCAGGCGAGGTGCCCGTCCGGCCGGACGAGTAGCGCCTCGGCCTCCTCCAGGTCGGGCGAGGGCTGCCAGGCCGTCGCGGTGACCGTCTCCACGCGGTCGTCCCGGCCGGACGCGCCAGCCTGTTTCCTCGTATGGACGAGCAGGAACCGCCCGTCGTGCAGCAGTTGGTACAGGCGCTCGACCCCGGGCCGCTCCGCCACGCTGATCGGCAGGTCGGGTACCCGGGCCCCGGCCGGGGAGCCGTCGCCGTAGTGGGTGCCGATCGCCGAGACCGACGCGGCCAGGTTGCGGTTGACCTCCCCGATGCGCAGGAGGCCGTCGAGCATGCCGCGCAGCGCCATGACCGGCCGGTGATACTGCGGCACCAGCGTCAGTTCCATCAGCAGCGTCTGCACCTCGGTGTTGGCGGTGACGGCCGCGCCGACCGGCCGGCGCTCGGCGTCGTAGGAGTCCAACAGCCCTTCCGGGGCCCAGCCTTTGACCTGGGCGGCGAGCTTCCAGCCCAGGTTCATGGCGTCCTGCAGACCGGTGTTGAGGCCCTGTCCCGCCGCCGGGAAGTGGATGTGGGCCGCGTCGCCCGCCACCAGGAGCCGGCCCTGCCGGTACCGCCCGGCCAGGCGGGTCGCGTTGCCGAACCGCGACAACCAGTGCGGCTCGGCGACGTCGAAGTCCGTGCCGGCGATGTTCGTCAGAGCTTGCCGGAACTCCTCGTACGTCAGGGGCCGGTCAGACGGCACCCGCATGCGTTCGGGATCGACGACCACGAACCGGGTCAGCCCGCCCTCCAGCGGCACGGCCAGCACGCCGTGGGCCTCGGCCGAGTGCACGGCGTCCGGACCGGTGACGGCGAAGTCGCCGAGCATACCGGACAGCGTCTCGTCGGTGCCGTCGAAGGGGATGCCCGCCGCCTGCCGGACGATACTGCGTCCACCGTCACAGCCCACGACGTACGAGGCGCGTAGCGTCTCTCCTCGGGCTGTTTCGACGACGACGCCGTCCGGCTCCTGCCGCACGGCGGTGACCTGACAGCCGCGGACGATCTCGGCGCCCAGCTCACGGGCGCGGGCGTCGAGTAGTTCCTCGGTACGGGCCTGCTCCAGGAACAGGGTGCAGCCGTGCCGGGTGTCCAGGGCGGTGAAGTCGAGGCGGGTGTTCAGGCCCGCGAAGTGCCACCCGGGCAGGGTGTGACCGCGGGCCAGGAAACGGTCGGCGATGCCGCGCAGGTCCATCACCTCGATGCTGCGCGGGTGCAGCGTGAGCGCCCGCGACTGGCTGGTGGGCGCGTCGTTTCGTTCGAGCACGCGGACCCCCACGCCCGCCAGGGCCAGCTCCGCGGCCAGCAGCAGCCCGGTGGGGCCGGCTCCCACCACGATCACGTCGGTGTGCACGGTTCGTGTCCCTCCTATTAAATGAACATCGTTCATAAAATCGAGGTCACTAGTATCACTGGGCATGGGACCCACGTCAACCTCCCCGTCCGCCCAGCGCTCCCGAGGCCGCCCCCGCAAGATGGCCGTGCCGGAGGCGGTCGCCACCGCCCTGCGCCTGGTGGACGAGGACGGGCTCGACTCGCTGACCATGCGCCGCCTGGCCGCGGCCCTCGACGTCCAGGTGGGCACGCTCTACCGGCACTTCGCCACCAAGCAGACGCTGCTCGCCGCCATGGCCGAGGAGATGCTCGCGGGCTGCGCCGGCCCGCTGCCCGACGGGCTCACCTGGCGCGAACAGATCACCGAACTGGCCGGGCGGCTGCGTATGGCGTTGCTGCGTCACCGCGACGGCGCATGGGTCTACGCGGGCACCCACTCCGTCGGCCCCAACACGCTGAGCTACACCGACACCCTCGTGGGCGTGCTGCGTGAGACATGCCCGAGCCCTGAGGCGGCCACCCGTACGGCACTCGCAATCGTCCACTTCATCGTCGGCCACACGCTGGAGGAACAGGCCGCCCAGGCTCTCGCCGAGACCGAGTTGCCCGCCGCGCTGACCCTGCTGCACGCGGCCCTCGACCCGGGTACCTACCCCAACCTGGCAGCCGCCGAGGCCACGCTGACCAGCACCGACTTCGTCGGCCACTTCGCCCACGGCCTGAACCTGATCATCAAAGGACTGGCCGGTGAGTGACGCCGCTCGATGAACCGGCCCTGCCCTGGATCAGCGGGTGGTCGGTTCGGCTGATGTCGCCCTGGGGTGCTGGTCGCGCGTGCGCAACGCCTGTGAGAGCGCGTCGACGGTTACGCCGACAATGGCCAGGAGCTGCGCCGGGCTCGCCCCAGCTCTGCTCATGACGGCGAGAGACTGGTTCACGGCCGCCACGTGTTCAGCGAAGGCCTCGGCGTCCTGGTCGGTCAATCGGCCGGCCTTCAGTGCGGCGCGTAGACGCGAGCGCTGGAAGCCCAGCGCCTCCTTCACGTGTGCCGCGACGCTCGGGCTCAGCACCGGGATTGCCATGGCCGATTGGGCGACCAGGCATCCATCCGGCAGTTCGGGATCGGCGATGCGTCCGAGGGTGACGTCGAAGAACGCACGAACGGCTGTAAGGGGCTCCGAGGCCGCACACGACAGGGCGGCGTCGTACTTTTCGCCGTAGCGCGCGGCATAGCGATCCAAGCAGCGTAGGAAGAGCGTGTCCTTGTCGCCGAGCGAGGAGTAGATGGAGCTGCGGTTCAGTCCGGTTGCCCGGGACAGATCGTCCACTGACGTGTTGGCGTAGCCGGCGCGCCAAAACTGGATCATCGCGGCGTCAAGTGCCGTGTCCATGTCGAATTGCTTCTTGCCTGCCACGTGGCACTTCCTTGCCGGTGTGTCGTTGTCTCGGGCCGCGCTGCGCACCATCCTATCTTGAACCAATCAGTTCAAGATGTGCTAGCGTCCAAGCATGGTCATGGCCGGGCGTCCCCCACACTTCGCGACAGCGCGACAAGCGCACCAGGTGGTCCCAGCCGCCGCCGTCGTCCTCATCTACACCGTCGTCATGGCCGGCGGGACGCTGACCATCCCGCTCTACGTCCTGTGGGCGTCGAAGTTCGGCTTCGGGCCCGTCACCACCACCCTCGTCTTCGTCACCTACGTCATCGCAGTCGTCGGCACGTTGCTCGTGGCCGGTTCACTGTCCGACGCGATCGGTCGCCGTCCTGTCCTCGCGCTGGCGCCCCCCGGCGCGAGCCGGGCTCGCTCGTTTCTCGCCGGCGGTGTGCTCGTCGCCGCGTCCTCCGGCGTGAACGGCTTCTTCTCGTCTCCGGCCCCAGCGTTCCTACGTGACGACCTGGGCATATCGAACCTGGCCGTCATCGGCGTGGGCGTCGGAGCCCTGTTCGTCAGCGCACTGCCGGCTCAGGTCATCGCACCACCGGCCATCCTGCGACGTAGCACCGGGACGGCCCTGCCGGCCATCGGAATGATCGTCATCGAGGCGCGCTCTGGATCCGCTCCGCTCCTGTCTTCATGGTCGGCACCGTCTTCGCCGGGGCAGCTGTCGGGATTCTGTTCCGACATGGCCTGGGCGTCACAGACGCGCTGTGCGATACCGGCAACCGGGCTGAGCTCAGCGCGACGTATTTCCTGTTCGTCTATTCCGGGCTCGTCGTCCCCGTCCTGCTACTGGGCCTCATCGATCAAACCGTCGGGACCCGGATGTCGAGCACCACGCCGGCCGCTCTCGTCATCCGTACCGCGCTCGCGGGCCTAACCCTCGGGCGAAGCACCGAACCAGCACACCTGACACCGATGGAGGATCCCCGTGACTGACCCTGCGACCAGCGCTTGGCATGTCTCCGAAAGCAACCCTGTCCCCGACCTGCCCCTGCACGACCTGGCGGGATTCACTCACCGCTGGGTCGACGCGGACGGCGTCCGCCTTCATGCCGTCGAAGGCGGCCGGCCGACCGGCCCGGCCGTTGTCCTGCTCGCCGGGTTCCCGCAAACCTGGTGGGCTTGGCGAAAGGTGATGCCCAGCCTCGCCGGCCTGTTCCACGTCATCGCGATCGACCTGCCAGGGCAGGGCCACTCCGAGCGTCCGGAGCGCAGCTATGACACGCACACGGTCGCCGCGCACGTCCACGCCGCCGTGAAGGCTCTCGGAGTGCCGGCTTACTGGCTGGTCGCCCACGACATCGGCGCCTGGGTCGCTTTCTCCCTCGCGCTCAAATTCGAGAGCCAACTGCGCGGGGTCGCTCTGCTCGACGCCGGAATTCCCGGCATCACCCTCCCCGAAGCGATTCCCACCGACCCGGATCGGGCGTGGAAGACCTGGCATTTCGCGTTCCACCTTGTGCCCGACCTGCCCGAGACGCTGCTTGCCGGCCGCGAACGGGACTACGTCGGCTGGTTCCTGAAAATGAAGGCCCTCTCTCCCGACACGTTCGACGACACCGAGCTCGACCACTACGCAGCGGCCGTCGCCGTCGACGGTGGCCTCCGCGCTTCCCTCGCCTACTACCGAGACGCCGCCGAGTCGGCGCGCAAGAACCACGAGGCGCTCAAGCGGCAGCACCTGACTGTGCCCATCCTCGGAATCTCCAGCAGCCATGGCTCCATCCCGGACATGGCGGCCTCCATCAGCCCATGGGCCGACGACGCCACCGGAGTCGTCGTGCCCGACGCTGGGCACTTCATCCCCGATGAGCAGCCCGAAGCCGTCGCTGCCGCTATAGCCGATTTCATCCTCGACGGCGACTGACACCGGTCAAACCTGCCCGACTGCGCACCGCCCCGGTCCGCGCGAAGTCACGAGCGGCCGTGAGGGCGGCCGTGACGCGGGGGTGGAAGGAAGCGCTCCAGTAGGTCCACCGAGTGCGGGCCGAGAACCGGGCGCAGCGGCCAGCATCCGCCGCGCTCCCTGCCTCAGCTCCGTTCGCCTGCTGCGACAGGCGAAAGGCGGTGGTCTCTCACCTCCGCTCGAACCACAGCGCCTCACGGCGCAAACCGATTGGAGTCCCGTGCGGCGCTGGCGAGCAGCATGTCCAGGGCGGCGGGGTAGGCGCTGTCGTTCATGTCGGCCACCAGCAGGGGCGCGACCGCCGCGATGTTGGGGTGGGTGGCGGGGGACAGGCGGGCGTAGGTCGCCTGCCACATCTCCTCGTCCGCCCTGCGTGTTTCCTCCGGCAGTGCGAGGGACGCCGCGTCCAGCGCGGCGAACGCCAGTGTCATGTCGATGAAGGCGTGGTAGACGCGGACCGCCTCACGGTCGGGGAAACCGGCGCCGCGCAGCAGACCGAGGATCGCCTCGTCGGCCGCGATCTCGTGGGACTTGCCGCTGACGCGGCTGGCGGTCAGCACCGCGGCCTGGGGGTGTTCCAGGTAGGCGGCATGGATGCGCAGGCCCAGTTCGCGAAGATCGGCGCGCCAGTCGCCGGTGGCGTGCCAGCCGGCCATGGCCCGGCCGATGAGCATGTCGCCGATGGCCAGGGTCAGATCGTCGATGCCGGCGAAGTAGCGGTAGAGCGTGCTGGGGTCGGCGCCCAGGGCGATGCCGAGCCGCCGTACGGTCAGCCCGGCGGAACCGTGCTCGCGCAGCATGCGCAGCGCGGTCCGCACGATCAGGTCCTCCGACAGGACCATCCCGTTCTTCGTCGGGCGGCGCCGCCGGCGCGCCGACTCCGAGACCACCGGCTTGGGCATGTGCTCTCCTCTCCGCCTGCTCCGCACCTTATGCCAACACCATTGACGTTGTGAGCGCAGGTGGCGTTGGATCGTGTGCACCGAAGGAATCTTTGTCCTGAAAAGGGAGTGTTTGTCATGCGTGTTCTGCTCGTCGGCGCCGGTGGGGTGGGCACGGCGATCACCCGGATCGCGGCCCGCCGGTCCTTCTTCGAGCACATGGTCGTCGCCGACTACGACCTGTCTCGTGCGGAGGCGGCCGTCGCCGCGCTGGGGGAGGCGGGAACGCGGTTCGGCGCCCTGCGGGTGGACGCGAGCGACGAGGCCGCGGTGGCGGCACTGCTGGCCGAGCACCGCTGCGACGTGCTGCTCAACGCCACCGATCCGCGGTTCGTGATGCCGCTGTTCCGGGCGGCGCTGTCGGCCGGCGCGCACTACCTGGACATGGCGATGTCGCTGTCGCGGCCGCATCCGGAGCGCCCGCACGAGGCGTGCGGGGTCAAGCTGGGGGACGCCCAGTTCGCGATGGCCGCCGAGTGGGAGAGGGCGGGCAGGCTCGCGCTGGTCGGCATCGGAGTGGAGCCGGGGCTGTCGGACGTCTTCGCCCGGTACGCCGCCGACGAACTGTTCGACCACATCGAGGAGATCGGCGTCCGCGACGGCGCCGACCTCACCGTCGAGGGGTACGACTTCGCGCCCTCGTTCAGCATCTGGACCACCATCGAGGAGTGCCTCAACCCGCCGGTCGTCTACGAGGCCGGCCGGGGCTGGTTCACCACTCCGCCCTTCAGCGAGCCGGAGGTGTTCGACTTCCCCGAGGGCATCGGCCCGGTCGAGTGCGTCAACGTCGAGCACGAGGAGGTCCTGCTCGTGCCCCGCTGGATCGACGCCGAGCGGGTGACCTTCAAGTACGGGCTGGGCGCGAAGTTCATCGACACGCTGCGGACCCTGCATCTGCTGGGGCTGGACCGCACCGAGCCCGTCCAGGTCGCCGCCGAAGGCGGCGTCGCGGTCAAGGTCTCCCCGCGCGACGTGGTCGCGGCGTGCCTGCCCGACCCGGCGACCCTCGGGGATCGCATGCGCGGCAAGACGTGCGCGGGCACCTGGGTCAAGGGCACCAAGGACGGCGGCCCGCGTGAGGTCTACCTCTACCACGTGGTCGACAACCAGTGGTCCATGCGCGAGTACGGCTCCCAGGCAGTGGTGTGGCAGACCGCCGTCAATCCGGTCGTGGCCCTCGAACTGATGGCCGCCGGCGTCTGGTCCGGCACCGGCGTCCTGGGCCCGGAAGCCCTGCCGCCCCGGCCGTTCCTCGACCTGCTCACCGCGTACGGCGCCCCGTGGGGCATGCGCGAGCAGTGACCGCACGGCACGTGGGCGGCCTGTTCGAGGCTCCTGTCCTCATCGCCCCCGCCCTGAGGGCGGACTCGGGGGGCCGCTCCGCGCCTCGCCGCGCCGGCGTACGGCGGCCAGGACGACGGCCAGGATGACGGCCAGGACGAGCCCGGCCAGGAAACAGGCCACGCCCGCCCAGAACCTCTGCCCGGGCAGATACCACTCGGGTGCAGGCTCCACCCCTTCGGGCGTGGAGACGGCGTACAGCGGCTTCGGTTCCACCCACGCCACGAGAGCGAGCACCCAGAAGACCGCGGCGCCCAGGAAGAAGACGACGGGGATCAGGTACCACAGGGCCATCGACCGAGGCATGGGCCGCTGGTCGCGACGTCCGGACATGGTTCACGATAACCAGCCAGACCCGCGATCCACGCTTACCCGGAGGCCACGAGAGCGAGTCGGAAGGGCTACCGCAGGCTCTGTGCGCCGGCTCGTCGCAACGGCTGCCGTAGGAGCGCCGGCGCATCGCCGCGCGGCTCGGGCTGCCGGAAGATCTCGCCCCCCGTAGTGCCGAAGTGGGCGCGGGGGTGCGGGGCGACAGGGAGGGCACGGGGGACTGGTGGCGGTACGGGATCGAGCCGTTCACCTGCCTGCGGGTGATGGCCGCCGCCCGGCACTCCATCGTGACGGGCGCGGCGATCGTCTTCTGCCGGCGTTCAGCGACCGAGGTGCCGGTCGAGGAAGTCGCGCACGGTCTCGGCGAGTTCGAGGCGGTGGTCGGAGAGGGCGTGGTCGGTGACGAACACGCGGTGTTCCAGGCGCGGCACCGGATAAGCGGTGTAGGCGGCCACCACGGGATCGTGGTGCTCGGCGGCGGGGGTGACGGTGTCGCGCCCGGCCGTGCCGACGAGCAGGACCGGCCGGTCCGCGAGCTTGGGGGCGAGCGCGGACAGGCTCCACGCCTCGCCCGCCGCGATCATCTCGTCCACGAGCGCCGCGCCGCTGGTCCCCTTCAGGGGAAGCAGGTCGTCGCCGAACCCCTCGACGTACGCCGCCCGCAGCGCCGCGTCCTCCCGGCAGGCGACCGCGACAGAGCCGAAGTCGAACGCCGACACCGACGCGACGGCGCTGACGCCCGGGTCGGCCGCCGCGGTCGTCAGCGCGGCGAAGCCGCCGAAGCTGTGCCCCGCCAGCGCCAGCCGGTCCGGGTCGAGTCGGTGCGCGGCGGCGAACTCCGGCCCACGTACGGCCGCCGCGACGCGGGCGGCGTCCTCCAGCGCGCCGGCCCACGACCAGGAGCCGCCGACGCCCCAGGAACCGCGGTAGTGGAAGACGAGGGCGGCGTACCCAGCCCGGCGCAGATGCTGGGCCAGGTCGAAGTTGCGCTCGTGCCCGGGGAAGCCGTGCAGCAGCACGACGACCGGATGCGGTCCCGGCCCGGCCGGCAGGTGAAGGACGCCCAGCAGGGTCTCGCCGCCGCTGTCGAACGTCACGGCGGCGTTGGCGGCAGGTGTGTCGAGGCTCATCCGGCTCCCACTGTCAATGAAACGGGTTGACGTCATCCGAGGGTAGAGGCCGCCCGGAAACCGTCTTCGCAGGGGTCACCACGTGAGGATCGCCGTTGCCTGCCGGTGTCCGCACCCCGGGCATCGCAGGGGCTCCGTCCGGGCCCTGACCGCGCATCCGCGGTCAGGGCCCGGACGGGATGCCTCCCGCCGCGCCTACAAGGCCCTGCCTACCGGGCCGCGCCCGGCCCGGAACCCCGGGGCCGTGCCGGTCACCTGGGCGTAGCCGGCGGGGCGGCTGGTGAAGGCGCCCCTGCCCTGGGTGCGGCCGCGCAGCCGGGTCGCGTACCCGAACAGCTCGGCCAGCGGCACGGTCGCGGTGACCACGACGGTGCCCGCCCGCGCCGCCGACCCGGTGACCCGGCCGCGCCTGGCCGCGAGATCGCCCAGCACCCCGCCGACGGCGTCGTCGGGCACGGTGACAGTGACCTCGGCGAGCGGTTCCAGCAGGGCCATCTCACCGGCACGCAGCGCCTCCCGCAGCGCGAGCCGCCCGGCCGTGCGGAACGCCATCTCCGAGGAGTCCTTCGGGTGGGTCGCACCGTCGGTCAGCGTGACCCGCAGGCCAGTCACCGGATGACCTCCGAGCGGGCCCCCGGCGAGAGCGTCCCGGCAGCCGGCCTCCACCGCCCCGACGTACTCGCGTGGCACCCGGCCTCCGGTGACCGTGGACCGGAACACGAAGCCGGCGTCGTGATCCAGCGGTTCCACGTCCAGCACGACGTGGGCGAACTGCCCCGCGCCGCCGTCCTGCTTGACGTGCCGGTACAGCAGCCCGGACACGCCGCGGACGACCGTCTCCCGGTAGGCGACCCGGGGCCGTCCGACGGCGACGCCGAGCCCGTGGGTGCGGCGGAGTTTCTCCACCGCGACCTCCAGGTGCAACTCGCCCATGCCCGACAGCAGCGTCTGACCGGTCTCGGGGTCGGTGCGGACCGACAGCGAGGGGTCCTCGTCGGACATCCGGGCCAGCGCGGTCGCGAGCCGGTCGGCGTCGCCGCTCCCGCGCGGCTCGACGGCCACGGAGACCACCGGCGAGGCCGTGACCGGCGGCTCGATGACCAGCGGGGCCCCGGGAGCGCAGAGGGTGGCTCCGGCGCGGGCCGCCTTGACCCCGGCCACCGCGACGATGTCCCCGGCCGTCGCGCGGTCCGTCTCGGTGTGCCGGTCGGCCTGCACCCGGAGGATGCGTCCGATCCGCTCGGTGCGCCGGGCGCCGGCGTCCAGCACGACGTCTCCTCTCCTGATCGTCCCCGAGTACACCCGCAGGTAGGTCAGCCGCCCGGTGGGGGCGGCGTGCACCTTGAAGACCAGTGCGGCGAACGGCGCCGCCGGGTCGGCGGGCCGCTCCTGCTCGTGCTGCTCCTGTTCGGGCCCGTCCCACGCGGCGCGTACGGGCGGCACGTCGGGCGGTGCGGGCAGGTAGGCCACGACGGCGTCCAGCAGCGGCTCGACGCCCCGGTTGCGGTACGCCGACCCGCACAGCACCACCACGGCCTCACCCCGCAGGGTCAGGTCGCGCAGGGCGGCGGTCAGGGTCGCCGCCGAGATCTCCGGCCGGGCGCAGAACTCCTCCAGCGCCGCCGGATGGAGCTCGGCCACCGTCTCCTCCAGCAGGCGGCGGCGCCGGCGGGCCTCGTCCACGAGGTCCTCCGGCACCGGCCCCTCCGTGACCGTGTCACGGCCGGCGTCCCACACCAGCGACCGCATCCGCAGCAGGTCCACCACGCCGGTGAACCCGTCCTCCCGCCCGATGGGCAGCTGGACGACCAGCGGGGTGACCCGCAGGCGCTCGCGGATCGAGTCGACCGCCGTGTCGAGGTCGGCCCCGGCGCGGTCCATCTTGTTGACGAACGCGATGCGCGGCACGCCGTACCGGTCGGCCTGCCGCCACACCGACTCGCTCTGCGGCTCCACGCCGGCGACGGCGTCGAACACCGCGACCGCGCCGTCGAGCACCCGCAGCGACCGCTCCACCTCGTCGGAGAAGTCCACGTGGCCCGGGGTGTCGATCAGGTTGATCCGGTGGCCGTCCCACAGGCAGCTCACGGCCGCGGCGAAGATGGTGATCCCGCGGTCGCGCTCCAGGGGGTCGAAATCGGTGACGGTGGTGCCCTCGTGCACCTCGCCGCGCCGGTGGACGGCGCCGGTGAGGTAGAGGATCCGTTCGGTGACGGTGGTCTTGCCCGCGTCGACGTGGGCGAGGATGCCCAGGTTGCGGATGCCGGTCAGCGGGACGAGGTGATCGCGGTTCAGGTCGGCGCGCATGGCCATGCCTTTCGGGAAGGTTCCTGCGGTGGCGGGCGCGATTGGCCTGACGAGACGGACCGGCCGGATTCGGGCCGGACGCGACCCCTGGGGCGGACACCATGGCAGGACCGCCGGGGAGACCGGCGGACGATCACGCACGGGGCACGCGGAATCGGGGCGCGGGCCTACATGCGTCCCAGGGCGGCCTCAGGGCGGGCACAGTGCCGGCACACGGGCGGGCACAGTGTGGGCACACGGGCGGGCACAGTGCGGGCACACGGGCGGGCACAGTGCTCGCGCAGTCCTGAGCAGGGGTGCGGGGTTCGTCAGGAACGTCCGGTGGCGGCCGCGCGGCCGCCACCGGGGAGCGACGTAGACACCAGGATCACCTCGTGCCGTGACCGGAGGACGACGACCGCGATGCGCTGGCGCACGGTCAACTCCTCTCTCTCGGTCAGGGCGCGCGCCGCCGCGTGGCGGCGCGCGTGATCAGTGGCGAGTGTACGGAAACCGCCCCGGGGCGGAAAACGGTTTTCCGCCCCGACGAACACGCGGCCCTACTCCCGCGGGTACGCGCCGGTGGCCAGGCCGTAGGCGACGGCGTAGCGGTGGCCGAGGACGCCCGCGACGTTCCCCCGGCCGACGACGGTGCCGGGGGGAAGCTCGCGGGCCAGCACGCCGAGCACCTCGTCGTCTCCGGCCGGACCGCCCACGACCACGACGCTCCCTCCGCCACGCCCGCCCAGAGAGTTCAGGGCGTCCAGCGCGCGGCGTACGGTGGCGCCGATGACCTCGCGCTTGACCGCGAGACGGAGGGTGCGCCATTCGGCCGGGCTCATGGCGCTGGAGAACGGCAGCGGCCCGGCCGGGCCCGGGACGGCGAGCCAGCCGACCGAGCCGGGCGGGGCGGGCGAGTCGAGGAACACCCGCGAGCCGTCCTCGCCGAGTGAGACGTGCGGCGTCTCGAGCCGTACGCAGGGCCCGCGCTTCACCCAGTCGGCCGCGCCCCGGGGGATGCCGAGCACCGTGGCCACGGCCGCCGTGAGCAGGTCACCGGCGCCCGCGGCCACGACCTCGCCCGGCGGGCCTACGACGTCGACCGTGCCGCCGCCCAGGTCCACGACCAGGGAGTTCCGATCCGCGCCGGGGGTGGTGAGGGCTCCCGCGCGGGCCGCCGCCGCCTCGCTCGGGGCCCGCCGTACGGGAACCGTCCCGCTGCCCGCGAGCCGATCCGCCGGCGTGCGGGCGTGTCCCGTCGGGGCGGCCGTGCCCAGGTCGAGGCGTGCGGGCGGCGCGGCGGGGGCGGAGGCCGACATCTCGGCCACCAGCAGGGACCTGGACCGGCTCGTCCCCGCCCGAGCACCGGCCGTCGCGGCCACCCGGCTCAGGTCGGCCACCGCCCGCTCGACCGACGCCTCCGGAGCGTTTGGTCCAACCGAATCGGCCTGGCGATGCGTGAACCGGGCGACGACGGCGCAGGAGACGTCGTACAACTCCGCGCAGATCGCGGGCGCGTCGTCCCGCTCGCCGAGGCGCGCGGCGACGAACAGCGCGTCGGACAGGTGGCGCAGCGGACGCCCGGGCGGGCGCACCTCCACGGCGACCCGTTTCGCGGCGGCGACCGCCGTGACGTCGACCTGGTCGGCGACGGGCAGCGGCCTCCCGATCCGGTTCGCGATCAGGCGGCCCTCGTCGCCCTCGGCCAGCACGCCCAGCAGCGGAATCCCGGCGTCCAGCGCCGCCCGGACGAGCCGGGCGGCCTCGGCGTATCCCAGGTCGCGCGGCACGAGCGCGATCACGTCCTCACCATGAGGCAGGTCACCGGGCGTCAGGAGCAGGGGACGGCCGACCGCGACGCCCTCCCCTCCGGGGGTGGGGCTGCCCGCGGCGACGATCCGGAGGCGCCCGGTTCCGGCCGCGACGACGGGCACCTCCACGGTCGTCGTGCGCACCGGGCGCATGGGGGCCATGACGACCTCGGCCGCGGCCTCGCCCAGCCCCCGCTCCAGGCGGCGCAGCAGGGCCGCCGCCCCGGCCAGCGACGACGGCGAGCCCTTCGGGCCGCGCGTGACGACCCTGTCCCAGGCCACCGGGACGCCGTCGCGGACGATCACGACCTCCGTGGTCGCGTTGCCGACGTCCACGCCCGCGACGAGCACGCTCACCGTGTCAGGCCCCGCCGCACGTACACGTCGCGGGCCTGCCGGACGAGCGCGGCGTTGCGCGGGCAGCCGCGCTCCTCCAGCCAGCCGGCCAGCGCGGACAGCTCCCCGGCCGTGGCGCGGCGCGGGCGCAGCGCCTCGTAGACACGCATCACGTCCTCGTCGGAGATGCGGGCCAGTTCGGCGGCGCGGCGCAGGTTGGCGGCGAGCTGGGGGTTGCCGTGCCGCTCGGCGGCCACGGCCTGCGTCTCCAGCGTCTCGGGGTGGATGCGCAGGTCGTCGGCCGACACCTCGCCCCGCCGCACGGCCTCCAGCGTCACCGCCTCGACCGGCCGCCCGGAGTAGGCGCGCAGGCGCGGGTCCGTGCCGGTCATCGGCCGCCTCCTCCGCCGTTCCCGGCGACCGGACGGCCCGTGCGAGCGCCCGCGTGAGCGTACGTCAAAGAACCAACTCCTCGGGCAGGGCGCCGGGCCGGCAGCGGGCGCGTTCGATGGCGACGAGCGAGACGACCTTCGTGTGGTAGCGGGCCTCGATCGCCTCGTCCGTATAAGGGTTGCGGGCGGGCTCGGGGGCGCCGCCCTTGGCGTGGCGGCCCGCGTTCACGCCCATGAGCCGATAGTCGGCGGCCGACAGCACCGGGGCGATGCTGTACAGCTCCAGGTTGGCCAGCGGCGCGAGGTCACGGCGGTGGATGAGCGCGGTGCCCTTGGCCTGAAGGCCGATGCCGATGCCCGAGCCCGCGAGCCGGGCCGCCGACAGGCCGATCATGCCGAGGTCGATGGTGTCGCCGAAGCGGACGATCCGGGCCGTGCAGCCCTCCTCCTCCAGCCCGGCGAGCAGTTCGCGCAGGACGTCCACCACGGGCAGCCCCGAGAGCGTGACCCAGATGTCGCGGCCGGTCGCGGGGGAGACGCCGATGACGACCTCCCGCGGGTCCCCGCCCTGCGCGGCCGGGCCCGCCGGGCGCAGCGCGTCGCGGGCGTGGGCGGCCTGCTCGCGGCGAAGGTCCTCGACCGAGCGCTGCTGCCGGATCGCGTCGATCTCCGCCTGCCGCTCCGGCGAGGGCTCGTATCCCGTGCCCGGCCCGGAGTAGTCGTTGGGGTCGGTGACCAGCGACAGCACGCGCATGTCCGGCGTGAGGATGGCCGCCGTCTGCAGGCAGTCGCCCGCGACGCGCACCTTGAGCATGTCGAGCAGCCGCTCGGCCTCCGGCTCGAAGCCCGTCTCGTACAACGCCGTCACCACGTCGGCCATGGTGAGGCCGGTCTCGCGGATGGTCCGGGCGGCGTGGGTGACGGCGACCGGGTCGCCGGGGGCGAGGTCCTTCGAGCCGGCCGCGTCCACGGCGGCGGCCACCTGCTCGTCGGTGAAGTCGGCCAGGCCGAACCACTCGTACACGGCGCGCACGGCCAGCGCGGCGCGTTCGCGCAGCGCCGCGACGTCCGTGGGGTCGGCCGTGCGCAGCCCGCCGTCCACCCCCCAGTCACGCTGCATGGCGAGGTAGTCGTCGACGTCCTCGGCGTTCCAGTTGGACGGGCCGAACATGTTGTCGTACCGCTGGATCGAGCCGAATCCGCTGCAGATGAAGTCGGAGCCCGCCAGGAAGATGGGCAGCGTGCGGGAGGTCCTGCGCACGTCCGACTCCGACATCAGCGCGTCGTTGCCGGAACAGGACTCCAGGTTCCTCGCCATCACCATGACGTTCTCGGCCATCAGTTCGCGCACGCCGCGCGGCACGGCGCCCGCGACGCTGGCGCCGTCGATGCCGCCGTTCTGCACGCCCTGCGCGCCCATCGCTCGGGCGAGCGACACGCAGCGCGACTCCAGGTAGAGCATCGACCGGCGTTCTGCCCCGCCCATCAGCACCTCGGCCCCGGCCCCGGACGAGACCCGCATCTTGATGCCCCGGGAGGCGTACGCACTGGTCAGGAAGGCCTTCGACCACGGCGTGTCGTCGCCGTCGGTGAAGACCTGCTCGGTGCCGTAGAGCGAGACCGTCTCGGCGTACGACACGAACCCGCGCAGGCCGAGCTCCAGTTCGAGCGCCTCCTCGACCGAGCACTGCACGAGCACGCCCGGCGAGCCGACCGCCGCCCCGATGGAGACGGCGACCGCGTTGGACGGCGCGTCGGCCAGCACGGGCACGGTGGTCTCCAGCTCGCGGAAGCCGAAGGCGGCGGCGGTCGCCGCGTCGGCCGCGAGCAGCAGCGGGTCGTCGAGCCGGTTGGTGACGTGCGCCTGGTTCGAGGGGGTGCGCCGGGCCCGCAGCTTGGTCATCGCCATCACCAGCTCGGCGGGCCGCAGCAGCGCCAGGACCCGGGCCAGCTTGGCCGGGGTCGTCCCGGCGCACAGCCGTACGACCTCGGCGCGGGGCACGCCCGGGTCGACCATCATGCGGGTCAGCGCGACGTCGGACAGCGCCATCGCCTCGGCGGCCACCGCGAGGTCGAGGCCGTGCGCGGCGATGAACGCGTCGACGGAGTCGAACTCGTCCGCCCGGACGCCGTCCATCTCCACGACCGCGCCGTCCTCGACGACCAGGCCGGGCTCGGGATCGTACGGCGAGGCCAGCGCGACCAGGCCCAGCTCGGGGTTCTCGACGGCGAACCCGTCGAGGTTGACCCGCTGGGCGTCCATGAACCTGACCCGCCCGACGGGCCGCTCCTCATGGGGATCGGTCACAGGGCCGCCGCCCTCGCGCGCAGCCGGGCGTGCGCCCCGCCCATGGGGGCGGCGCCCTTCAGCACGGCCTTCGGCAGCTTGGCGGTCATCGTGTAGACCGTGTCCACCACGTTGGCGACCGGGGTGAGCGCCGCCTGCGACACCAACTGGTACGCGTCGAGCGTGGACAGCCCGGTCTCGGCGGCCAGCCACTTCGTCAGCTCCGCGTGGGCGATGCGGAACGCGTCCTCAAGTGGTTTCGCTGAGCCGGTGGTGATGATGAAGTCGTCGTTCTCCAGCCGTGGCCAGGGACAGGGCGTCCCCTTGATCAGATCCACGATCACGACGGTGTCCATGGCGGTCTCGACCGCGACCCCGCAGGTCTCGCCCTCGCCCTGACGCGCGTGGCCGTCGCCGAAGGAGAACAGCGCGCCCTCGACGTTGACGCCCAGGTAGCAGGTGGTCCCCGCGCGCATCTCCGGGCTGTCCATGTTCCCGCCCCAGTCGCCCGGCGCGAGCGAACTGCGCACCTCGCCCAGGGCCGGCGCCACGCCGACCGTGCCGTGCATCGGGTCGAGCGGCAGGTCCACCTCGTACGGCGAATCCAGGGCGCTGTAGCGGACGAGGCGGGCCTCCCGGTCGATCTCGTAGATCCAGGTGCGCTCCGGCAGCGCCTCGTGCAGCAGCGCGGTGGTGCCGGTGCCGGTGAGCGCGCCGAAGAAGGGCACGGTCGTGCTGACGCCGCGCGCCTCCCTCGGCTCGATGGACACGAAGTGGACGGCGAGGGTGTCCCCGGGCTCGGCCCCTTCGATGTAGAAGGGGCCGGTCTGGGGGTTGATGAACCGCGGGTCGCAGACCTCCGAGACCCGGTCGCTCGCCGACCTGACCCGGCCGGCGAAGCAGTCGCGCGTCCAGGTCGACAAGGCCGTGCCCGGTTTGATCGACAGCACGGGCGCGGCGCCGCCGAAGGTGTAGGTCAGGCCCGCCGGGTCCGCGTCCGGATCGAGGTCGTACGACACCATCATCATGTGCTCCTCAGTCGCGCTCGACCGTGTCCTCGAGGACGATCCGGCCGATGATCTCGTACTTCACCGGGTTGCGGGCCTTGAGATAGAGGGCGAAGCCGCCGCCGACCACCGCGACGGCGAGCACGATGTAGGGGATCAGCTTGAAGAACAGGGTCTTGGACGCGTCGCCCGCCGCCGCCTCCTGGTTCTGGAACAGCAGGAAGACGACGTACAGCATGGCCAGGCCGCCGACCAGCGGGGCGAGCAGCGTGCGCCAGAAGCTCTTCGTCTCCGGGTGCTTCTTCCTGACGTGGAAGTAGCCGATGACGGAGAACGAGCACAGCGACTGCACGATGAGGATCGCCAGCGTGCCGAGCACGGCGAGCAGCGTGTAAATGTGGATGTAGGGGTCCATCCCGGCGAAGAAGAACGCCAGCACGATCACGACCGAGATGCCGGTCTGCACGAAGCCGGCGATGTGCGGCGAGCCGTGCTTGGGGTGGGTGGCGCCGATGGTCTTCGCGGTGCCGGGGAACAGGTTCTCCCGGCCGAGCGCGTAGAGGTAGCGCGAGGCGCAGTTGTGGAACGCCATCGAGCAGGCGAACGACCCGGTCAGGATGAGGATCTTGAACAGGTCGACGGCCCAGGTGCCGACCATCTCCTGGGTGGGGTTGAAGAAGATGCCGGCGAACTCCTTGGCGGCGATCTCCGGGGCCTTCACGCCGTTGGCCGCGACCGCCATCCACGACACGAACGTGTAGAACAGGCCGATGCCGACGACGGAGACGAGCGTGGCCCGGGGGACGATGCGCTTGGGGTCGCGCGACTCCTCGCCGTACATGGCGGTGGACTCGAAGCCGACCCACGACCAGAAGCACATGAACAGGCCGAGACCGACCGCACCGGCCGCCAGGCCGTTGGTCGCGAACGCGTTGACAGGGTTGATGGAGGAGGCCATGAGCCCGTCGGGGCCGCCGCCGTGGAACAGCGTCACGACCGCGGTCAGGCCGAGCATGAAGATCTCGGTGACCAGGAAGACGCCGAGGACCTTGGCGGTCAGGTTGATGTCGAAGTACGTGAGGACCGCGTTGAGCGCCAGGCCGAGGAAGGCGAACCACAGCCAGTGGATGTCGACGCCCGCCATGGTCTTGAAGGTGTCGTTGGCCGAGTAGGCGAAGAACCCGATGATGGAGGCCTCGAACACCACGTACGCCATCGTCGCGAGCATCCCCGCGACCATTCCGGCGACCTGGCCGAGGCCGTGGGAGATGTAGCCGTAGAAGGCCCCGGCCGCGGTGATGTGCTTGGCCATCGCGGTGTAGCCCACCGAGAAGACGGTCAGCACGATCGTCGCGAACAGGTAGCCCGCCGGCGCTCCCAGGCCGTTGCCGAAGCCGAGCGCGATGGGCACGTTGCCCGTCATGGCGGTGATGGGGGCGGCGGTGGCGACCGCCATGAAGATGACGCCGACCAGTCCGACGGCGTCCTTGCGCAACCGGCTGACGCCCGGGGTCTCGGCGGATGTCGTCACCGCCTGTGTCTCAAAGGTGCTCAAAGCAGTGCCTCCGGGAGACCATGGTGGGGGTGGGGGAGATGTGTGGCACATCACACAAGGTGCGCAAATCGTGCCACCCGATGGTTTGCCCAGGCAAGACCCTTGGTGTTTCGTAGTCCTCACAACGAGAACCGTTGACGTATACGGAGTGACCGGTGTCTTATTTGGTCCTACCGATTCACGGACCGATGGGACCGGGATGCTGGACTACGGGCTGTTCACCTATGCGGACAAGGACGAGGTTCTCGAGAAGTCCTCGGCGTACTGGAACCCGGGGAAGACCCAGTTCTGGATCGACTCCGGTGTTCCGCTGGTCATCGACCGCAGAGAGGGCTACTTCCTTTACGACGTCTCCGGTAAGCGCCTGATCGACGTCCACCTCAACGGGGGCACCTACAACCTGGGGCACCGCAACCCGGAGGTCGTGGCCGCGCTGAAGCAGGCGATGGACCACTTCGACATCGGCAACCACCACTTCCCCTCGCTCGCCCGCACCGCGCTGGCCGAGGCGCTGATCACGACCGGGCCCGAGGGGCTGAGCAAGGTCATCTACGCCAGCGGCGGCGGCGAGGCCATCGACATCGCGCTCAAGACGGCCCGGCACGCGACCGGCAAGCGCAAGATCGTCTCCATCGTCAAGGCGTACCACGGCCACACCGGCCTCGCTGTCGGCACCGGCGACGAGCGCTTCTCCCGGCTGTTCCTGTCGGAGCGGCCGGAGGAGTTCGTCCACGTGCCGTTCAACGACCTGGCCGGCATGGAGGAGGCCCTGCGGGGCCGGGACGTGGCCGCCGTCATCATGGAGACGATCCCCGCGACGTACGGCTTCCCGCTGCCCGACCCCGGCTACCTGGAGAGCGTCAAGCGGCTCTGCGAGACGTACGACGCGCTCTACATCGCCGACGAGGTGCAGACCGGCCTGATGCGCACCGGTGAGCTGTGGGGCATCACCAAGCACGGCATCAGGCCCGACATCCTCGTCACCGGCAAGGGCATCTCCGGCGGCCTCTACCCGATCGCGGCGGTCCTGGTCAGCGAGCGCTGCGCCGGCTGGCTGACCGAGGACGGCTTCGCCCACATGGCGACGTTCGGCGGCGGCGAGCTCGGCTGCTTCGCCGCCATGAAGACGCTGGAGATCTGCAACCGGCCCGAGACCCGCTCGATCGTCCACCACGCGTCCGACGTCATCGGCCGCGGACTGGAGCGGATCAGGGACGACAACCCGGGCTGGTTCACCGGCATCAGGCAGAACGGCCTGATCTTCGGCCTGGAGTTCGACCACCCCGAGGGCGCCAAGTTCGTCATGCGGCAGCTCTACGACAACGGCGTATGGGCCATCTTCTCCACCCTCGACCCCCGGGTCCTGCAGTACAAGCCGGGCATCCTCATCGATCCCGTGCTCACCGAGGAGTTGCTCGACCGTACGGCCGTCGCGATCGCACGGGCCGCGAAGGAGGCTGGAAAGTGACGTCCGGGATGTCCGGGATGTCCGGGATGCTGGAACGGGCACGCTGGGCCGCCCGGGCCTTCGCCCGGTACGACAAGGCGAGCGTGGACCGCGTCGTCGCCGCGGTGGCGCGGGCCGGCGCCGACAACGCGACCCGGTACGCCGAGTGGGCTGTGCGCGAGACGGGCTTCGGCGTCGCCGAGCACAAGGCGCTCAAGAACGTGGCCTGCTCCACCGGCCTGGTCGAGGAGTACGCCGGCCACGACTACGTGTCCCCGCGAACCGACGCGGCCCAGAAGATCGTCTCGGTCCCGCGGCCCGCCGGGGTGGTGTTCGCGCTCACCCCTTCGACGAACCCGGTCGCCACCGTCTACTTCAAGATCCTGCTGGCGCTCATGACCAGGAACGCGATCGTCATCAGCCCCCACCCCATGGCGAAGGAGTGCTGCGCCGACGCCGCGAGGACGCTCGCCGCGGCTGCGGTCGAGGCGGGCGCGCCGGACGGCGTGATCCAGGTGATCGAGGAGCCGAAGCTGCCGCTGATCGAGTCGATGATGGCCGACCCCAGAGTCGACGTGATCGTCGCCACCGGCGGCACCCCGGTCGTGCGGGCCGCCTACCGATCGGGCAACCCCGCGCTCGGCGTCGGCCCGGGCAACGTCCCGGTGTTCGTGGACCGCACCGCCGACCTGGAGTCGGCCGCGCGGCTGATCGTGGACAGCAAGGCGTTCGACAACTCGATCCTGTGCACCAACGAGTCGGTGCTCATCGCGGAGGACGCGATCGCCGACCGGCTGGTCTCGCTGATGCGCGGCGCTCACCTGCTGTCGCCCGCCGACCGCGACCGGGTGCGCGAGGCCGTCTTCCCCGGCGGCCGGTTCGACACCCGGTTCGTCGGCAAGGACGCGACCTGGATCGCCCAGCAGGCCGGCGTACGGGTGCCTCCCGGCACCCGCGTGCTGCTCGCGCCGATCGACCGGCCCATGCCGGAGGAGCCGCTGGCGCACGAGAAGCTCTGCCCGGTGCTCGCCCTGCTGCGCGTGCCGTCCACGCGAGCCGGGATCGACGCGGCCAGGGCCGTGCTGCGCATCAGCGGCGCCGGCCACTCGGCCGCGATCCACAGCACCGACTCGCGCACGATCATGGAGTACGGCGCGGCCGTGCCGGTGCTGCGCGTCTCGGTCAACTCCGGCAACAGCCTCGGCGGCTCCGGCGTCCACACGAACCTGCCGATCTCCATGACGATCGGCACCGGCTACGTCGGCGGCTCGTCGGCGGGCGAGAACCTCCAGCCGGGCAACCTGGTGAACTGGACGAGGCTCGCCTACCACGTGGACGCGCCGTTCGGCGACTTCACCGGGCTCGATCCGTGGTCGCCGCCCGACGGCCCGGTGCCGCGCTACCCCGAGCCGTCCAACGCGCGTACGGCTCCCGCCTCCCCGGCGGCCCCGGCGCCACAGGCCGACGTGCTGCGCGAGGAGATCAGGCGGCTCATCCTCGAAGAGCTCGCGTCGCTGGTGAGGTCGTGAGATGGCCGAGCTGCGTTCCTTCATCTTCATCGACCAGCTGCAGCCGCAGACCATGTGCTACCTCGGCACCTGGATGCGCGGCGCGCTGCCCCGGCTGAACCAGGCCGCGCAGATCATCGAGATCGCCCCCGGGCTCGACATCGAGCCGCTGACCGACGTGGCGCTCAAGCACGCCGACGTGAAGGCCGGCGTGCTGGTGGTCGAGCGGCAGTTCGGCTACCTGGAGTTCCACGGGCAGATCGGGGAGGTGCGCGCGGCGGCCGACGCCGTGCTCGACGCGCTCGGCGCGAGCGCCGCCGACGCCGTGCCGCCCCGCATCCTGGCCTCGGAGATCGTCTCCAGCCTGGACGGGCAGCACGCCTTCCTCATCAACCGCAACCGCGTCGGCTCGCTGGCCCTGCCGGGCGAGTCGCTGTTCGTCCTGGAGTGCCAGCCCGCGTCGTACGCGATCCTCGCGGTGAACGAGGCCGAGAAGGCCGCCGAGGTCAAGGTCGTGGACTACCGCATGATGGGCGCGACCGGCCGGGTGTACCTGTCCGGCCGTGAGTCCGACGTGCGCCAGGCCGCCGACGCCGCTCGCCAGGTGCTGGGCGACCGGGCGGGAGCCGTGCGATGACCGCGCTCCCGGCCGACGAGCTGCGGCTGCTGGTCCGCGAGGTGCTGCGCGACCTCCTCCCCGCGATCTCCGCCGCGACCGGGCCGACTGCGACCGGGCCGACCGCGACCGGGCCGACCGCGACCGGGCCGACCGCGACCGGGCCGACCGCGACCGGGCCGATCGGGACCGGGTCGGCCACGCCGGGGACACCCGGAAACGCGTCCGCGAGCGGCGGGCGGACCGGGCACGTGTCCATGGCCACCGCGCCGGCCGGACACGTGCCCGGGGCATCCGCCGAGACCCCCGCGCGAGCGCCGGTGGCCGAACCCGTCGTGATCGGAGGCGACGACGACCTCAACGCGTTCGCGCTGCGGGTCCTCGACCTCGCGGCGGACCCTGCCCGCGCCGCCGCCCTGCGGTCGGGGCGGCTGCGGTTCCGCCTGGCCGCACCCGCCCCCGCACCCGCACTTGCACCCGCCCCCGCCCCCGCGCCTGCCGCCCAGTCCGCACAGTCCGCACAGCCCGCCCAGCAGGCCGTACGGCAGGAGGTGGTGCGGCACGAGAAGGGGGCCGTGACCGAGCGGCACGTCGCGGCGGCGGCCGCCGCGGGCGCCCGGCTGGTCCTCGGCCGCCGCGCGGTGCTCACGCCGCTCGCCAGGGAGCGGGCCCACGCCTGCGGGCTCACCGTGGAGAGGGAGGACTGATGCTGCGCGGCACCGTCACGTCGAGCGTGTGGTCCACCAAGCGGGTCGAGGGCATCCCGGCCGGCGCGTTCCTCGAAGTCGAACTCGACGGGGGAGCCCGGCTGATCGCCTTCGACGTGCTCGGCAGCGGCATCGGCGAGCGGGTCCTGATCGTGCAGGGCTCCGTGGCCGCCTCCTGGTTCCCCGCCCAGAAGTCCCCGCCGATCGACGCACTGATCATCGGCTCCATCGACGAAACCGTCTAACCGAAGGAGAGGCACATGGCCAACAACGCGATCGGCCTGATCGAGACCAAGGGCTACGTGGCTGCGCTCGCCGCCGCCGACGCCATGGTCAAGGCGGCCAACGTCACGATCGTCGGACGCGAGCAGGTCGGGTCGGGACTGGTGGCCGTCACGGTCATCGGCGACGTCGGCGCGGTCAAGGCCGCCACCGAGGCAGGGGCGGAGACCGCCTCCAACGTCGGCGAGCTGGTCTCCGTGCACGTCATCCCGCGCCCGCACGCCGACCTCGCCCGCGCGTTCAACCTCTCGACCGGTGAGTAGCGCCGCCCCTGCCCCCCGTTCCCGTGCGCGTGCCGCCGCCAAGGCGGCGGCTCCCACGGAACGGCGTACGGCGGAGCTGCGGGTCTACCTGCTGGTGGAGAACCTGCGGCGGCAGTTCACCGCGGCGATGGCCGCGCCCACCCGGGCCCGGGGCTACCCGCCGTACGAGGGGCAGCACGCGCTGATCGTGGAGGTCGCCCCCGGCCTCGCGATCGAGCGGGTCATCGACCTCGCCCTGCGCGCCGTGCCGTCCGTCGAGCCTGGCATCCTGTTCGTCGAGCGGCAGTTCGGCGTGCTGGAGGTGCACGGCTCCTCACTGGACGACGTACGGCGGGCCGGGCAGGCGATCCTCGACGGCATCGGCGCCTCGGCGGGCGACCAGTTGCGGCCCCGGATCCTCTACACCGACGTCATCGAGGACATCACGGACCAGCACGCGGTGCTCATCAACCGCAACCGGCAGGCCTCGATGGTCCTGCCGGGGGAGACGCTGCTGGTCTGCGAGATGACCCCGGCGCTGTTCGCGACCGTGGCGGCCAACGAGGCCGAGGCGGCGGCGCCGGACATCACGCTCGTGGACGTGCAGATGATCGGGTCGGCCGGGCGGCTCTACATCAGCGGCCGCTCCTCCTCGGTGCGTACGGCCAGGGACGCCATCGTCCGCGTCCTCGAGTCCGTCGAGGGCCGCGACCACTGACGGCGCCCGCCCTACACCGAGCGAGCCGGAGGGGCGCGCCGCCGGTCTGGACTGAGGAGCGAGCGGGGAGCGAGGTACGAGCGACTCCGAGCGACGAGGGAAGACGGCGGATAAGAGCGCCCCGATGGTGAAGCGGGAAACACAGCGCGGGGGAAGATCTGACGGACACTTCCACAGGACCCTTTAGGAGAACGCATGCAGGTCCACGACCTGTCCGGCGGCGACGACGTCCTCGCCCGCATCGAGGGGGTCGCCCGCCGCGCCCTTCGACACTACGACGTTTCCCCTGACGCCTCCGTAACGCTGCTCAACGTGTCGGAGAACGCGACCTTCACGGTCGGCGACGGCGGGCGGCAGGCGATCCTGCGGGTCCACCGGCTCGGCTACCACTCGCTGGAGGCCATCGCCAGCGAGCTCGCCTGGCTGGACGCGCTGCGCGACGAGGCGGGGATCGTGACGCCGCGCGTGCTGCCCGCCCGCGACGGGTCGCGCGTCGTCACCATGCGGGAACCGGGCTCCGAGCCCCGCCACTGCGTGATGTTCGAGTTCCTTCCCGGAGCCGAGCCGGCCGAGGACCGGCTGGTGGAGGAGTTCGAACGGCTGGGCGCGCTGACGGCCCGCATGCACCGCCACGCCCGCGCCTGGGCGAGGCCGGCGTCCTTCACCCGGTTCCACTGGGACCTGGACGCCGCCTTCGGCCCGCAGGCGCGCTGGGGCAGGTGGCAGGACGGCGTCGGCGTGGACCGGGAGGCGCACGCCGTGCTCGCCCGGCTGGAGGCCGAGCTGCGCCGCAGGCTGGAGCGGTTCGGCAAGGGCCCCGACCGGTACGGGCTCATCCACGCCGATCTGCGCCTGGCCAACCTCCTCGTGGACGGCCAGGCGGGGACCAGCGTCATCGACTTCGACGACTGCGGCCTCGGCTGGTACCTCTACGACCTCGGCGCCGCCGTCAGCTTCATCGAGCACCGGCCCGAGGTGCCGCACATGGCGGAGTCGTGGGTGCGCGGCTACCGGTCCGTGCTCGACCTCCCGAAGGAGGACGAGGCCGAGATCTGGACGTTCATCCTGTTCCGCCGCCTCCTCCTCGTGGCGTGGATCGGCTCCCATTCGGCCGCCGACGTCGCCAGGGAACTCGGCGCCGGCTACACCCAGGGCAGCTGCGAGCTGGCCGAGCGCTATCTCAGCGGATCACTCTAAGGAGTCCATGTGTTCACCCCAGTGGCCGGGCGGTCGGTCGTCGTGACCGGCGGCAGCAAGGGCATCGGCAAGGGCATCGCGCGGGTCTTCGCCCGCGCCGGCGCGAACGTCCTCATCGCGGGCCGCGACGAGGGAGCGCTGAAGGCCGCCGCCGCCGAGATCGGCGCGTCCTACGTGGTCGCGGACGTGTCACGGGCCGCGGACTGCGAGCGCATCGCCGAGACGGCGGCCGAGCGGCACGGCGGCGTCGACGTGCTGTGCGCCAACGCCGGCATCTTCCCCGACAAGAAGCTCGCCGAGATGACCGAGGCCGACATCGACGAGGTCTTCGGCGTCAACCTCAAGGGCACCATGCTCTGCGTCCGCGCGTGCCTGCCCGCGCTGGAGGCGTCCGGCCACGGGCGGGTCATCCTCACCTCCTCCATCACCGGTCCTTTCACCGGCCTGCCGGGCTGGTCGCACTACGGCGCCAGCAAGGCGGGGCAGCTCGGGTTCATGCGCACCGCCGCGATCGAGCTGGCGCCCAAGGGCATCACGGTCAACGCCGTCCTGCCCGGCAACATCCTGACGGAGGGCCTGGCCGACCTGGGGGACGACTACCTGCGCGGGATGGAGGCCGCGATCCCGATGCGCCGCCTCGGCTCGGTCGAGGACATCGGCAACGCCTGCCTGTTCCTCGCCACCGACGAGGCCGCGTTCATCACCGGGCACTCGCTGGTCGTGGACGGCGGCCAGGTCCTGCCGGAATCGCAGGATGCGATGAGTGGGTTGTGATTCAATCGGGCCGACCCATGCTCTGTCATGGTTCGTCCCTGTGAGGCGGAAAGGGTGAGCAGGTGTCCCGCGACCCGGATGGCGAGAGCGCGGTCGAGGCGGTGCGGCGGGAGGTCCTTCGGCTCATCACGAGTGGCGAGCTCCGGCCGGGCCAGCGGCTCGGCTCGGAGCGTGAGCTGTCCACGCGCATGGGAGTCAGCCGTACGACGCTGCGCCAGGCGCTCGGGTTGCTGGAGCAGGCGGGCGCGGTGCGCCGGGTGCCCGGCAGGGGCGGCGGGACGTTCGTCAGCGGCGGCAAGGTGGAACGCGACCTGTCGAGCGTGGTCGGCGTGCCGGCGCTGCTGCGCGAGCAGGGCTTCACCGCGGGGTCGCGGGTGGTCAGGGCCACGATCGCGGGCGCCGACGAGGCGACCGCCGCGGCCCTGGGCATGCAGCCGGGCGATCTGGTGACCGAGATCGTCCGCATCAGGTTCGCCGACGGGGTGCCGCTCTCGCTGGAGCAGGCCCGGTTCCCCGCGCTGCGCTTCCCGGGACTGCTGGAGCAGCCCCTCGGCGGGTCGGTCTACGAGCTGCTCGCCGAGCGGTACGGCGTGCGCCCGGCCGACGCGCTCGAACGCATCGAGGCGGTGGCCGCGGGGGAGGAGGAGGCGGCGGTGCTCGGCGTGGAGCCCGGCGTGCCGGTCCTGGCCATCACCCGCACGACCTCCGACGAGCAGGGCCGGGCCTTCGAGTTCTCCCAGGACGTCTTCCGGGGCGACCGCACCCGTGTCCTCGTCCACGTGAGCGGCGCCACCGGCGCCACACACTCGGCTCGCGAGCAGGGCCGGCTCGTACGCTTCCCGGAGGTGACGGGGTGACGGGGCACACGGATCCCTGGGCGGTGCGGGTGGCGAGCGCGCCCGTCACCTTCGGCGTCTATCGGGCGGACAGCGCGCCGCTGGGGCCGCAGGAGTTGCTCGCGACGATGCGCGAGGCCGGGTACGACGGCACGGACTCCGGGCCGATCCCCTACCTGGGCACGGCGCGGACCCTTCCCGGCCGGCTCGCGGAGCACGGGCTCGGGCTCGCCGGCGGCTGGGTGGACCTCCGCTACGACGACCCGGACGGCTTCCGCGAGGACCTGGCCACGCTCGACGCCGCCCTCGACGTGTTCACCGCCGTCCGCGACGCCGCGCTCGGCGCCGGTTCCGAAGCGGTCCGCGAAGAAGCCGGAGAGCGTGTGGCCGGTGGGGACACCGCCGGTGCGGCATGGGACGGCGAAGGTCCGGGTGGCTCGCGGGGCGAACCGGACCGGCGGGCGGCCCGGGCGGCGGCCTGGGCGGCCGATCCGCGGTTCGCGCCGCGGCCGACGCTCGCTTGCCCGGACCGGCCCGAGCGGTTCGCCCGTCCCGGCATGCCGGCCGACGCCCGGCTCTCCCTGCCCGACGGCGACTGGCCCGCCTACGCCGGGCGGATCGGGCAGGCGGCGGCCCGCTGCCGCGACCGCGGGCTGGAACCCGTCTTCCACCACCACCTGGGCACCGACGTGGAGACCCCGGAGGAGGTCGAGCGGCTGCTCGACCTGACCGACGTCTCGCTGTGCCTGGACACCGGGCACCTGTGGCTGGCCGGGGGCAACCCGGTGGCGGCCATCCGCGACTGGTCGTCGCGCATCCGGCAGGTGCACGTCAAGGACGCCTCCCGGGACGTCCTCGCCCGGATCCGCGCGAGCGGCGGCGACCTGTGGGACCTGGTCGCGGCGGGCGGCTTCCCGCCGCTCGGGCAGGGCGACCTGGACCTGCCCGCCGTGCTGGCCGAGCTGCGGCGGTCGGGCTACGAGGGCTGGATCGTGATCGAGCAGGACGTCCCGGCCTTCCGCGCCTCGGACGCCGAGGCCCTGGCGCGGGCCGTCGCCGACCAGCGGGCCAACCGCGCCACGTTCGGCACGGCCCTGCGCGCCGCCGGCCTCGCCTGATGCGACCCGGGCGGCGTCCGACGACTATGGAGGTGTGACGACCGCCGCGGATTACGCCGAGTTCGCCGCACGAGAGGCGCACGCCGTGTCCCCGGCGTACGAGCGCCTGGCGCGTGCGGTCTCCCGCGACCGTGAGATGCTCGCGCTGCTCGGCACGCTCCCGCCGGCGAAGCGGCAGCCGAACCTGCTGTTCGGCGCCGTACGGTTCCTCGGCGGCCCGGTCGAGGACCCCGCGGCCTTCCGCGACTACACCCTGGGCAACTGGCCGGCGGTCGAAGCGGAGATGCGTGCCCGGACCACACAGACGAACGAGGCCGGGCGATGCGCGGTGCTGCTGCCGGTGCTCGCCGCGCTGCCGCAGCCGCTCGCGCTGCTGGAGGTCGGGGCCTCGGCCGGGCTGTGCCTCTACCCCGACCGGTACGCCTACCGCTACGGCGACCACCTGGTCGGCTCCGGCGAACCGGTCCTGGACTGCGCCGCGACCGGGATGGCGCCGCCGGCCCGCGTACCCGACGTCGTATGGCGGGCCGGGCTCGATCTGAACCCGCTCGACGTGACCGACCCCGCCGACGTCGCGTGGCTCGACGCACTCGTCTGGCCGGAGCACGTGCACCGCCGTGCCCGGCTACGGGCCGCGGCGGCCGTCGCCGCGGCGGAGCCGCCGCTGCTCGCGCGGGGCGACCTGGTGGACGACCTGCCGGCGCTGGCCGCGCGAGCGCCGGCAGGTGCGACGCTGGTGATCTTCCACACCTCTGTGCTCTACCAGGTGGCGCCGTCGCGGCGCGAGGCGTTCGCCGAGGTGGTGGGCGGGCTGCCGGGTCGCTGGATCGCGAACGAGGCCGTGGATGTGCTGCCCTACCCGGCGCTGCCGGATCCTCCCGACGGGCCGCTGTGCAACGTTCTCGCGCTGGACGGGACACCTCTCGCCTGGACCCGGTCGCACGGGCAGGCGATCGTCTGGTTCGCGTGATCGGGACCGCCCGGCTGTCGCTCATCGGCGGCAGCTTCCGAGGGAACGGCCGGAAGCGGGAACGGGGGGCGGCGGGTGCCGCCCGAGTCGTTCCTCGGCCGGCGGCCGGGCATGCGCGGCGGTCCGGGGTGTCAGGCCGGTTCCGCCGGCCCGGGGAGTTTGTCGTCGGTCGTTGATATGAATGCGGCACTGTCTGACGCACGTAGAAACGAGTCATCCCCCCATGAACGTCTCCGGCACACGGCTGTCTCCGCAGGCGCGGTTCCTGCACGACCTGCTGACGGGAGCCGCGAGGTGGGTCCAGCGGGAGCGGCACCTGCGCGACCTGTTCGCGGGTGTCGCCACCGCGAGTGACATACCCACGCTCGACGCCTCGCAGCTCAGCGCGTACGAGCTGGGAGCGCTGCTCCCCGCGGTCTACCGCGTCGACATCGAGAACGGCGACGCCGTCGACGCACGGTGGGAGGTCCAGAAGGAGGTGCGGGAGCGTCAGCCGCTGTTCACTCCGGAGGCGTGCGCCGACCTGTTCGACGCCATGGCCGGGGAACGGGAGAACGTGCGGCTCGGGGCGGGCGCGCTGGTCCGGTGTCCCGATGGCGCGCCGCTCGACCGGCTGGCCGATCCGGCCCGCGCCGTGGTGGAGCGCCTGCTCCGGGAGGATCGGCTCGACGAGCCGTTCTCGCTGCTGGCGGCCGCCGGGCTCGCCGGGCTGGACGCCGAGGTGGCCGAGCGGCTCAGCGCCGGCCGCGGGCCGCTGGCCGTGGCCGAGGTGGAGCTGCTGCTCGGCTGGGACCCCGCGCAGCGGGCGCTGTTCGCCGAGTTCGTGCGGGAGATCTCGGAGGCCCCGCTGCACCTGGACGTCCCGCCGCCGCTGCCCGACGCCCGGGAGCGGCTGAGCGCCCTTCCCGGTTACGTCGCCTTCGTCCGCACCACCGTGGAGGCGGCCGCGGCCCGGGTCACCGCGATCCACGCCGGGGAGCTGCCCTATCGGGCGGAGAAGGCGTTCGGCGTGGGGGAGAAGGGGACCATCGGCCGCGCCGTACGGATCGCGCTCCTCCGGGACGAGCCCTGGCTCCCCGAGCCGCTGGAACGGCTGGTGCGCGGTGTCGCGGTGGCGCCCACCAAGGCCAGGACCCTGCCCTCGCAGGGAGTGCTGTTCGAGATCGCCCGCGCGGCCGAGGACCACCCGACCCCCGAGGCCGTCTCGGCCCTGCGCGCCGCCAGGGACGCGACCCGGCACGCGGGGGTGCCCAAGCAGCTCGACCGCATCCTCAAACGCGTCGAACCCGCGCTGGCCGACCGGGTGGAGGTCGCCTTCCGGCTGCCGGACGGGCGCGTACGGCAGGAGCTGGGCGAGCACACCGCGGTCATCTCGATCGAGGGCGAGGCCGAGCTGTCATGGTGGCACGGGGACAGGAAGCTCAAGACGGTCCCGGCCGCGGTCAAACGGGAGCACCCCGAGGAGGTCAAGCGGCTGCGCGAGCTGGCCAAGCAGGCCCGGCGGCAGCAGGCGACCCTGGTCAGGGCGCTGGAGGCCGGGTACGCCCACCAGGTCGCGCCGCCCTACCGGCAGCTGGAGGGGCACCCCGTCACGGACCGGTTGATCTGGGAATTCGAGGTGTCACCCGGGGTGTGGCGCGGCGAGCTCGGGCTGACCGTGCCGGACGTGCCCGTGCGGCTGTGGCACCCCGCCCGCGCCACGCCCGACGAGGTGCGGGCCTGGCGCGAGATCGTGCAGGACAAGGAGCTGCGCCAGCCGTTCAAGCAGGCCTTCCGCGAGGTGTACCTGCTGACGCCCGCCGAGGAGGCGACCGCGACCTACTCCAACCGGTTCGCCGGGCACGTGGTCGGCTACCACAAGCTGTACGCGCTGTTCAAGCAGCGTGGGTGGCAGGCCCCCTATCTGGGGCCGTGGGACGGCGGAGGCGACGGGGAGGCCCGGCGGGTGCTGGGCGGAGGGGGCTGGCGGGCGACGTTCCTCCACGACTACCTCTGGCACGAGGACGGATACGCGACCACCGGCGAGGTCCGCTTCCACCGGATGGCCGAGGACGGCTGGCGTGAGGCGCGGCTCGCCGAGGTGCCGCCGCTGGTGTTCAGCGAGGCGATGCGGGACGTGGACCTGTTCGTCGCGGTCGCGTCGATCGGCGCCGATCCGGAGTGGGTCGACCGGGGAGTGGACGGGCTGCGGGACTACTGGCACTCCTACGGCGTCGCAGACCTGACCGAGAACGCCCGGGTGCGCCGCGACGCGCTCGCCCGGCTGCTGCCGCGGCTGGCGATCGCCGACCGGTGCGCGCTGACCGATCGTTTCCTGGTGGTGCGGGGTGACCTGCGGACGTACAAGATCCATCTGGGGTCGGGCAACATCCTGATGGAGCCCAACGACGCCTACCTGTGCATCGTCCCGAAGGGGACCGGCAGCCGCGTCTTCCTCCCGTTCGAGGAGGACGGGGGCATGCTGTCGGTCATCGTGTCCAAGGCGTTCCTGCTCGCCGCCGACACCGCGATCACCGACCCGACGATCACCCGTCAGATCCGTCCGTGACTCACTGCGCGCGGCGCAGCTTCCGCAGGAACGCCACGAGTCCGGACCTCGGGCGTCGGTCGCCGCCGTCCTCCGCGCCGTCCTCCGTACCGTCCTTCAGGGGCGACGGCTCGCCACCGGATTCGGGCCGGGGCGTGGGGGTGAAGCTCGTGCCGAGCTCGTAGTGCACGGGCAGGGAACGCAGCGCGCGTACGAAGGGGGAGGGACGCCAGGGAAGCCGGTCGGCCGCAAGCGCCGGCTTCAGCGTCGCGAACCGGTCGAGCAGGCGGCGCACCGCGATCGTGGACATCTGGATGGCCAGCCGCTGGCTCGGGCACCGGTGCGGGCCCGCGCCCCACGCCAGGTGGGCGCGGGTGCTGCGGACGGTGTCGCGGGTGAGCGCGGCGGCGAAGCGCGGGTCGGTGTGCGCGCCCGCGATGGACAGCATCACCGGGTCGCCGGCCGCGATCGTGAAGCGGCCGAGCTTCACGTCCGTCCTGGCGTAGCGGAAGGTCAGGTTGGCCAGCGCCGGGTTGGCCAGGGCGACGCGGTTGACCGCCTCCTCGATCGCGCCGACCGACACGGTCTCCCTGAGCCGTCGGCTGGTGATCACTTCGAGGATGACGTTGCAGATCAGGCTGCCGGTGAAGTCGAGGAAGCCGGACAGCATCATCAACTCGCGGGCGAGTTCCTCGTCGGTGAGGTCCGGTTTCGCCTCGATCATGTACGACGGCAGGTCGCCGCCGCGCCGCTGCCGTTTGATCGTCGCCAGTTCCAGGAGGGTGGCGTACAACCGCTGGTACGCCCCGGCGGAGTCGGGGCCGTCCAGCAGCCGCCACTGGTCCTCCACCATCTCCTCGCCCCGCTCGATGGTGACGCCGAGCAGGTGGTTGGCGACGAGCAACGGGAACGGCCGCCCGTACTGGGCGGCGAGGTCGGCTTGCCCGGTGGGCCCGCTTTCCGTCATCACGCCGACGAGGTCGTCGCAGTAGCGCACCATGGCGCGTTCCAGCCGCTGCGCCTGCTCGCTTCCGGGATCCTGGAACGGCCGGAGCCCCGCGATCCAGGCGCCGCGCAGATCCCGGTGCCTCTCCCCGTCGTGGAAACCCGAGTTGTCGGCCCGCAGGAGGGCGAGCAGCGGCCAGTCGGCGGGAACGCGCCCTTCCGCGTACGCCCGCCAGTGGTCCACGCGCTTGCTCCAGATGCCGCGCGCGTTCTGCATGACGTGCAGCACCTCGTCGTAGCCGAGCACGAACCAGACCGGCACGCCGAGGAGGTCGACCGGGGCCACCGGGCCATACCTGGCGCGCAGACGCTCGTGGACGAGCGCGGGATCGGCTTCGTAGTCCCCGGTGAGCAGGGATTCCAGTGGCAACGAGATGAGCTGTTCCACGGCCGACGCGGACCATCTGTCGGAAATCAAGGGCGTGCGCCTGCCTTTCCTGCCGCATGTCGGGTATGGGCGGCGATCTTAGAGCGTCCGCCCGCGAATGTCAGCGTCCCGGCTCCACGCGTGCCGCCGGATGGGCGCGGAGCTGCGATGTAGTGTGGCGGCATGACGCTGGAACTCGACGGCAGGATCGTGAAGATCACGAATCCGGACCGCGTGGTCTTCCCGCGGACCGGGCACACGAAGCTCGACCTGATCTCCTACTACCGCCTGGTCGCCGAGGGGGCGGTGCGCGGCGTGGCCGACCGGCCGGTGATACTCAAGCGCTTCGTGCACGGCGTCGACCGGGAGGCGTTCTTCCAGAAGCGCGCGCCCGCCAAGCGCCCGGAATGGGTGGAGGTCGTCGAGCTGAGCTACCCCTCCGGCCGCACGGCGGAGGAGGTGGTGATCCGCGACCTCGCCTGCCTGCTGTGGACCGTGAACCTGGGCTGCGTCGACCTCAACCCCCATCCCGTACGGGCCCATGACCTCGACCATCCGGACGAGCTGCGGATCGACCTCGACCCCGTGCCCGGCGTCGGATGGGAGCAGATCGTCCGGGTCGCCCTGGTCGCCAGGGACGTGCTGGAGGAGCACGGCCTGACCGCCTGGCCCAAGACGTCGGGCTCGCGCGGCTTCCACGTCTACGCCCGCATCGAGCCGCGCTGGACCTTCCGCGAGGTACGGCGGGCCGCCGAGGCCGTGGCCAGGGAGGTCGAGCGCCGGGAGCCGGACGTCGCGACCAGCCGGTGGTGGAAGGAGGAGCGGCAGGGCGTCTTCGTGGACTACAACCAGAACGCCCGCGACCACACCGTCGCCTCCGCCTACTCGGTACGGCCGACCGGCCTGGTCTCGGCCCCGCTGGGCTGGGACGAGGTGCCCGGGTGCCGGCCGGAGGACTTCACGCTCGCGTCGATGCCCGACCGGTACGCCGAGGTGGGCGACCCGTGGGCCGGGATGGACGGGCGGGCGGGCTCCCTGGAGGCACTGCTGGAGCTGGCCGAGGCGCAGGGTCCCCGGCCGGAAAAGCCGACGGCGGCGCCCAGGCAGGGGCGGCGGCAGTCCGTCATGCCGCTGGTCGAGATCGCCAGGGCCGCCACGCGGGACGAGGCGATGGCCGGGTTCGAGCGGTGGCGGGCCCGCCACCCCGAGGTGGCCCGCCTCCTGCGGCCGGCCGACGTCCTGGTCGACTCGATGCGCGGGCGCAGCTCGACCTGGACCAGGATCAGGGTCAACCTCCGGCACGTCCCGGAGCCCGACCGGCCCGGCCAGGAGCCGCTGGAGGTCGACTACGATCCCTGGGTCTAGAGATCAGCCCGGGCCGTAGACCTCCCACAGCTCCCCGAGGAAGAACCGGCAGAAGCGGGCCACGGCCGCCGCGCCGTCCGGCCCGGCCGTACGGAAGGTCGTGAGCATCCGCACGAGGTCGGACGGCAGGATGCGCAGCGTCCCCGCGGCGACCACGGCGGCGTCCTCGTCCCCGTCCTCCTCGACGTGCCCCTCCAGCAGGCGGGCGTGCAGGGTGGAGGTGTCCAGCCACAGGCGGGTCGGCGCGCCCGGCTGGATCTCCTTGTGCCCGGCCAGCGTGCGGGGGCGGCCGTCGGCGTCCCAGAAGCGCAGGCGGTAGCACATGCGCCGCTGCCCGGCCGCCTCTCCGGGGACGAACAGGTTGAACGAACCCCCGGCGATCGGCCGCCTGCCCCCGCACAGGTCGGCCTCGATCCAGCCCTCCGCCCTGGCCTCGTGCCCGGGCTCGGCGAGGAAACGGTCGACGTCGTCGATCGTGATCGTGAGGCGGAAGGCGAACGGGAACCCTCCGGCCCCGTCCCCGGCGTCCGGGCGGCCGGGGACGGACCCGCCGCGCATGGACCCGCGGCGCACGGATCCGCCGGGCATCAGGAGCCCTCGCATCTCCTCCACGAACCACAGCGAGGTCCGGTCCTCGAACACGCTCGGCACGTCCGCGGGCCCGGCCGCGAAGGGACGGCCGCCGGAGACGGCGGCCGTCGGCTCGGAACCGGCCCGCGTTTCCGGCGTGCCCACCGTCTCCAGGGTCTCCGGTGCCGCGGCCTGTACCGCGCCGGCGTGCGCGGTGCCGGTCTGCGCTGTGCCGGTCTGCGCTGTGCCGGTCTGCGCTGTGCCGGTCTGCGCTGTGCCGGTCTGCGCTGTGCCGGCGTGCGCCGTGCCGGCCTGTACCGCACCCGTCTGTGCCGTCGGCCGCGCCGCCGTCCCCACCGGTACGGCCTCCGCCCCCACCTCGATCGACGGCGCGGCGGACGACTCCGCGGCTTCGACCTCCATGGCCTCGACCTCCATGGCCTTGGTTTCCACGGCGTTGATTTCAACGGCGTTGATTTCCACGGCCTTCATTTCCACCGGGGACGCGGCGACGGACGCGCGGGTCTCCAGGATCCGGGTGCTCATGCGGTCGGCGAGCGCGGCGATCGTCAGCGACGGGTTGGCGCCGACCGGCCCCGGCAGGGCCGCGCCGTCCGCGACGTACAGCCCGGGGAAGCCGAAGACCTCCCCGTACGCGTCGCAGACCCCCTCGCCAGGATGGCGGCCCATCGGCGCGCCGCCCAGCGGATGCACGGTCATGACCCGCCTGCGCCACCACGGCGGGCTGTCGGCGTACTCCGCGCCGAGCACGTCGCCGATCCTGCGCATGATCGCACGCAGCCGCTCGTAGTAGTCGTCGCTGGTCTCGGCCGTCCAGTCCACGTCGAGGCGGCCGTCGCGCAGGCGCAGCCTCCCGTCCGGGACGTCGCGGCCCATGCCGAGCAGCGGCAGCGAGGTGCCCGACAGCTCACCCCGGCCGATCAGGTCGGCGAACTCCGCCGACAGGTTGGTGTCGTGGGTGAGGATGTTGCGCAGCCGCCGCAGCAGGAACCGGGCGATCCGGCCCGGCCCCAGGTCCGCGCCCTCGACCAGGTAGTCGACGAACTCGGGATAGCCGCCGTCCTCGATGTAGGCGCCGCGCCCGTCCGCGCCGTCGTCGAGCCGGATCGCGCTGGTGATGACCGGTCCGCGGCTCGCCCGGATGGGCCGGGTCCTGCTCCGGTCGGTGGCCCGCAGCAGGAACGCCAGCATGTCCCCGTTGCCGCAGAAGCGGGTGCCGAGCGTCCCGCTGAGGCCGGGGAAGGCCGCCCGGCTCTTCAGCAGCAGGTATGACGTGCCGTACGTGCCGGCGGCCAGGACGAGCCGGTCGCAGCTGATCGTGTGCGGCCCGGTCCACCGGGGCAGCCCGTCGTCGTCCTCGCCCGCCTCTCCGGGGCGCGGCATGTGCTCGACGTACTCCACGTCGTAGCCGCCGCCCACGCGCGGCCTGACGCGCCGCACCTCGTGCAGCGTGCGCAGGTCCGCGCCGTGGTGCCGGGCGGCCGACAGGTAGGTGTGGTCGAGGCTGTTCTTCGCACCGTCGTTGCAGCCGAGGTCGCACTCGCCGCACAACCGGCACGTACGGCGCGGCACGCCGTGCAGGTTGCCGTACGCGGGGGCGGCGAGCGGCGTGCCCTGGCAGGGCTCCGCGCCGGGCGACGGCGCGAAGCTGACGGCCAGCGGCGGAAGCCGCCAGTCGAGCCCCAGCTCGGCCGCCGCGTCCCGCATGGCGAGCGTCTTCAGCGTGTCGTCGAAGCCGGGATGGCTCAGCGGGTAGGGCGAGACGCCGATCATGCGCTCGACCGCGTCGTAGTGCGGATCGAGGTCGGCCCTGGTCACCGGCCACGACTCGTAGCCGCCGTCGGGCAGCGCCTGCTCGTGGACGAACCAGTCCTCGTCCTTGCGCAGCATGACGTTGGCGTAGATGAGCGAGCCGCCGCCGAGGCCGCTGGCGACCACCGAGTCGCAGTCGGAGAAGCTCCAGATGTCGAACATCCCGTACAGGCCCTCGTCCGGGTCCCAGAAGGCGCGGCCGAGCTGGGCCGGGCCGCGCGGGAAGTCCCCCGGCGCGTACGCCCTGCCCCGCTCCAGGACGACCACCGACAGCCCCGCCTCGGCGAGGCGGTAGGCGGCGACCGCGCCCCCGAAGCCCGAACCGACCACGACCGCGTCGACGTGTTCCATGAATGATCTTTCGGTGTCGCCTCAGCGACCGCTGTGTCGCTTCAGGAAGTCGAGGATGTGCGGGAAGACGTCCCGGTGCGCGTTCGCCCCGATCAGGGGGTCGATGTGCCCGTACCCGGGAAGGGTCCGCAGCTCGTGCCGCCCCGGCGCCGCCTTCGACAGGACGCGGTGGCAGACGATGTTGGAGTCGGTGAAGACGTCGTTGTGGTCGCCCGTCAGGAACAGGATCGGCGTGTCGACGTCGGCCGCGTTGACCAGGTAGTCGTCCGGCAGCGCGGCATACCTCGGGTCGCCGGTGTCGTACTTCACCGCCCGCCCGGCGGCCACCATCTTCCGCACGTGCCGGTAGTAGTGCAGGTCGCTCGCGCCGTTGAGGTCGGCGAGCCGCTCGTGGAGGTGCGTGCTCGGCGCCAGGTTGCGGTGGCGGTACATCGCGGGCCTGCCGCTGCCCCACATGAAGCTCTGCATGTGGCAGGCCGCCTCCCGGCACTCCGGATGGAAGAAGGAGACGGCGCGGGCCAGCAGCCACCGCCGCGTCAGCGGTGGCGCGTCCCTGAACCGCGGGTCCAGGTACGACAGGCCCGTGCCGTACTCCAGCAGCGCGGGGCCGAGGGTGAGCTTGAGGCGGGCCCAGGGGTGCACCCGGGGCGTCAGCGCGACGCTGTTGGCGACCAGGCTGGCGATCCCGCTCACGGCCCCGGAGAACAGGCTCATGTGGAAGGTCACCGACCCCAGGCAGTGGGCCACCACGTGGATCCGCCGCGCCCCCACGTGGCGGCGGATCTCGCGCAGTGCTGCCGGGTGGTCGTACTGGGCGATGTCGTCCAGCGTGTGCCTGCGGGTCTCCATCGTGTACGGAAACCTGTTGCTCATCCGGAAGTCCAGCGTCCACACGTCGCCGAACCCGCTGTCGTGCAGGAACCGGACCAGGTTCGTCTGCTCCGGCATGATGAACATGTCGCTCGACGAGGTCAGGCCGTGCACGAGCAGCACGACGTCGTCCGGCGCCCCCTGCGCCGGCGTGTCGTCGCGGCGGAACCGGGTGAGCTGTAACCCCAGCTCGTCCTCCGTGGCGAACGGATGAACCGTGACCTCGGCGTCCCGCACGCCGTCGAGCGTGAACCGGGGTATGCGGTGTTCCATCCGATCGCCTTTCTGCCGGGCTTTACGATCCCAGGACCACCCGTGCCGGGGGCATCGTGGAAAACCCGTACTTACCGGCGCTCACCGCGTGAGGGCGGTCGCCACGCCGACCCGGGAGGTGACCTCCAGCTTGGCGAAGATCCGCGACAGGTGCGTCTCCACCGTACGGACGCTGAGGAAGAGCCGCTCGGCGACCTGCTGGTTCGTCAGCCCCTCGGCGACCAGCAACGCCACCTCCAGTTCGCGGGGCGATAGCCCGAACCGGGCCGCCTCCCCGCCCGTGGCCGTGCTCGCGCCCCCGCCCACCCGTACGCCGAGGCGGCGCAGCTCACGTTCGGTGCGCGCCTTGAGCGCGCGGGCGCCGCAGGAGTCGAAGATCTCGGCCGCGGCGCGCAGGTGCTCCCGGGCGCGGCTCCGGCCGTCAGGCGTCCCGAGATGCGCGAGACCGGCGGTGAGCAGGGCACGGCCCGCGTCGAGCCGCCGCTCGCCCGCGGCCAGCAGGCGGGCCGCCTCCTCCGCGGCCTCGGCCGCCCCGCGCGGGTCCCTGCGGCACAGCGCGTGCGCGCGGGCGAGCGCGGCGAAGCCGCAGTAGGCCGGCAGGCGCGGTTCCTCCAGCCGCACGGCGAGCGCCGCCCACTGCGCCGCCCGCGCGGCCGCCTCCGTGTCGGTCTCCATGTCGGCTGCCGTACCTGCCGCTGTGCCTGCCGCTGTGCCTGCCGCCGTGTCGCTCGCCTGGGCGGCGTCCGCGTAGGCGAGGGTCTCGCACGCCTGGAGCAGCGTCCCCGGGTCCACACGCGGCGACTCGAACCGGTTGCACGCGTCCAGCACCGCCTCGACGCCGTCGGCGTACCGGCCCGCGTTGACCAGGGCCTGTCCCCGCGCGTAGCGGGCCGTGGCCTCCCAGGTCTCGCCCGCGCCGACGCCGCACCGCACGGCCTCCTCGCCGGCGCGGACGGCCGCCTCGTCGTCGCCGCTCCACGACTCGGCCAGGCAGAGCTGGGTGAGCGCGAAGACGAGCTGCTGGCCGGAGTCGAGCAGCCGGGCGCCCTCGACGGACTCCTCCGCGGTGGCCCTGGCCTCCGCCAGGCGGCCCGTCGCGACCAGCGTCTTGGCCCGGCCCGCGAGCAGGTTGGTCAGGATGTAGGTCTGCCCGGTCGAGCGGGCGACGGCCGCCGCCCGGTCGAAGTGCCGCAGCGCCTCGCCGTACCGGCCCAGGTAGGACTCGGCCCAGCACAGCCACGCGATGGCGTCCAGCCACTCGGACAGGTGCTCGTCCGGCGCGTCGGCGAGCAGCTTGCCGGCGATCTCCGCGTAGCGCAGCGCGTCGTCCGTACGGCGGGCGGCCAGGGCGGGCATCGGGCGCAGCGCCGCCACCGCGACCGCGAGCCCCGGCTCCCAGTCGTCGGCGTTGTCGGGCATCAGGTCGAGCACGGCCTGGGCGGCCCGGAAGTCCACCCGCATCATGCTCTCGGCGACCAGGCGCATCCGCATCGGCACGGCGGCGGCCGCCCGCGGGTTGGGCATGCGGCTCAGCTCGTCGAGCAGCAGCGCCCTCGCCTCCTGGGGGCGGTCGAGCTGGCGCTCCATCAGCGCGCAGACGCGGGCCGCCCGGCCCCGGCGGGGGTAGTCGTCCTCCGGCAGCATGCGCAGCAGCTCGCGGGCGGTGTCGCGCCCCTCGGCCAGCCTGCCGCTGATCCCCTGGGCCCAGCTCAGCTCCATCATCAGGGAGAGACGGTCCTCGCGGGTGGCGGCGTCGTCCGGCATCAGCCGCAGCGCCGCCTGCAGCCAGTGCGCCGAGGTGGCAGGCGCGTGCGCGGTGACCGCGCGGGCCGCGGCCACCAGCACCTCCACGGCCCGCTGGTCGCCGAACGACCCGGAATGCTCGACGTGGTGGGCCTGTACGGTCGCCGGGGCGCCCAGCTTCGCCAGGTGGGCCGCGATCCTGGCGTGCGCGCCCAGGCGCCAGCCCGCGGCCGCCGACTCGTAGACCGCGCGGCGCACGAGGGGGTGACGGAAGCGGAACCGTCCGCCCGCGCTGCGGACGATGTCGCGCTCGACCAGCTCGTCCAGGGCGGCCAGCGTGGCCGCCGGCGGCACCTCGGCGGCCACGGCGGCGACGGCCGGCTCGAACTCGTCGGCGGCGACCGCGGCGGCCTGGGCCACCAGCAGCGCGCCGGGGGACAGGTCGCCCAACTCGACCCGGAGCGCGGCGAGCACGGTCGGCGGCAGCTCGGCCACGTCGGTGCCGCCCATCCGGGCCAGCGCCTCCAGGTAGAACGGGTTTCCGCCGCTGGCCTCGTACAGCGCCATGCCGCGTCCCCGGCTGACGTCGGGACCGAGGAACTGCCGGACCTCCGCCGCGCTGAGCGGCCCGACCACGACCTCGTGCCCGCGCGGGCCGGCCGTCGCCGCCAGCCTGGCAACGCGCGGGGCGGCCTGGGCCGGGCGGTAGGCCACGGCCATCAGCACCGGGCCGGCGGGCGGGTGGCGCACGACGTGGTCGAGGAACTCCATCGTGCCGTCGTCGGCCCAGTGGACGTCGTCGAGGACCAGCAGCAGGCCGGCGTCCCCGGCCAGCGCGCCCACCAGGTGCCGTACGGCCCGGTAGAGCCGATACCGGGCCAGGCCGCTGCGGTCGTCGGCCAGCGCGGGCTCGTCACCGGCCGGGGGTTCGTCGGCGGCGAGCCCGGGGAAGACGCCGGACAGCAGGGCGGCCTGCCCGGACCCCACGGTCCTGACGACCTCCTCCCTGCGTGCGTCGAGATGGTCGTCGAGCGCGTCCACCAGGGCGCTGTAGGGGAGCATCTGCTCGTACTCGGCGGCGCGTCCCCACAGCGAAGTGAAGCCGTCCCGGCCGGCCATCGCCGCCAGCTCGCCGAGCAGCCGCGTCTTGCCCGCGCCCGGCTCGCCGGCCAGCGCGAGGAACTGGAACCCGTCGCGGCGGCTCGCGGCCATCGCGCCCCGCAGCGCGGTCAGCGCGTCCTGCCGTCCGACGAGTGGCGCGGAAGTGCCCGTGACGACCGGACCGGCCGTGCGTCCGTCCATTCGCACCCCACACGCGAACGCGCGGGCCGCCCCCGCCGGCCGCGCCGACAACACCCAGTAAATGCACTTTACAGATCACGAGACCCCAGCAGGGGGCCGGTCCGGCATTGACACCCTATGGAAAGTATTCGAAAAGGAACTGGTCAGTTCGGGCGATTCCGGGATCAGGGGTGCATGGCACCGGGTACGGGACGCGTCGTTCACACATCGTCACCGCGGAGGTGCCAGGTGCTGGAACGGATCGCCGATCCCCGGGGGCGGCGCACGCCGTACGGACCTCCCGACGCGGTGGAACGGCTGGCCGCGGCCCTGCCGAGTCACATGCGCGACGCGCTCCCCCCGGTCATCCGCCTCGGCAGCCCCTGGCCGGTGCGTGTGGACGTGTTTCTGGAGGACGGCGTCGCCGAGCCGGACGTCGAGCGCTGGGTTCCCGCCGTCTCCGCCGCGGGTTCCGGCGGCGACGCCCTCGACCTGGCGGTGCGCGGCGGCCGGGTCGTGGGCGTGCGCGGCCGGGCCGGGGACCGCGTCAACCACGGCAGGCTCGACCCCCGGGAGTGGCACGCCTGGCAGCGGCGCGCGGCCCGGCTCACCCGCCCACTGGTACGCGAGAACGGGCGGCTGGTCGAGGCGACGTGGGACGTCGCGATGGACCGCGTCGTGGCGAGGTCACGGGAACTCCTGGCCCGTCCCGGCGGCTGGGGCCGCCTCGCCTTCCACACGGGCACGCGGCTGTTCCTGGAGGAGCACTACACCCTCGCCGTCATCGGCAAGGCGGGCATCGGCACCCCGCACATGGACGGCGACACGCGCTGGGGCGCGGCGGCGGCCGCGGCCGCGCTCGCGGCGAGCTTCGGCACCGACGGCCAGCCCGGCTCGTACACCGACGTGGACCACTGCGACGCGCTCGCGCTGTGGGGACACGACTGCGCCGCCACCCATCCCGTGCTGTGGGAGCGCATGCTCGACCGCCGGCTCGGTTCCAGGCCGCCCGCCATGATCGCGGTGGGCCCGGAGGAGACGGCGGCGGCCAGGGAGGCCGACGTCCACCTCGCCGTGCGTCCCGGCACCAACGTGGCCCTGCTCAACGGGCTGCTGCACGAGCTGATCGCGGGCGGCTGGCACGACGCGGCCTACGTCGCCGCGCACACCGTCGGGTTCGAACGGCTGTGGCGGGTCGTCGAGGCGTACCCCGCCAAGCGGGCGGCGGAGATCTGCGCGGTGCCGGTCGGGCAGATCGAGCAGGCCGCCGAGATCCTGGGCGCGGCAGAACGGCTGGTGTCGACCGTGGGCCCGGCCTTCCTGGGCTCCAACCAGGCGACCGCCGCCGCCTGCCAGGTCAACAACGTCCACCTGCTGCGCGGCATGCTCGGCCGTCCGGGGGCCGGGCTGTTCCAGCTCGGCGGGCCCGGGTGCGACGCGCTGGAGGCGGGCTCGGCCGGAGACCTGCCCGGGCTGCGCAACTGGGCCGACAGCGGGCACGTGCGCGAGCTGGCGGACCTGTGGAACGTCGACCCCGCCGTCATCCCGCACTGGGGGCCCGCCACGCACGCCACCCAGATCCTCAGGTACGCCGAGGAGGGCTCGCTGGGGCTGCTGTGGGTCACGGCCTCCGATCCGGCGACCACGGTGCCCGGCCTCGACCGGATCCTCGCCAGGGAGGAGCTGTTCGTCGTCGTCCAGGATCCGTACCTGACCGAGACCGCGCGGCTGGCCGACGTGGTGCTCCCGGCGGCGGCCTGGGGCGAGAAGGCCGGCACCGTCACCGGCGCCGACCGCACCGTGCACCTGTGCGAGAAGGCGGCCGAGCCGCCGGGGGAGGCCAGGGCGGACCTCGACATCCTGATCGACTACGCGCGGCGGATGGACCTGCGCGACCGGGACGGCCGGCCGCTCGTGCGCTGGACCGACGCGGAGTCGGCGTTCGAGGCGTGGAAGGCGTGCTCCAAGGGCCGTCCGTGCGACCACACCGGGATCACCTACGACCGGCTGCGCGCCGGCGGCGTCCAGTGGCCCTGCACGCCGTCCAGCTCGCAGGGGGCCGAGCGTCTGTACGCCGGGGGGCGCTTCGCCACCGGGCCTGGGCACTGCCAGACGTTCGGGGCCGACCTCGCCACAGGGGCCGAATACGGCGAGGAGCGGTACCGCGCCGAGGACCCCGGGGGACGGGCCTTCCTCCACGCCGCCGACTTCGAGCCGTCTCCCGAGGTCGCCGACGACGAACACCCCCTGGTCCTCACCACCCGCCCGGCGCAGCGGCGCTTTCCGGCCCGGCCGGCCCGTGCCGGCGACGCCGTGCCCGAGCCGTTCCCGGCCGAGCCCTGCCTGGAGGTCCACCCCGGCGACGCCGCGGCGCTCGGCGTCGAGAACGGCGACCTCGTGCGGGTCGAGTCGCCCCTCGGCGTGCTGGAGGCCGTCGCGCGCCTGTCGGGCGTACGCCCGGGAGCCGTGGTCCTGCTGCTCGACGGGCAGGGCGAGGCGGTGACGCGGGCGGCGGGGGAGCTGACGCTCACCGCGTGGGATCCGGTGTCCCGCCGGCCGCTGCGCACGGCCGCGGCGGTCCGGCTGGTGAAGGCCGGGCGGCGCGGGGACGCCGCCGCGGAGGAGGGCTTCTACTCGTCCGCCGCCACGCGCCTCGGCCGTGGGATGAGCGCGCGGCCCGAGGTGACGGCCGCGACCGGAGGAGGGGAGGCGCCGGAGCGGTACGAGGAGGTCTGACGTCCGCGATCGCCGGGAACGAGGTGGGTCGGCCTACCGGAAGGAAGCGACGAGACATGGTCCTTGCAGGCACACGCACCGCTTGGGGGGACGCCGCCCGCGGGTGGGGCGATCCGTGAGCGAGCATCTGGCGCGTTATCTGGAGACGCTGGCCCGCACGCAGCACGAGCTGTCGTCCGGGTTCGGCGCGCTCCGGCGCGGCCACCCCCGCGAGTCCGACCTGTGCGGCGTCTGCGAGCGCCTGGCGGCGCAGTGCCGCGACCACGCCGAGCGGCTGGGGCCCTTCCTGCGGCGGTACCGCTCCGGGGGCGCCCGCGATCGAGTCAAGCCGCCGGGCCTGGAGGTGCCGCGCCTGGAGACGTCCAGTTTCGACGGAGGGTTCGACGCCGGGGGGATCGACGCAGCGGGGTACGCTGCCGGTGGTTTCGACACCGGTGGTTTCGATGGCGGTGGTTTCGACGCCGCGAGTATCGACGGCGGGGGTTTCAACGCGGCGGGCCTGGAGACGGCGGACCTCCAGCGGGTGGTTCGCGGGGCCGTGGAACGGGATCGGGCGGGCGCCGAGGGCGCGGACGCCGGGGCCGCACGGCGCCCCCGCGTGACGCCGGGGCGGGGCGGCGGGGACGGCGGCGGCCTCGCGCTGCTGCGGGACCTGCACGGGCTGTATCTCCTCGCCACCGAGTGCGACCTGTCGTGGAGCGTGGTCGCGCAGGCCGCCCGCGGGCTCAGGGACGACGACCTGCTCGGCCTCGCCCGCCGCTGCGCCCCGGAGACGGCCATCCAGCTGCTCTGGCTGCGAACCCGGATGCGCCAGGCCGCGCCGCAGGTTCTCGTCGTCCCGTCCTGGTAGTTCCTCGTGGGTTCACAAAATGGCGACAAAGTCCGTCATTAAGAGGAAATCTAGACAAGCGTCGTATGATTTCCGGTGAAATGGATTGTGCCGGCGCGGGGATAATTGATAGAAGATTATCTCGGCGCCGGCGACCGGCAGGGATCGGCCGTGCCCATCCTGATACCGGTGCTCACGGCGGGGGCGTACCGGTGGTGACGGGAATGGCTCGCCGGAAAAGGCGAGCGCCGTGCCGCGATTTCTCGGTGGCGTCGGCCGCATTCGGCGGCCGGCGCCGCCGCGGATCGGCTGGAGATCCGCGCAGGCCCGAGCGCGTCCGTCCGCGGACGTCAGGCGGGTGGGCCGCGGGATCCGAGAACGCGGCCGCCCGAGTTCTCCTTCATATCGGCTTGCGAATGGCGGAACTGGGCGCTGCCCGAGTCGTACGAGTTTCCGCGTGGTGGACGCGGCGCGTGGGACGGAGAGCGGGCCGTCCTGGGCGATGATCCAGTCGAGCGATCGCAAGGCGACCGGCGCAATGACGATCCGGCGGGTGCCGCCCCCACGCCGGACGGGTGAGGAAACGACGAAACCCCGGCCGCGGCCGGGGTTTCGGTGGCTGGTGGACGATACTGGGATTGAACCAGTGACCTCTTCCGTGTCAGGGAAGCGCTCTCCCGCTGAGCTAATCGTCCGTGCCCGGATCTCGTCCGGGCTCCGAGCGGAAGACGGGATTCGAACCCGCGACCCTCACCTTGGCAAGGTGATGCTCTACCACTGAGCCACTTCCGCAGCCATCGCTCGGGGTTTTTCCCGGCGACGTGTGAACAACTCTAGCGGATCCCGGAGGGTGCCGGTGCCAACTGCCTCCAATCCCCAGGCGCCCACGCGGCACGTGACCGAAGCGGGGCGAGACGTTGACCTGCGGGGGAGGCCGCGCGCAGGATGAGGCGGCAACGGTACGCAGGAGGGGGTTACGCGATGGCGAAGGTGCTCATCATCACCGGCGACGCGGCCGAGGACCTGGAGGTGATGTACCCGTACCAGCGGCTTCTCGAGGAGGGCTACGAGGCGCACATCGCGGCGCCGTCCGCCAAGAAGCTGCAGTTCGTGGTGCACGACTTCGTCGAGGGCTTCGACACCTACACCGAGAAGCCGGGCCACACCTGGGCGGCCGACGTCGCTTTCTCCGACGTGAACCCGGACGAGTACGCCGCGCTGGTGATCCCCGGCGGTCGTGCCCCCGAGTACATCCGCGGCGACCGGGACGTCCAGGAGATCGTCCGCCACTTCGCGGACGCCGGCAAGCCGATCGCCGCGCTCTGCCACGGGCCGCTGGTGCTCGCCGCCGCCGGGGTGCTGAAGGGCCGCGAGAGCAGCGCGTACCCCGCCTGCGCGCTCGACGTCGAGAACGGCGGCGGCACGTGGGTCGACAGCGAGGCGCACGTCGACCAGAACCTCGTGACCGGGCGGGCCTGGCCCGACCACCCGGCGTGGATGCGGGAGTTCATGAAGGTGCTGCGCGCCGCCGCCCCGGCGACCTGATCGCCCGCGCCGCGCCTGCCGCCGGACCGCGCGGTGCTCGCCGTGTTCGCCGAGCCCGTGCGGGCCGCCGGCGCCCGGCCCGGCGCCGCCCGCGGGGGCGGGGTCCACTCCCGCCCCCCGGCGTGCAGCACCACCCGGCCGAGGGCGACAGG